>NZ_RYDN01000028.1:0-42425 GCF_003968735.1 Flavobacterium sp. RSP49 | reverse complement strand
GGAATAAGTGGCGACCTTTGCAGCGGAATAATTGGTGTACTTTGAAGCGGAATGGGTGGTGTACTTTGCAGCGGAATGGGTGGTGTACTTTGCAGCGGAATCGTGGTGCACTTTGCAGCGGAATATCCAATAAATACACCAAAAGGCATGGAGAGGATTAAAAATGCCATTATTTTAATATTGGAAAATACATATAAGGAATAAACTGTACACTGACAGAAACATTTCTGTAAAGGTTCAATAATTGATATCGATACTTGGAAAACTCTTGATAATAATCATTCTTAACGAAAACTAATCATTACAGGTAAAACTCCATAAAAGAAGATAGTAATAATATTAGAACAGCTAAGAAATTAGATCATGAATCCGCTAAGAATCTAATTGTAAAATGAAATATTCCGACAAAATTTCAATATTAAATAAAGACTTTAAAAATATTTAATATCGAGTAATTTACAGAAGATATTAAAAAATACAGATAAATATTTCGGACATCTGCCTACCATTTTTTTGCAGGCTTAAAAAATATTTCAAAAAATTACGTTGTAAAATTCTTTTTATTTTAATTCGAAAAAGTAGTTTTACACTTTTACGTTTTGTAGTAAAGTTGTGCATTGACCGCAAGTGGACTGACATGACTACCGCATTTTTTGTATTGAAATTTCAAATCTGTCTTACGAAAGTAATGTTTGGTATGTTTACATTTTTTACATATAATTCCCATTTCAAGCCGTTTGGCTTTGAATCCCTCAATACGCGATGCTTCATCAGGATATTTCTCGAAAAATTCAAGCAGGTTCGTAGCTCCCATTTAACAAGTTGATAGCCTAAGTATAAGCTGCTGTTAGCATTGTTACAAACGGATCGTCAAAATAAAATATATATTGATATTTATCGCTTTTAGAGCATTACTTTCAAAAAGACTATATTTGGAAAAAATTTAAACAAATGACTACTTTTGAGCAATTCAATCTTCCTAAATCCGTACAAAAAGCGATAGATGATTTAGGGTTTACAACGCCTACTCCTATTCAAGAAAAAACATTTTCTGTGATAATGTCAGGAAGAGATATGATGGGAATCGCTCAAACCGGCACTGGTAAAACATTTGCTTACCTATTGCCTTTGTTGAAACTATATAAATTTACTCCCGGTCATACGCCAAAAATAGTGCTGCTGGTTCCTACTCGTGAACTTGTTGTACAAGTTGCGGAAGAAATTGAGAAATTGACAAAATACATGTCGGTTCGTACTATTGGAATCTTTGGAGGTGTCAATATCAACACTCAAAAAAAAGCAGTATATGCAGGTTGCGACATACTAGTGGGAACTCCCGGAAGAATCATGGATTTAACGCTGGATAATGTGATTCGCTTTGAAGAAATGCAAAAACTGGTAATCGATGAGTTTGATGAAATGCTGAATTTAGGTTTCCGTACCCAATTGACCTCTATTTTGGCCATGATGCCTAAAAAACGTCAAAATATACTGTTTTCAGCGACAATGACGGATGAAGTAGATGCGATTTTGAATGATTATTTTGATTATCCTCAAGAAGTTACGCTTTCGGCATCAGGAACACCTCTGGAAAAAATCAAACAAATATCCTATCAGGTTCCTAATTTCAATACCAAAATAAACCTTTTAAAACACTTATTGCAAAACAACGAAGACATGAGTCGTGTGCTGGTGTTTGTCAATAATAAGAAAATTTCTGATATGGTTCACGAACGAATCGAGGAGGATTTTGAAGGTCAGTTTGGAGTAATTCACTCGAATAAATCACAAAATTATCGTTTGAGTACTATGGCTTCGTTCCAAGAAGGAAATTTACGAGGTTTGATCACTACTGACATCATGGCCAGAGGTTTAGATATTTCTAATATCACCCACGTTATCAATTTCGAAATGCCTGAATTACCTGAATTATACATGCACAGAATTGGTCGAACCGGTCGTGCAGATGCCACAGGAACCGCAATAAGTCTTATTGCGCCACGCGAAGAAGAATTTAAAGTAGAGATAGAAGTGCTGATGAATATGGTATTAGCCATTGAACCTTTCCCGGAAACAGTTGAAATCTCATCGAAATTAATTGAACCTGAAAAAGAGAGACAACCGATCAAGTTTATGATGAAAAAACAAAAACTTGACGGAGATGGCGCTTTTCAAGAGAAAAGTAAAAAGAATAAAAAAGTCAATTTAGGCGGCCCTGGGGTAACCAAGAAAAAAACACATGGTTCTGTAAATAGAAATATGCTAAAAACCAGAGATAAAAAGAGAAAAGACAAGAACAAATAAGATCAGTGTTCAGTTTCGAGTGTTCAGTTTCTAAATCCTGATTTTTTTCTGAAGATCGAGGTCTAAAGATAAAAACAAAAATAAATAGTAAAAAGTGTTGAAAAATAATTTTCGTTTTTCAACACTTTTTTTGTGAATTTTCAAGTTTAATTCTTTGTAAAAACCAAACAAACCGGCGAACACAAAACAATCTTTTTGCCAGTATCAGCAAGTAATCCAGTCTTTTTATTTCTTTTAAAAATCACTACATCATTGGTATATTGATTTGCTACCACAAGAAAATTACCCGTTGGGTCAATGGTAAAATTTCGAGGTCCTTTTCCTAAACTACTGGTTTGCCCTTTCAATAATAATTTTCCGTTTTTTAGAATTTCAAAAATGGTGATATTATTCGCTTCACCGCGATTAGAGGCATATAAAAACTTCCCGTCAGGTGAAATATGAATATCCGCAGCACTAAATGATCCTTTAAAATCTTCAGCTAAAATAGTCGTTTCATCAATCTTTGTCAACGTTCCGTTAGAATAACTAAATACTTTTAGCGTGCCGTCCAGTTCCTGTAATAAATAAACAAATTTACCATCATTGCTAAAGGTTAAATGTCTGGGTCCACTCCCAGATTTTACTGAGGTGCTGTCTTTTAATTCTAAAACAGTATGTTCAGCATTAGGATTATAAGCGTATGAATATACTTTGTCATTCCCTAAATCGTTAGACAAAACAAACTTTTTATCTGGAGAAAAATGAACCATGTGTACGTGCGGACCTTCTTGTCTTTGTGTATTAGTTCCTTTTCCATAATGTTGAATAACTTGCTTCGCTTCAGCTAGACTTCCGTCGTCATTTTTAGCAAAAACGGAAATAGTTCCCCCTGAATAATTAGCAACAATTACATTTTTATCGTCATTGATTATGTAACAAGGATCCGCACCCTTGGAGCTTTGCTTGTTGATTAAGTCTAATTTTCCTCTTGCTGAATTATAACTAAAAGAACTCACCGTACTTTCAGTCCCATTTTCGTTTACGGAATACACAAAATTATTATTTTTTGAAACTGTTAAATAACTGGGATTTAAAACCTTTTCAGTCGCATTTTTAAAACTGAAATCACCTGTGTTTGAATCAAAATCATATACATAAATCCCTTTACTGTCACAACTTTGGGTATAGGTTCCTATTAGTAAATTCAATTTGTTTTTTTGTGCATGAACACTTGTAAAAAGGAAGATTAATAGAAGAACCGCAAACGGCTTTTTCATGTTTTTAAAATTTATTAGAAAGCTAAAATACACAATATATTCCTAATGAATGTCACTAGTTTATTCCTTTGAAAAATTATAACAACTTCATCTAAAACTGTCAACAAATTTGTATTTTTGACTCCTGAAATTCAATGAACACCGTTGAAAACAAAATACAGTAAAGTAAACTCAACCTCAGAATGCATTTTAAACATCCCGAAATTTTATACTTTCTGTTCTTGTTGATTGTTCCACTTTTGGTTCATTTGTTTCAATTACGCCATTTCAAAAAAGAATATTTCACCAATGTTCGGTTCTTAAAAGCACTTTCAATTCAAACCAGAAAAAGCTCTAAAATCAAAAAATGGTTGCTTCTCGCCTGTCGTTTATTACTTCTAACTTGCCTTATTTTCGCATTTTCGCAACCTTTTTCCGAGTCCCAAGACAGCAAAAATGCCACCAATGAATTGTATATTATTTTGGACAATTCTTTTAGCATGCAAGCCAAAGGCAAAAAAGGGGAATTGCTAAAAAGAGCGGTTCAGGAATTACTTGAGGAAACTCCGGAAAATGTAAATTTTTCTTTAATTACCAATTCCGAAAATTATTGGAACACAGATATAAAGTCGGTTCGTGATGCTTTGCAAAATCTAAAATACAGCGCAACTTCGTTCCAATTAGACAACATAATGGCAAAAATAAAAGCGCATAAATCCGCTTTTAAAAAGGATATCATTATCATTACTGATGCAATAGGTCTTGATGAACAACAACTAAAAAAAAGTGATGCAACTGATTTTCCTTCGTTTATAATTCCAAAAGCAGAACAAAAAAATAATGTTTCTATTGACAGCGTATTCATTCATAAAACAGTAGAAAATTTTTATGAAATTAGTGTCCAAATATCCAGTTATGGCAAGAATTTAAACCCGATTCCAATTTCTCTATACAATGAAAACAAGCTTATTGCTAAAACTATAACAACTTTAGACACAAAGAAAAAAAACCTCAGTTTCACGATTCCTAAACAATCCTTTCATGGTTATTTTTCTATAGTTGACGATGGTTTGTCTTATGACAACACGTTTTTTTTCAGTATTTCAAAAACGAAGAAAACCAACATTATCAGCATTGGAGAACTATCGAAAAGCAACTTCCTTTCCAGAATTTATACCAGTGAAGAATTCAATTATAACAATTATATCTTAAACAGCTTAGACTACAATAAACTGGAAGAACAAGACGCCATTATTCTTAATGAATTGGATGAAATTCCGCAAGCTTTGATAACCACTTTGAATTCTTTTGTGGAGAAAGGTGGAAATTTAATTGTAATTCCTTCGGCGATAAGTTCCATTACCAATTTGAATTCTTTTTTCTCGAATTTTGGAAACCTCACATTTAATTCTTTAGAAAACAGAGAAAAATTGATTACCAAAATCAACTTCAATCATCCTATATTCAATAGCGTTTTTGAAAATAAGGTGACTAATTTTCAATATCCAAAGACAAAAAAATCCTTTATAATATCCAGTTCCAATCCTGCTGCTTTGTTTTATGAAGACCAAAGCGTTTTCTTGACATCGATAGCAAATTCAGTTTCAGCGGTTGCTGTTTTTGCTGCTCCTATCAACAGCAAAAATTCAAATTTTCAGCAATCGCCATTAATTGTACCTACGTTTTATAAGATGGCTATGAACAATCAAAACAACGACGTTAGTGCTCTGATAATTGGGAATAATAACCCGCATTTAACCGAAGCATCGCTAAACAAAGACGCTATTTTAACGGTAAAAGGCTTAGAAGAACAATTTATTCCTATCCAGCAAATTCTGAATAATAAAGTCAAAATGACTTTCAATAATTATCCGGAACAAGCAGGAAATTTCAGTGTTTACAATAAAAAAGAGTGGATTGAAAACATCAGTTTCAACTACAATAGAACCGAAAGTGATTTGGCTCCAGCAAATGAAACTATTCTTTCTGACTATAAAACAATCCAATCAATCCCATCGTTATTTGACACTTTACAAACTGACAGAACTGATAATCAAATTTGGAAATGGTTTGTTATCTTTGCACTGTTGTTTCTAATAATTGAAATGGCAATTATACGATTCGTAAAGTAAATAACGGAGTTAAACACTTAAAATTCAATATGAAACGAGCATGACTGTACTTTAGCCATAAAAGTCAATGTAAATTTTATATTCAATCAAAAAAACAAATAGTATCTACATATGAAACTAATCATCAGAGACGCCAAAATTATCGATTCGAAAAGTACCTTTCATAATAAGACTGCAGATATTCTAATTGTTGATGGTTTTATACAAAAAATTGGAACATGGCTACCAAATCCAGATAAAGCAGACGAAATACAACTCGATAATTTACATGTATCCCAAGGCTGGTTTGACAGCAGCGTTTCGCTTGGAGAGCCTGGTTATGAAGACCGTGAAACCATAGCAAACGGACTTACTGTAGCTGCCAAAAGTGGCTTCACGGCAATCGCATTACAACCCAACTCCTTCCCTATTATTGACAATCAATCCCAAGTGAATTTTGTTTTAAACAAAGCACAAGGATTTGCAACTCAACTGTATCCTATCGGCGCTTTGAGCAAAGAAAGTGCAGGAAAAGACATGGCTGAATTGTATGACATGAAAAAAGCGGGAGCAGTTGCTTTTGGAGATTATAATAAAAGTTTGGACAATGCTAATTTGCTAAAAATAGCCTTACAATACGTTCAGGATTTTGATGGATTACTTCTTGCTTTTTCCCAAGACGAAACGATAAAAGGAAACGGAGTGGCTAATGAAGGCGCTGTTTCTACCAGATTGGGTTTGAAAGGAATTCCAAATCTTGCCGAAGAATTGCAAATAGCACGAAATTTATTTCTGTTAGAATATACCGGCGGAAAACTTCATATTCCAACCATTTCTACTAAAAAATCAGTTCAATTAATCAAAGAGGCTAAAGCTAACGGACTAAATGTAACGTGCAGCGTGGCAGTACATCATTTAGTTTTAACCGATGAAAAACTGGAAGGTTTTGACACCCGTTATAAAATTTCTCCACCGCTTAGAACTGAAACCGATAGAAAAGCATTACTGAAAGGAATAAAAGACGGAACGATCGATATGATTACATCCGACCATAATCCGATGGATATTGAGCACAAAAAAATGGAATTTGATGGAGCCAAGAATGGAACTATTGGTCTGGAAAGTGCTTTTGGAGCTTTGATGACTGTTTTGCCATTAGAAACCGTAATAGAAAAACTCACTTCAGGAAAAACAACTTTTGGCATCGAAACAGTATCAATTAATCAAGGTTCAAAAGCAAATATTACCTTATTTAATCCGGAACCAAAAAGCATTTTTACAAAATCATCCATTTTATCCAAATCTAAAAACACTGCTTTTTTAGGAACTGAACTAAGAGGTAAAGTGTACGGAATTGTGAATCAAGGAAAATTAATTTTAGCATAAAAAAATGAATACTATTAATAATAATAATTCAGAGTCAGGAAAGACGGCCGCAATCACCAGTTATATTTTAGGAATTGGCGTATTTATTGCCATGTCTATGAACTCCGAGGACAAAAATGAATTTGCTTCATTTCACATCCGTCAAGGACTGGGACTTACTTTAACATTCATATCACTGGGATTAATCATCAGCAATTTTGACAGCCTAATGATTTCGGCTCCCATGTGGATTTTCGTATTTGTTTTATGGTCTTACGGTATTACCAGTGCTATAAAAGGAGAAACAAAACCGGTTCCATTATTGGGAACGTATTATCAAAAATGGTTATCAAACATCTCATAATCCCATGAATTTATCTTTAGAATATAAAATACGAGAACCTAAAATAAAATTAGACGAAAATCCACTTTTACTTTTATTGCACGGATACGGCAGCAATGAAGACGATTTATTTTCATTTGCAACCGAGCTTTCTGATGAATATTATATTGTTTCAGCACGTGCGCCTTATAACATGCAATACGGTGCATATGCATGGTATGCAATCAATTTTGATGCGGATCAAAATAAATTTTCGGATCACGAACAAGCCAAAGTTTCAAGAGATTTAATTGCCGGATTTATTGATGAATTAATTCAAACCTACCCCATAAATGCTGAAAAAGTCACATTGATTGGCTTCAGCCAAGGATCTATATTAAGTTATGCAGTTGCACTTTCATACCCTGAAAAGGTTCAGAAAGTAGTTGCGATGAGCGGGTACTTAAATTTAGAAATTGTCGCTGAGAATTACCTAAAAAACAATTTTCATACCCTGAAAATATTTGCTTCACATGGAACAGTGGATCAAGTAATTCCAGTTGAATGGGCAAGAAAAACACCCGCAATAGTAGAAAATTTAGGGATAAATATAACCTACAAGGAATATCCTATAGGACATGGAGTTGCTCCACAGAATTTTTATGACTTCAAAAACTGGATTTTAGAGAATGAATAATTAATATTGTGCCGTATTCAGGACTTTATAAACGGAATACGATACCTTAATTATTTTTGGTACAACAACGATTGATTGACCTCAAAAGAAATACTTTCATCATCATTGACAAAATATTTCAACAAAACTTCACCCCAAATTTCACCATCACTATAATCAGCAATAATCCATCTGTGGTTTAGTATTTTTACTTTGTTAATAATAAATTTATTTGTGCTAATTTGATCTTGACCCGTATACGGATTTCCCTTTGGGTTGGCGTTTAAATCCAATAATTTTTCAGTGACGAAAGGAATCAATTTCTCGTATTGAATTGTTTTGTTAGCGCTTGTAGTATCAAAATAATTTTGAGCATTCTCATTTTTTTCCAAAGAAAAATAGTTGGCATCCACTAATTGATTCGAAACCAAACTCAGACTGTCTCTTAATTTTTTAGTGGTTTTTTCATATCTAGTTTGCTCAAATACTACTTGTTTACTCAAAAACATATACGTAAAAACAGTAGAAAGCACAGCCAGAATAGTAAGGTACAGGAATAATGAATTTTTCATTTTAAATACAATTAAATTTTAATTTCTAGATTATCATAGGCGAGATAAACATGCTCGGGGAGATTTTTTTGAACCTCCTCGTGATACCCCATGATATGACTAATATGTGTAAGATAGGCTTTTTCTGGTTGGACCAAAGCTATAAAATCCAACGCTTCTTTTAAATTGAAATGCGTTTCATGAGACTCTTCCCGTAAAGCATTTACAACTAAAACCTTTAGATTTTTCAACTTGACTATTTCTCTTTTTTCAATAGTTTTCACATCCGTTAAGTAGGCAAAATCATCAATTCTATACCCAAAAACCTGAAGATTTCCATGCATGACACTGATGGGGACAACCGTTTTGTTGCCAATGGCAAATGACTGGTTATTGACAACTTCAATAGTTGTAACAGAAGGTGCACCGGGATATTTATTGACCGTTTCAAAAACATAATCGAAACGTCTTTTTAGATTAGTTATTACCCGTTGATGTGCATAAATTGGAATTTCTCCTTGTTTGAAATTAAAAGGCCGAATATCATCGATTCCTGCGGTATGATCCGCATGTTCATGAGTAAATAAAATACCATCTACTTTCTGGCAATTTGACACAAGCATTTGCTGTCTGAAATCAGGTCCGCAATCAATTACAAAAGAATAATTCTCCCAAGAAATCCATACAGAAACGCGCAGTCTTTTATCTTTAGAATCAAAGCTTTTACAAACAGGGTGATTACTACCAATAACAGGAATGCCTTGTGATGTACCAGTTCCTAAAAAATATACCTTCAACTTTCTTTATTTTATTTGCAAAAATAGGGTTAATTCCCTTTCATTAGAAACCTATTTAACTAACTTTACAAAATATTAGCCATATTAAAAGAAAATGGATACAGAAATAAAATTAAAAGGTGATAAAATCATCGAACAAATCCCTTCAGTCAAAGATAAAGCACTCCGTATTAATTTGAACGAAAATATCTATGGAACTTTTGCAGAAATTGGCGCTGGACAGGAAACTGTAAGACATTTTTTTAGATCTGGTGGATCCTCGGGTACAATTGCAAAAGCAATGTCAGCCTATGACAAAGACTTTAGCGATGCCGTTTATGGAATTGAAGAAGACGGTCGTTATGTGACTGAAAGTCGACTCAAAAAAATGCTTTCTCATGAAGTAAATCTAATAGAAAAAAGGCTAAGCAGAGAAAAACATCCTAATAAAATGTTTTTTAGCTATGCGAATACCGTGGCCACTATTGACTTTGCCAAACAATTCAAAGGACATGGCTGGGTCGGTATTAGTTATCAAATTGAGCCGGATGAGGATTATAATGAAATTATTCTTCACATTCGATTTAAAGAAACTGATGTGCGTTTGCAACAGGAAACATTAGGTATTCTGGGCGTAAACTTAATTTACGGAGCATATTACAAGTACAATGATCCCAAACGTCTCTTGCGTTATTTGTATGACCATTTAGACAAAGATCAATTAGAAATAGACACTATAAATTTCTCAGGTCCGCGTTTTGCTGATGTTGACAATCGTTTGATGAGTTTACAATTAGTCAAAAATGGAATGACTGATGCCGTTATGTTTAATCCTGATGGAATAAACATACTTCCTGCTGCTATCTTATACAAGAAAAACATCCTTGCTTTTAGGGGTAGTTTTCGTCCGGTTACAAAAGTCAACATGGATATGTATGAGAAATCATTAAAAATGTTTTTAAATGAGAACAAGGTCAGTCCGGAAAACACATTAGTGATTTTTGAAATTACATTATCCAACCTACGATCTGATGGAGAAATCGATGAAAGAGATTTTATGGATCGAGCCGAATTGCTCTGTTCACTTGGACAAACCGTAATGATTTCAAATTTTCAGGAATATTACAAAGTAGTGGAGTATTTTGCTAATTATACCAAAGCCAGAATGGGATTAGCCATGGGTGTGAATAATTTAATAGATATTTTTGACGAGAAATATTACCGTCATTTAAGTGGTGGAATTCTGGAAGCGTTTGGAAAATTATTCTACCGCGACATGAAAGTATTCTTGTATCCAATGATTGGGGAAAATGGAGAAATCATCACCTCCGAAAATTTAAAAGTACACCCAAGGATGAAAGAACTCTATAAATTCTTTAAATTCAACGGAAAAGTAGTTGATATAGATAATTATGATCCCACTATTTTAGAGGTGTTCTCTCGTGAAGTTTTAAATATGATTAATAATGGAAAGCCCGGTTGGGAAACAATGCTTCCCCCTGGTATTGCAGAAATAATTAAGGAACACAGACTTTTTGGATTTGATCCTAATAAAGTTTTGAAGGAAATCAATTCGTGAATCAGTAGTCAAATTTTGAGTTAAATTAAAAACAAAGTCCAGAATTTAGGTCGATTAAAACCGCAGATCTGGACTTTGTTTATTATTAAAAGTTGGTTTGCATTTATATTTGCAAATGCAATAAAAAATGACTTTGAATGAATCCTTATTTTAGTATCTGAGCAGCATGCAATTTGGTTTTTACAGCCGAAATAACCTCATCAATAATCCCGTTTTCATCAATTATAAAAGTAGTTCTGTGAATCCCGTCATACTCTTTTCCCATAAATTTTTTGGGACCCCAAACCCCAAAAGCCTGTATCACTGATTTGTCTTCATCTGCAAGTAATGGAAAAGGAAAATTATACTTTTCCTTAAACCTGACCTGTGCTTTTTGAGCATCGGCACTAACGCCCAGAAGTGCATAATTGTTAGCTTCAAATTGCTCGAAATTATCTCTTAAGTCACAAGCCTCAGCTGTACATCCTGGCGTATTTGCTTTTGGATAAAAGAAAATAACTAATTTTTTACCTGCATAATCTGCCAATTGATGTAATTTTCCGTCTTGATCCAGACCTGAAAAATCAGGTGCTTTATCTCCTTTTTTTAATGTTGTCATTATTTTTATTGATTTGAATTTGAATTTTGCTAATGCCACCGAAATTGTTTTTCTTTACCAATCAAATTTAATAAATAATGAATAAACAGGAACGTGTAATTTTTGTTATAAATACGTTAAAAAAACTATATCCTACGATTCCAATTCCCTTGGATCATAAAGACCCGTATACGTTGCTGATTGCCGTTTTATTATCCGCACAATGTACGGATATTCAAGTAAATAAAATCACTCCTTTACTTTTTGCAAAAGCAGATAATCCGTTTGATATGATCAAAATGTCAGTCGAAGAAATTAAGGAAATCATTCGGCCTTGTGGCTTATCGCCAATGAAATCAAAAGGAATTCATGGTTTATCCCATATATTAATTGACAAACATGGCGGAAAAGTACCTCAGAGTTTTGAATTTCTGGAAGAATTACCCGCTGTAGGACATAAAACGGCTAGTGTCGTGATGTCGCAAGCTTTTGGAGTTCCGGCCTTTCCGGTTGACACACACATCCATCGCTTGATGTACCGCTGGAATTTAACAAATGGAAAAAACGTAGTTCAAACGGAGAAAGATGCTAAACGTCTTTTTCCTGAAGCAATTTGGAATGACCTGCATCTTCAAATTATTTGGTACGGAAGAGAATATTCTCCGGCTCGTGGCTGGGATTTAGATCAGGATATTATAACTAAAACAATTGGCCGAAAAACGGCTATTGATGCGTATTATAAAAAATAAAGGATACTAAAAAACCGCTACTTCCAAATGGAATCAGCGGTTTTTTCGTCTTTTACAATCCAAATAAAAAAGGAAAGCTGCTATTTCTACATCAATTCAATATAATTTCGAAATTTTTATTGTCTATTTTCAGTATGCTTAACGCCTTAGAATAGCTTAATAAAAAAGAAATTGTTTCTTTACTGGGTTTCATTGTTTGAGAAACTAATGATTTTTTTGAGTAAATTTTTGCCATACAATAATACATATTTGTTTTCTATTACAACGCAGCAAGTTTCAGTATATTGTCAATTAGTCAAAACAATTTGGTGTTTATCAATCACTTTTCTCAAATTCATCAAAGCGTAACGCATTCTTCCTAAGGCGGTATTGATACTCACTCCTGTTGTCTCTGAAATTTCTTTAAAACTCATATCCTGGTACATTCGCATCACCAAAACTTCTTTTTGATCAGCAGGAAGTTCTTCTATTAGTTTTTTTAAATCCAGTTCGACTTGTTCCGATATTATTTTGTTTTCTATGGTCAACGAATCATCGGACATAATTGAGAAAATGGAAAACTCTTCCGTTTCTCTGAACATAGGCATTTTTTTAGTTTTTCGGTAATGATCAACAACCAGATTATGGGAAATACGCATTACCCATGGTAAAAATTTACCTTCTTCATTATAAGAATTTGATTTTAAAGTTTTTATCACTTTAATAAAAGTATCCTGAAAAATGTCTTTGGTAATATCTCTATCCAGAATTTTAGAATATATAAAACCAAAAATTTTTGATTCATGCCTTTTTATCAATTTAGCTAAGGCATCCTCATTACCTGAAATGTATTCCTTTACCAATAATGCATCAGGGAGTTGTATATTAACCATAATTATACTTTTTAGTTTTTAATTAAAATTGGAGAGTTTTCTCTAAAAAGTAGTTTTGTATATAGGCTAAAGAGTTTTTAGGTTTGTTAAAATTTTCAAATTTAACCAATTATTATTTTAACATCCAAGTAAAATTAATAAAAATTAACAGAGGTTCATTAAAATTTGTTAAAGTTTTTCTTGTTTTTTCACATTTACAATACAAATAGCATGCCGATGAGTACAACTAAATGATTTTGTACCCAAAACCTCCTAAATTTTAAAAAAAACTAAAACAAGACCTTGCGATCCTAAAACAGAATACAAAATGATATTTTAGTTTTGATTATAGCATTAGTTACTGATAAACCTTTATGTAATCTACTATAAAATCCTGAGGAAGTATCGCATCATCCACTTCTGGTCCTCCAAAATTCCCTCCTATCGCCATATTCACGATAAAGTAGAACGGCTGGTTAAATGGCCAGATTGCTTCGGTTTTATTTTCAGGCTGAAACGTGTACACTAAAATATCATCTACATAAAATTCCATTTTATCTTCCGTCCATTCCACGGCGTAAATATGAAAACCTTCTTCAATAGTTTCAAATCTGGTTTTCTTAGTATTTACAGTATTTCCGTGACTATCCTGAGTGTGTAAAGAAGTAAAAATCATATGGGGTTCTTTCCCCACATATTCTAAAATGTCGATTTCACCAGATTTAGGCCAACCTACTTCACTGATATTTGACCCTAACATCCACCAAGCTGGCCAAATTCCTTGGCCAACAGGCAACTTTGCTCTGGCCTCAAAACGTCCGTATTGGAACTCTTTTTTACCTTTAGTAGTAATCCGAGTTGAAGTGTACGTATCACCCTCTTTTTTGGCAGTGATGATTAACTGACTATTGGCAATTGAGTGATTTTGTTTCGTGTACAATTGTCTCTCGTTGTTTCCCCAACCACAATTAGGGCAACCATCGCCAATCTCAAAATTCCAATTTTTTTCGTTTAATTTGGTCCCCTCAAAATTTTCCTCCCAAACTAATTTTCTTTTGTGCTGTTGTGCAAAAGCAAAATTGACCACAAGTACAAATACTATAATTTTTTTCATTTTATTTTAATTAGAATATTGAAAATCCCCTTCCAATTTTGTTACTGAACTACCTCCGATGAATACTTTAAAGTCTCCGGCTTCTGCTTCCCACTTTCTATTGGCTGTGAAATATTCGATTGTTTTTTCATCGATTGTAAACACCACTTTCTTGGTCTCATTAGGCTGTAGTTCGATCATTTCAAATCCTTTCAACTCTTTCACCGGACGTGTAATACTTCCTATTAAATCTCTAATATACAATTGAACCACTTCTTTTCCGGCAACTTTTCCAATATTTTTCAAATTTACGGAAACTTCAATTTTACCCTTTTTACCGAATTTATTAGATGATAATTTCAAATTGGAATATTCAAATTTAGAATAACTGAGTCCGTGACCAAAAGGATACAATGGTGTATTTTTTTCATCGATATAATGCGACCAAAATACACTTTCGGGCTCGTTCTTTACTGGTCTTCCCGTATTTTTATAATTGTAATAAATAGGAACCTGACCTACGTTTCTGGGAAAAGTCATAGGCAATTTTCCACTTGGATTGTAATCACCATACAAAACCTGCGCAATGGCGTGCCCGCTTTGTGTTCCTAAATGCCATCCTTCAAGAATTGCAGGAATATTTTCATCCGCCCAAGGAATGGCTAATGGTCGACCGTTATTTAAAACCAAAACCACATTAGGATTGACCTTGTAAACTGCCTCTAATAATTCTTGCTGGACTCCCGGCAAACCTAGATCAGCTCTACTTCTTCCCTCGCCTGATTGCAAACCGTGTTCTCCTAAAACCATTACCACCACATCAGCTTGTTTTGCTACCGCAATTGCTTCTGCAAATCCGCTCTTATCAGTCGTATTGATTTTAGTTTCCCAAATAAACTGGGTTCTTCCCTCGGTTACATCAGCTCCTTTGGCAAACGTTAGCGTATTTCCTGAATACTTTTGCAATCCTTCTAGAACTGAAACAGCCGAATTATCGTCAGCAGCAATTCTCCAACTTCCTAAAGGACTTGTTTTATCAGTTGCCAAAGCACCAATTAATGCAATTTTTAGTCCTGACTTTTTTAGCGGTAATACTTCTTTTTCATTTTTCAAAAGTACTATTGATTTCTTGGCCATATCCAAAACTCCTTCTTGAAATTCTTGTTTTCCAACGGTTGCCAATTCTCGATTTTCATCACAATATTTATACGGATCATTAAACAAACCTAATTCGAACTTTACCTTTAGAATTCGTCTTGCCGCATCATCAATATCACTTACTTTGACTTTGCCTTCCTGAACTAATGCAACTAAATGCTCCACATACGCGCTGGATTCCATATCCATGTCTGAACCAGCATTAATGGCTATTTCAGCTGCCTGCTTACTATCCTTGGCATATCCATGCGGAATCATTTCGTTGATAGAACCCCAATCCGAAACTACAAAACCATCAAATTTCCAATCTCTTTTTAATACTTCTCTTTGTAAATAGGCATTTCCTGTTGCGGGAATCCCATTCAATTCATTAAAGGAATTCATAAACGTGCGCACACCTGCATCAACCGCTGCTTTAAAAGGCGGAAAAATAGTATTCTGCAACACCGTTTCGCTTATATCAACCGTATTATAATCTCTTCCGGATTCTGCAAAAGCATATCCTGCAAAATGTTTGGCACAAGCCAAAATAGTATTCGTCGCGGCTAAATCTTCACCTTGAAAACCTTGTATACGCGCAACGGCAATCTTACTTCCTAAAAAAGTGTCTTCACCAGCACCTTCCATAACACGTCCCCATCGGGCATCCCTCGAAATATCAATCATAGGTGCGAAAGTCCAATTCAATCCTACTGCAGCGGCTTCTTCTGCAGCTATTGCAGCTGACTTTTTTATTGCTTTTAAATCCCAACTTGCTGCTTCGGCCAGCGGAATTGGGCTGATGGTTTTGTAACCGTGAATTACATCAAACCCAAAAAGCAAAGGAATTCCCAATCGGGTTTGTTCTACCGCTATTTTCTGTAACGCTTTCACATCCTTAACTCCTTTTACATTTAGCATTGATCCGACTAACCCTTTTTTCAGGTCTTCGTATTTTTTGGCTGCCTGCCCTTCTTTTGGACTGGGCCCTGTGATATCCCAAAAACCATTATACTGATTGAGTTGCCCTACTTTTTCTTCCAAAGTCATCAGCTGGAGAACCGAATCTACTTTTGTATCCAGAATACTTTCTTTGGAATAAGAAACCGGTGATTTTAAAATTTTAGTGCTGCAACCTGCAATTATTAGAGCTGTTATAGCAAAAGATGCTAACAGGGATTTATTTCTCATCATTATCCTTTTTTATTACAATTAAAAGGCCGGTAAAAAACCGACCTTTTTATATTAATTACGTATTTTATTGATAAATCCTTACATAATCAATCTCCATCGAAGATTGTGTAAAAGCAGGATCAATGGCTCCGCCAAAACTTCCTCCCATTGCCACATTCAAAATCATGAAAAAATCACTGTTGAAAGGCACTGAACTACTATTGGCAAACGTATGAAAAAGTTTATCATCCACATAAAACTGTATCGAAATTGGACTCCATATCGTTTTATAAATATGGAACTCAGTAGCTGCATTTGCTATTGTTGTTTTAGCTGTGTTTGGGTTTGCTCCAAAATTACCCGGATAATGTAATGTTCCGTGGATGACATTTGGATCATTTCCTTTGTGCTCCATGAAATCAATTTCACCACATTTTGGCCAAGTATTAGTTTTATAATCTTGTCCTAGGGACCAAATTGCAGGCCAAGTTCCTCCACCAACTGGCAGTTTCGCTCTAACTTCAATTTTACCATAGGTAAATTCATATTTATCTTCTGTTTTCAATCGTGCGGAAGTGTAGCCTGTTCCTGATTTTTTAGCTGTAATTTTTAAATTTCCATTTTGAACAATTACATTATCAGCACCGTTGGTATACGTTTGGGCTTCGCCATTACCCCAACCGCCAGCGCCAAGGTCATATCCCCATTTTGTAGGATCCGGAGCACCGGCAACATTAAATTCATCAGCAAATTTCAAAACAGTATAATCTGTTGTTGGCGTAGGTGTTACAACTGCCGCAGGAGCTGCTGTAGTAAAAGTATGGTACCATGCCAAAAATGGATTCCCGGATTGAATCACTCTTACTACCATACGATTATCGGTAATTGATAAGATTTCATACGAACTAGATCCGACAAAGTAGCCCATAAAACCACCATCTGCAAAGTTCATTGTAGTTCCTCTTGTTTGAGTGGCGCTATTCGGATTTTTAGTTACAAAGGAATCTGACTTACTCAACGTTACAGTTTTAAGACCGCTTGTATTTAAGTCATAACAGGCATCCTCGCCGCCTCCTTTGAAAGCTCCGTTATAATACGTTTGTCCCTTGTTATCCAATTCAAGTTTCAAATTGCCCCCAACTATAGAAAAAGTCATCACACTTTTGTACAAACACGTTGCAGATTTTTCATTTGCTTTAGCAGAGTAGAAATCAGGGTAGTAATTTTTTGTTCCAAAAGTAGGATCAGACCAAGCTACGTTTGGACCAACACCTAAATGGCCATCTTCGGATTGTGCCCAATACCATTTTCTGGATGCGCCACCTGTTAAGAATTGTACCGCTTGCTCATCTTTAAAATTACTAAAAACAGTTACTTCTAAAGTCACATTAGTCGCAATCCCTCCTGCTCCAGAAGCAATAACGGTCACTGTGTATGTGTTTGTACCTGGTGTTGCAAAGGTGTTTTCAAGAATCCCGCTTGGCGAATTTTGAGAAGTTCCATCGCTAAAAATGTATTTATACGATATTGCATTTTCTGCCGTGCTCGTGAATTTTACTTTCCCGGAACCATTTCCGTTTGGCAAAGCCGCTGTTTTACCAACTAACTCTGCTGTAACCTGAAGACTCGAAGGCGTATCTAACGCTCCAAAACCTAAATTATCCTCCTGACAATTGACCATCAATAGAAGGACAAAAACGGATACTAAATTTATTACTATTTTTTTCATTTTTACTATTTTTTAAAAAACATAACTGTGATACTCGTTGTATACCAATTCATTTTAAACTCATAATTACTTGCTACTATCTATCTTTTTATTAATTATGAAAATAAACATTATCAACATAAACAGTGTTATTTCCGGCAGGCGCACCTACATAAATGAGCTGTGCAATGTGCGCTCGTGTGGTTAATCCTGCAAAAGAACTCAATGGAATATCTAAACTTACCCAAGATCCTTTTGCTGGAGATGAAACTGTTATTTCATGTTCTTTGTCGTCGCCCCCGCCAAAAGCTCCATTGGCACCAAAATCGACTAATTTTATTTTGAATTGTGTAAAGTCTGATGACCAAACGTCCGTATGAAAATGGGTCATTGCAGTAGCATTAATAGGACTTGTGGTTGCTTCGATACCAACAAAATCCAAGGCACTGTATTTTTTTGTTGCATTTCCATTAATACTCAAATCCGTCAAAGTGGCACTTGACCAGGAAGTTCTCCAGGTATCAACAGGGACATTTGCATACGCATCACTGAACATTGAAATTACTTTAGAAGCTCCTAAAGTAGGAGATGGCGCTGCACTAATTGAGCCCACCTGATTGTAAAAGAAAACATTATCTACATAAACCGTAGTATTTCCTGAAGGTGCGCCAACAAAAATTAATTGCGCAATGTGAGAACGAGTAGTCAATCCAGTGAAATTACTTAACGGAATATCTAAACTCACCCATTTTTCTTTCGCCGGATTTGAGATTGTGATTTCATGTTCTTTATCATCGCCTCCGCCAAAAACTCCATTAGCGCCAAAATCAACCAGTTTAACTTTAAATTCTGTCAAATCTGAAGACCATATATCGGTGTGAAAGAAAGTCATCGCCGAAGCATTAATTGGCTTTGTAGTTGCTTCAATACCTACAAAATTTAAGGCGCTGTATTTTTTAGTTTTGTTACCACTAATATCAATGTCTTCGAGATTAGCCTGTGACCAAGAAGTTCTCCAAGTGTCAACAGCAACATTTGTATAACTATCGCTAAACATAGAAATCACGTTCGCTGCTGGAATTGTAGGAACTGGTGCAGCAAATAAATTGGTTACAGTAATGGCTTGTGTTTTTTGTGTGGTTGCTGCACCTCCGCTCAAGGCAACTACTTTTACTTGATACGTTCCAGGATTCAAATATGTGTGTTTAATGACTTGACCTTCCATAAAATCAACGGGGACTTCATTGGTTACATCTCCAAAATAAACCTGAAAAAACGTTTCTAATTCAGCTTTTGCAGTTACAGTAATTGATAGGTTACTTCCAATAGTAATCGTGGGTTCAAAATTTCTTGGTGCCAAAAAAGAAACCGTTACTTCTTGAATCGCTTCAGTTTTTTTACCATTTATAGTTACCCCAACAATTTTCGCCTGAAATTTACCCTCTTTATATTTATGGGTAAAGGTACCACCCGGATTTACGTAAGCAGGCGCTGTGGTGGCATCACCAAAATAAATTTCGAACTGAGTTACGCCTTCCCCTTTTGGCAGAAAAGTAACATTTCCTGAATTATCTTGTGTAATGGTCGTCAGAGCAGATATATTTGAAGGCGCATTTACACCATCCAGATCTACGTCATTATTTTCGTCTGAACATCCCAAAAAGATCGTTAGAACAAAAAGACTTAGTATTAATTTTAATTTTTTCATATTGTAAATAATATTAGTTTTTAATATCCGGGATTTTGTGCCCAATTGCCATTTGCGAATTGAATTTCCTCGATAGGAATTGGAAACAATTCATTTTTATTGACTTTAAATCCAGTAATCTCCAGAGCAGCTTTACCTGTTCGTACTAAATCAAAGAAACGGTGGCCTTCACCAACTAATTCCACTCTTCTTTCTGCTAGAATAAAATCCGTCAAAGAGGCTCCAGAGGATGAAATATCATGATTTAAATCGCCAAAAGCTCGTCTTCGAACTTGGTTCAAATAGCCTCTTGCTTTCGTATCATTCAGTCCTCCGCGATTGTAAGCTTCGGCCGCCATCAAAAGAACATCTGCATAGCGAATGGCTCTGTAATTATTAGGATTTGTGAGGTTTAAATCACCTTGTGCATTAGCACTTCTTTTTCTTGGAATATATTTTCTGTTGAAAAAACCGGTGTGTTCATATCCTTTTCCAAATGTGGCTCCTGTGGCTGTAGCCCAAGCTTCGATATCTAATATCGCAACTGCTTTTCTATTATCGCCTGCTTCAAATGCGTTTACGACTTTTTGAGTTGGAACATTAAAACTGAAACCTGAGGTAAATAAATTACCTGAATAATTTCTTGGTCCACTAAAACCAACGGCTACATTGCCTTCACTACATTGGAGACATCCAAAACCTGCTCCTTCAACATCCGTATATTGTACTTCAAAAACTGATTCTAAACCATTTTCTCCTGCATTTTCAAAAATAGTATTGTAATCTGAAACCAATGAATACGACGAAGTTGCAATCAAACTTTCAAGGGTTGTGGCCGCTTGTGGGTATTTATTTTGGTACAAATATGCTTTACCTAATAATGCTAAAGCAGCTCCTTTCGTGACTCTTCCTTTTTGTGCTGCTGTTGCTGATACGTTTTGAGAAGCAAAGATTAAATCTGCTTCGATAGAAGCGTAAACTTCCGCAACAGAGGAACGTTTAATAATTTTCTCGTCTCCAGAGCTGAATCTTACATCGCCTTTTAGTGGAATTCCACCAAACCATTTTACCAATTCAAAATGATAATAGGCTCTAAGAAAACGAGCTTCACCAATCACTTGATTTTTCCCTTGAAAATTAGTTTTATCTTTGAATTCTAAAATATAATTAGCCCTTTGTACTCCAGCAAACATCCAGTCCCACAAGTTTTTTAGATTACTGTTGACAGGAGTATGGATCATATCATCAATTTGCTGAAATCCTGGTGTATCCGATTGACTTTCGCCTCCGGCCAAGGTATTGTCTGAGGCTATTTCGCCTAATATTGCATTGAGATACGTGGATTGCAACAAATCATAGGCAGCAATCAAAGCATTGTCATAATCTGATTTCGAATTAAAATAGTTCTCAGAATCGATCGAATATTCTATTGGTCGGTCCACAAAATCATCACTGCAGGAAATGGTTACAGTTGAGAAGATTGTTATCGATATAAGGGTAATAAATAGATACTTTTTCATTTTAGTAGGAATTAAAAATTAATGTTTAAACCTAACAAATAGGTTCTTGGGATTGGATAAAAACCATAGTCAATTCCGCCGCCAATTGGAGCACCATCAGAAGCGCCTGGATCAAAACCTTTGTATTTTGTAAACGTATACAAGTTATTGACTCCTGCATATAATCGTAGTTTTGTGATTCCTGCTTTTTCAGAATATTTAGAATTTATCGAATAACCCAATTGTATGTTTTGAATTCTTAGATAGGATGCATCTTCAACAAAATAGCTGCTAAAAGTAGAATTTCCTGTGGCACTTGTAGTTACTCTTGGCGTCGTATTAGTACTTCCCTCACCAGTCCATCGATCTAGAACATAATTAAGACGATTGACATCAGTAAGATTTCTTTCATAATTTCGAACCATATCATTCCCTACAGAAGCAAATGTATAAACAGCAAAATCAAAATCTTTATAATTCATTTGTAAATTGAATCCCATTGTAGCAGCTGGAATTGGGTCTCCAATATTTGTTCTGTCACTCGCATCCAATATTCCATCTCCGTTCACATCTACAAAACGAAGATCACCAGGGCTGGCATCAGCTCCTAAAGATAATTGAGACGGATGCGCATCAACTTCTGCTTGATTTTGAAAAATTCCATCTGTTTTATAGCCGTAAAAATAACCAATTGGCAGTCCAACTTCCATTCTTGAAGGTGGCTGTTGACCTACTCCAAAGGATCCTCCTTGTAAAAATGGTACTCCATTTGTGCTTAAAACTTCATTTTTAAGAAAGGTAACATTGTACCCCACACTCATTGAAAAATTATCAGAGAATTTATTTTTGTAATCTATAGCAAACTCAAATCCGGAATTTCTTACTGTCCCTCCATTGATTGTTGGAGAACCTGAACCAGGAGCTTCGGTCCCATTAATTCCTGAAACCGGTATATTCGTGATTAATAAGTCCGCACGTGTATCAATAAAATAATCGGCTACGATAGACACTTTATTTTGGATCAATTTAAGGTCTAAACCAACATCAAATTTTCTGGCTTCTTCCCACTTTAAATTTGGGTTCGGAATTTGTCCTACTGATAAACCATTGACCAATGCACCATCAAAAACATACGTCGCTTCCCCCGTTAATTGAGAAACATATCCATTATTACCAATTTGGTCATTTCCTAAAGTACCGTAACTACCTCTTAATTTCATGAAGTTAATTATTTTATCTTCTCCAAAAAATCCTTCATCTGATACTACCCAACCTGTTGTAAACGAAGGAAAATAACCCACTTTATTTCCGGGTCCAAATTTAGTTGAAGCATCACGACGTATCATGGCAGAAAAAAGATATTTTCCTTTATAATCATATTGCGCTCTTGCAAAATAGGATAGTCTTCTTTCATCATAATTATAAGCACTATTTGGAACTGTTTCAACGATTCCTCTTGTCAAACTTATATCAGCAAATTCCCATGAATTATATGGGACATCATATCCAGTGGCAAACAATCCGTTTCCAAATTGTTTAAAAATAGTGTTTCCTACTGTTGCCACGACATTATGGTCCTCCCCTATTTTCTTAGTATAGGTTCCAAATAAATCAAAGGAATAATCATTATCATTAATGGCACTTTGAGACACAGAACTTCTGGGTACATCAAACACTTTTCCACCATAATCAATTTGCTTGGCAAACGATTTAGATTCACTGTTTGAAGTATTAAAACCAATGGAACTCGAAATCGTAAAATCCTTGAAAACTTTATAATCCAATCCAAAATTACCGTTGACTTTCTTGAAGTTATAGTCATTATAGGTATTTGCAATTTGTGCCAATGGATTTATAATTTCTATTCCTAACCCAGTATTAGAAGGCACTTTTGTAAAATCACCATTTGCATCATACGGATTTAACGTTGCTGGAGTGTTCAAGGCATTAAACAAAACAGAACCTAAACCTCTTTCGTTCAATGACTTTCTATTGAAATAAGTATAGATTACGTTTGTTTTTAATTTTAATTTATCAGTAATATCCGCTCCTAAAGACACTCTGGCTGTATTTCGTAAAAACCCAGATTTACTTCCGCCAATAATTCCCTCTTGATCCAGATGAGAACCACTTACTGCGTAAGTAATTTTATCAGAACCACCTGAAAAAGAGATATCGTGATTGATAATAGGCACACTAGTGCTAAAAATTTCATTTTGCCAGTTTGTTCCTTTCCCCAAACCGGAAACAGTAGGAAAAGGAATTGCATTCCCACCATTTGCATAACTTTCATTCAACAGTAAGGCATAATCAGTTGCATTCAATACAGGTAAGGTTCTTGAAGTTTCTTGAAAACCGGTATACGTATTGTAACTAATTCTCGCTTTTGAATTCTTTTTACCGGATTTAGTGGTGATAAGGATAATTCCATTAGCACCAATAGTTCCATAAATAGCAGCCTGAGCATCTTTCAGAACCGTAATGGACTCTACATCATTTGGATTTAGTAATCCAAGTTCACCAACATATCCATCAATAATTGTTGTAGGTCTGTTATCTCCATTGGTTGCAATCCCCCTGATACGAATATCCAAAGCTGCACCCGGAGCACCAGAAGTGGTAGTGACATTCACACCCGAAACAGTTCCCTGCAACGCTTGCTCAATTTTAACTGGTTTCAAAGCTTCCAAAGTTTTACTGTCTACTACAGATACAGCGCCTGTAACTTCTCGTTTTTTCTGAGTTCCATAACCAATAACGACAACTTCGTCCAAAGTACTGGAATCCTCTTGTAATGTGATAATAAGTGCGCTATTATTAGACACCACTTTAAAGTCTTGATTTTTAAATCCTAAATAAGAAAAAGTAAGTGTTGCACCAGAGGGAACTTGTTTTAAGTAAAAGCGGCCATCCATATCTGTTGCTGATCCTATTGTTCCATTTTTGACTTTAACATTTACTCCCGGTATAGGTAAACCAGAACCTGCTTCTTTAACAACTCCTCCAATATCATATCCTTGGGCGAAACCAAACGAGGATAGAAATAGAAAAAGGATTAGTAGATAGTTTGACTTCATAATTTATGTTTTTTGTGAATTATAAAATTAATCGGAACCATTAATAATAAATTAAAAAGAACCTCAACAAAAAACATACAATGCAAAAATTTTGGTATTTAATTTACAATACTGAAAAAAGTACTGAATATTAAGAAGAAATTATGATAGTTGTTTTTCATCTAAAATAAAAAAACCACAACAATAACGGTATTGTTGTGGCAATGTATAGTTGTATTTTTGAGAATTGAAGAAAACTATACAGATAAAATGTACTCAACAAGACCCTGTTCATGCGATAATTCCATTTTTTTACGCAAACGATATCTTTTTATTTCAACACTTCGAACCGAAATGTTTAACAAAGGAGCCACTTCTTTAGATGAAAGATTTAGTCTTAAGTAAGCACACAAACGCAAATCATTTGGAGTTAAGGATGGATGAGCCAATTTCATTTTTTTTAAAAAATCCTTATCTGCATTATCGAAGGCTTCCTTAAAAACACTCCAGCTATCCCCTTCTGAAATATTCTTATTAATAGTAGAGATGACTGATTTTATACTTCTATTGCCGTCGTCAGGTGTTTTCTTTAGGTCTTCTTTGATAAAAGCTAATAACTCGTTTTTACTGTTTAAACTCATCGTAGATACTGCTAATTCTCGACTTTTAGTATCTACATCCTGAGAAAGTTGCTCGTTTCTAATTCGCATTACTTCCTGTTCATTTTCAAGTTCTTTAATTTCCAATAAAAGATTATTCTCCTCTATCAATTTCTCTTTCTGTTTTTGGTAGTAATTTTTATAAGCCTTGTGAATAAATTGAGCCATCACAAGCACCAATATGAGGTACACAAATAAAGCAATGTTAGTAAAATACCACGGTTTTTTAACGGTAAAAGAATACTCTATACTGTTTTCCAGGGCAGAATTCGCAAATTTAGCTTTGACCTTAAAAGTGTAATAACCCGGTGGCAAATTTTTAAAACTCACTGTTGGTTTTGCGTTCCATTCACTCCAATCCTCCTGAAATCCTTCTAATAAATACTGAAATTCAGCATTAATATATTTATTAAATTCAGGAACAGTATAATTAAAGCTAATGTTATTTTCATCATAACTAAAACGCCCTTCTTCCTTAATAGCACGGTTTACAAAACTTTCATTCAGCTTATTTGTCGTTATTGCAGCGAACGAAATATTATGATTTTTAAAACTCAAATCATTGATGTTCAATACATAATATCCATCTGTCGTCCCAATCAAATAATTCGAATTAGATATTTGGGTGATATTTTCAAAACCCAACATAGAATTGGTCAATGAAGCCGGAATAGGAATTACATTTTGTTTGAGTTGATTACTCAATTTACTTGATGAAAAATAATGAATATAATTCTTTGAAAACAACCATATTTTATTAGAATTATCCACTATCAATTTCCCTGATGTATATTCCTCTTTTTCGAAAACAGCACTTAACAACTCGTCTTTGGCAAATCGTTTTGTTGTATTGTTGAGTTTAAAAATCCCTTCTTTATTGGCATAATAAATCGTATGATTAAATTTTGTCAAACTTGCATTCTTCCCTTTTTTAGGAGAAGAATACGTAGTAAAGGGTTTAGTTTTAAGTAGCGTATTATCTAGTTGCAACCTAAAAACACCTTTATATTCATGGCTCACATACACTTCAAGCGCAGCTGTTATTTCAAAATATCGCGAAGAATAATTAAATCCTACAATTTTATTTTTAAAAATCCATTGGTTGTTTATTTTTTTTAAAACAGAAATTCCGTAATAATTTCCTTGAAGCACAAGTTCTTTTTGATTGGGAACCGTCTCAAATTTCCAAGTTCCTGATGCTGAAAACACATTTTTTGCAACGGCGTTCTCAATCACAAAAGTTCCGGAATCATGACCACAAAAAAGCGTTCCGTCATATTCAAACAAAGACCAAACCTGCCCCTTTGTGCCATTTATGAATTTGAATTGCCCATTAGTTTGGTGATCTTTATAAAACAACCCTTGATTTGTTCCTATATATAAATTTCCCTTATATAATTTTGACGTGTACACTGTCCCTAAAATTCCGGTATCATCGACAAAATTTTGTATCGGAGATTGCAAATTGATACAATTGATTCCGTTATCTAATCCTACCCATAAATTTTGATCCGCATCTTCAAACAAAGACAAAACAGTATTGTTACTTAGTCCTTTGTTTTGAGTAATATGATACTTAATGTTTCCTTCATTGGTCAAAATAAAGATTCCATTAGAAACTGTTCCTAAAGCGAAACTTCCATCAGAAAGCAATTGACTGCTATATACGCTGCTGGTAGCTAATTCGGAGTCAACTTCGGTAGAAAACTTAGTCAAAGTAGGACCTATAAGTTTGTAAAATCCGTTGAGCTGTGTCTGGATCAAAAGTCCTTCCTCAATACTAAAAACATTTACGATCCTATTGCTTTGCAAAATAGGATTATTTGAAACCAAGCGCCCTTTTCCGCTTTCAATTTCAAATAGACCGCCATGAATCGTTTGAAAATAGATACCATTTTTAGTTCGGAATGATTTAGTGATTTTATAATTTGGCGCAATTACCTTGAACGTACCTGTTTTAGTATCGTAAATATAAATTCGATCTAATGATTGAAAGATTACCCACTGGTCATAATTTAAAACATTCCAGAATTGTTCGTCATCTAGAATCTTGTTTTTTATTCTGTTACTAAGTGAAGTGTATTTTAGTTTCCCATCTGTCTGTCGTGTCCAGAAGCCAAATTCCATGTAACATCCGGTGTAAATTTTGTTTCCTATGACTTTTACGGAACGAATAATTGTTTCATTAGGTGATGGATACAATTCCCAATTTGAACCATTGAATTCTAACAATCCGTCATTATTAGCAAAAAAAACATAGCGGTTTTGATCTTGTGCGATCATCCAGTTTTGGTTACCAGCGCCATAAGTACTCGATGTGTATTTTACAATTGGGGGTAACTCTTGAGAAAAAGCACAAAAGGACATTAAAAAAATAAAAAAAAGTAGTTTTGTCTTCAAGGGTATCATTTTGTTAATTTATTCCAAAAATAGATTTAAAATTAGCATTTATTTATGGGATAGAAAACATAAAAACTATACAACTGAGAAAAACAGGAGTAACAACCCCTTTTTAATCATTATTTGTGAGTTGTTCAATCCCTTTTCTCTGTTGAAAATTGATTACTTTTGTGAAAATTATCTTTTTTATGCAAGTTGACCTTTCGAAACTAGATCCAAAGAAAAATATTATTATAAAAGGAGCGCAAGTACACAACCTAAAAAATGTAGATGTCGCAATTCCCAGAAATAAGTTAGTGGTTATCACCGGACTTTCGGGTTCTGGAAAATCAAGTTTGGCTTTTGATACTTTGTATGCTGAGGGACAGCGTCGCTATGTAGAAAGTTTATCTTCGTATGCGAGACAATTTCTTGGACGATTGGATAAACCAAAAGTGGAATACATAAAAGGAATTGCTCCAGCAATTGCTATTGAACAAAAAGTAAATACTACCAATGCCCGCTCTACCGTAGGAACCTCAACCGAAATATACGATTATGTAAAATTGCTTTTTGCCAGAATTGGACGCACTTATTCGCCTATTTCTGGTCGAAAAGTCAAAAAAAATAACGTTACAGATGTCATTACCGATGTCAAAACATTTGAAAAAGACAGCAAATGGTTGCTGCTTGCACCGATTCATCTAGAAGAAGGACGCAAACTGGAAGATAAGCTAAAAGTACTTTTACAACAAGGTTTTGCCCGAATATTAGTAAATAATGAAATGGTACGACTAGACGATTTGTCGGATTCATTAGACAAAAAACAAATTTTCCTAATCATTGACCGAATTGTGATTAATCACGATACTTCAGGCGAAGAAGAGTTTTACAATCGATTGGCAGATGCTGTGCAAACGGCTTTCTTTGAAGGAAAAGGAATTTGCTATTTACAGGAATTAAACGCTGATAAAAAATATTCTTATTCCAATAATTTTGAGTTGGATGGTATTACATTTCTAGAACCAAACGTTCATTTATTTAGCTTCAATAATCCGTATGGAGCATGTCCCGTTTGTGAAGGATATGGAAATATTATAGGAATTGATTCCGAATTAGTCGTGCCGAATACCACATTGTCCGTTTTTGAAAATGGAATCTTCCCTTGGCGAGGAGAAAGTATGAGCTGGTTTCGCGACGAATTAGTAAATAATGCCTACAAATTTGATTTTCCAATACACAAACCGTATTATGAGTTGTCTGAGGATCAAAAAGAACTACTTTGGAATGGAAATAGTTATTTCCAAGGATTGAATGATTTTTTTAAAGAACTGGAAGAAAAAAATTATAAAATTCAAAACAGAGTAATGCTCTCCCGATATCGAGGCAAAACCAAATGCCATTCCTGCAAAGGAAAACGCTTGAGAGTAGAAGCTTCCTACGTGAAAATAAACGCAAAAACAGTTTCTGATTTAGTTGATTTACCGATTAAACATCTGGTTACTTTTTTCGAAAACATTGATTTAGATGTGTATGAAAAGCAAATTTCCAAACGCTTAATATTAGAAATCAACAACCGTTTGTCCTTTTTAACCGAAGTAGGATTGGACTACCTTACATTAAACAGAAATTCTGCAACACTTTCCGGAGGAGAATCACAACGCATCAACTTAGCCACTTCGCTTGGAAGCAGTTTAGTAGGATCTATGTATATTTTGGATGAGCCCAGTATTGGTCTGCACCCTAAAGATACGGAACGTTTGATAAAAGTATTGCTATCGTTACGCGATTTAGGAAATACGGTCATTGTGGTAGAACACGATGAGGATATCATGAAAGCCGCTGACATGATTATTGATATAGGTCCGGAAGCAGGAACTTTAGGCGGACATTTAGTCGCGCAGGGAACCTATGATGAAATACTAAAATCTACTTCACTTACAGCGAAATATCTAAACGGTGATTTAGAAATTAGCGTCCCTAAAAAACGAAGACTTTTCAAGAATTTTATTGACATAAAAGGAGCACGAGAAAATAATTTACAAAATATTGATGTTACTTTTCCACTGGATGTATTAACGGTTATTACAGGAGTTTCTGGAAGTGGAAAAAGTACGCTTGTTAAGAAAATCCTTTTTCCGGCCATGCAAAAAAAGTTGGAAAACGCAGGTGAAAAAGCAGGACAATTTACTGAAATGACCGGTTCTTTTACTCAAATTAAACACATAGAATACGTAGATCAAAACCCAATAGGAAGAAGTTCCCGTTCTAATCCGGTGACGTATATCAAGGCGTATGATGATATTCGAGAATTGTATGCTAGAGAAAAATTATCAAAAATAAGAGGCTATCAAGCCAAACATTTTTCTTTTAATGTTGATGGCGGAAGATGTGAAACATGTAAAGGAGAAGGTGCTATCAATGTAGAAATGGTTTTTATGGCTGATGTACAATTACCTTGTGAAACCTGCAACGGGAAACGATTCAAGAAAGAAGTGTTGGAAGTCGCTTTTGAAGGTAAAAACATTCACGATATACTAACGATGACAATCGATGACGCTATTGCCTTTTTTATAGCAAATAAACAACCTAAAATAACTCAAAAATTACAGCCTTTGCAAGATGTAGGATTGGGATATGTTCAATTAGGGCAATCCTCATCTACTCTGTCTGGAGGAGAAGCACAGCGTATAAAACTGGCTTCATTCCTGGTAAAAGGAGCGACAAAAGACAAAGCCTTATTTGTTTTTGATGAGCCTACAACGGGATTACATTTTCATGACATCAAGAAACTAATGGCTTCCTTCAATGCATTGATTGATAAAGGACATTCGATTATTGTTATCGAACACAACCTTGATTTAATAAAGTGTGCCGATTGGATTATAGACTTAGGGCCTGAGGGGGGAGAAAATGGCGGGAAATTGCTTGCAGTAGGAACTCCTGAACAAGTTGTAAAAATAAAACAATCAATTACAGGGCAGTATTTAAAAGATAAATTGTAAACGGATTACCCCATATAACATTTCTCCTCAAAAGCATTTCCATCTTCATCAATAGCTACAAGTATTTTTTTAGCTTTTGAGGAAACCTGTGTAATATAAATCCAGGCGATGGACCACAGTCCTAACGTAATGCAACATATACAAAAATTAAAAAGATGATCTACTTTTTGTCTTTTTTTCAATAAAATAGCGAAGGGCAACTTGTCGTTTCGTTCCAACACTATAAATCCATGACTGGTCTTATTTTCCAGGATGGAGGAAAACTTTACAAAATTCTGCTCGGTTGTACTTGTATTGCTTTTCATATTATTTCAGATAATTTACCGCTGCTTTTTAACAAACAGTGATAAAATGACAATTACAAAAATAATGGCAATTTTAGAACTTCACAATACCCACTTTTAGTGATATTTTGCATTTCTATTTTTTATTAAATATAAAAAAAATAATTATAAATACATGAAAATAAGCGACTTAATACGTATAAATCCGAAAATAAATAATATTTAGGTGAATTTTTTTACAACCAAATTCAGAGCTTCGTTTATCTCTATTGAAATAACAAACTTGTAATTAATATAAATATATAAAATGGCTACTAAAATAGATTTTAATCCTATGCTTATGATTGGATGAAAAGGAAATTCCCAGAAATAAAACATCAAGAACAATACAAAAGTTATCGCAAGAGAATATAATGTCTGTATTGTAAACGGATACAAGTGCATACGCTTGACTACAAAAAGCAGTTTAGCCAAACTATACAGCGTTATTGATAACAAAGTAGCTACAGCAGTTCCGGTTATAGCATATCTTGGTATAAAAAACATGTTCAGTCCTATTGTTAGAAAAACAAGTAATAAACCTAAAAACAAGACCATACGGTAGTATTTTGAATTAAAAATAATAGCATTATTATTTCCTAAAATCAAATCAAAATATTTAGAAATCCCTATCAAAAATACCACTAGAATTCCTCCGCTATACTCTTTTGGAACCATTATATACAACTGGTTGATATTGACAAAAATACACAGCATTACAAAACCGCCTACAACTTGCAAATTAATTGATGTTTTTTTGTACAAATCATTTAATTCATCCTGTTTATTCTCATGCATTAACTTAGCCGTTATGGGATATGTAATTTGATGCATCGCCCTACTGGGAACTGCTATGACAGATGCAATATAAGTAGCAACGGAGTAATAGGCTATATTCTCAATTTTAATGTATTGATTCAGCATAATTTTATCAATATCCAACAACATAACCGCAACACTACCTGATAAAATAATGAAAAAAGTATATACTAAAACATCTTTCACATTTTGAGGGATGGAAAACTGAAATACAGGTTTTTTTATTCGGAAAGCATAAAACATCGTTATAGCAAAAGCCAAAAAATAAATAATAGCAGTAACATAAATAAATTGTACCACTGTAATCCATTTATAATAGACTCCAATCAAAGCAAATAAAGAAAATAATCTCAATCCTACCTCTTTTACAAAATTTCCAAAAACCGAATGCATGTGCACTCTGGCCCAAGCATAAAAGATCTCGAAATAAGCCATACTAAGTCCTATAAATGGAATAAGCCATAAATAATCCTTAACTACAGGATTTTCTTTGCTCAAGTATAATGAAATAGGTTCAAAAAAGAAAAATCCAATCAATACTAAAGGAATACACAACAACAAAGGAATTAATACAGTAAACGAGAGAAACTGAGAGCGTTCTTCCTCTGTTTTATACTGGGTATAAAACTTCACCAACGTATTTTGCATACCAAAAGCCAGCAAAGGCATAATGATATTTGCCCAAGAAAGAATATAGTTTGTTAACGCATAAAATACTGTTCCTAAAAAAAAGGGATACAAATAAAGTGTATTTATTGCCCCAATACCAAAACCAAAATAGGTAATTATCGTATTCTTTAAAGATTGATTTAATACTATTCCCATTTCTTTATCATTGCGAGACACAAAGCAATCTCACTTTTAATTTATATTTTATTAAGCAGTTTAACCAATTCTTTAGTAAGATTTTTTCTGGAATAACGCTGTAATCCAACTCCGTTTACCTGTAATTTACCTTCCAAAAACTGATTATAAAAGTCCAAAATTACACTTTTAAGTTTCATTTTCTCCGAATAATCAAAAAATATGCCCGTGTTGGTAGTGGTAATAATTTCGGCAAAATCAGAACCGTTGGGTCCGATAGCAATGATAGGCCTGTTAGAAACCATATATTCAAATAATTTTCCAGGGATAATACTTTTAGTCTCTTGAGAATTAATTTCGACAAGCAGCAAAACCTGAGATTTTCTTTGATGTGCAATCGCTTCCGAATGTGAAACGTAGCCCAGATTATTCAAAAAGGAATTTAGTTTAAATTGCGAAATGGTTTCTAAAACTTCCTGACTTACTGCTCCGATTAGCTTTATTTCTACATGCGATTTGAACTCCGGAATCTCATTAATTAATTCGATCAAACTCTCCCATAAAATCAGAGGATTTCTCTCGGAGAGAAAAGAACCAATGTGTGCCAAAGAAAATTTAGAATCCAACGCTTGTTTTTCGACTTCCTCTGTATCATACCCATTGGTAATTACCGCAATGGGTTTATCTGTAATCGCCTCAAATTCGGTTTTGGTGGTTTTGCTTGTTACGATAATAGTATCGGCTGTATTCAAAACCTGATGTTCTAGTGATTTGTGTTTTTTAGCAGCAAAAAGCGATAATCGCAAGGATTTGTGATAGCCAATTGTGGTCCATGGATCTCGGAAATCAGCAAACCATTTTAAATCTAATTTCTGTTTTAATTCTAATCCAATAAGATGCAGACTGTGCGGTGGTCCCGAAGTAACAATGGTATCAATATTATTTTCTACAATATATTTCTCCAGATAAGCAACTGATGGTTTTACCCAAAAAACACGCGCATCGGGAATAAAAAGATTTCCACGAATCCAAAGAAAAGTTTTGTCTAAAAAAGATTGCTTTTTCTGATTTGGAATAATTCCTGAACTGATTTTTTTAGTTTTGTTTTTCGAAAGAAACGAAGCCAGTTGATACGGTTCGAAAATTTTCTGTTTCAAAATAATCGCTTTAACAGAAACTTCTTTAACCAAGTTTTCATCAACAATAGGATATGTTGGATTCTCCGGAATATACACAATCGGCTGAATGCCAAAATCTGGCAAATACTTAACAAACTTAAGCCAACGTTGTACCCCAGGTCCTCCAGCCGGTGGCCAATAATAGGTAATTATTAAAATTTTTTTTGGTTCCAAGTTTAGGATTTTGTTGTAGTTGATTTTAAATCCGTAAAAAACAAAGTACTGTTTTGATACAATCCTTTTGAAATAATGTAAAAAGCCGGTAAAGCGGGGATTACTGAATAATATTTAAATTTGTCAGGTATAAATAAGTAAATACCAAACAATACTCCAAAAATAAAACTTAATAAAAAAAGCAACAACAATATTTGTTGAAACGATTTTAAACCGAATAATTCTATCATAATTTTAATAAATATTTTTGCTATTTAGTTTCTCCAACTCTTCAATATCTAGTTGATCCTTAAGTCTATTAGCTGCTTTTTTGGAAATAATCAAATTATCATAATCAATAAAAAACACTGGAATTCCATCTATATCTATGATGTTTGCTTTTTCTAAAAGTGCAGCAAAAGGTTGATTTTCTAAACCTTTAACAGAAGTCATAATATCCAGTCTAAAATTAATATTTAGAGTAAAATCTGTCCAACCGGGAATGAATTGCATAGTTTTAATACTTTCAAAATCACCCAATCCCATTTGTTTAATGGCCTTTCTCAAATTTTCACGATTAGCTATTGTATCTTCAATGAAAATATCAATATCTCCTGTATTTCTTCCGTAGCCGTAAATATTTACTGCAAATCCACCGATGGTTAGATAGTTTACCTTGTTTTCTGATAAATACTTCCAAACATTTATTATTTGTTTCTGCATATTCATTTCAAATTATTTTGATTTTGAATATTTTTTTGCTGCCTTTAATAAGCAAGATATTTCGATTATTGCCATCAGTTTTTCAAAACGTTGCTGATAAGTCAATTGTCTTGTTTCCTCAACATATCTAGCCTCCTTTACTGTTGGATGTTCGTGATTTAATTTGACTTTACCCATTGCATTAAAAATTTAGAATGTATTCGAAAATTTATTAGATCAAATTTACAAATAAATATCAGACAGCTAACGCCTTTTTTTTCTTTCAAAATAAATCCCACCAATCAAAAGCAACAACATTCCTATGGAACTTACCAACGTAATCGTGCTTCCGGTTTTTATAACTTGAGGTTCAAACTTAAATTCTATTTTGTGTTGACCCCCTGGAAGAACTAGTGCTCTCAATACATAATCAACAGGAAAATGAACCGTTTTTACGCCATCAACATAGGCATTCCATCCCTTTTCATAATATATTTCAGAAAAAACTGCTAAAGCATATTTAGTATTATTAGCAGTATATTTAAGATAATTGGGTTTGTATACGTCTAATTGAATGGTTCCACTGGTATCCCATTTTCTTTTCAATCCAACATTTCTAAACTTAGATCCATGCTCATGCCGGTTAAATATTGCGACATCTTTAGTATTTAGTTGTCCTAACGATTTCATCTCGTCATCAGGGGTATTAACTACTTTCACACTGCTTACAAACCAGGCATTCCCATTGGCATTTGGGTTCGAAGTTGGAAATTCTTTTCCTTCCTTATCCGTCTGAATTACATACTTGACATTTAGCATGTTTAGGATTTCCATATTATTATTGGCAATTTGATAATCAAATAATTGTTGCATTCTACGTGGCTTCACGGCACTGTAACCACCTATTGATTTATGAAAATAAGAAGCCCGTGCGCTGGACAAGTTTCCACTTACTTCAAAAACTCTGTAATGAGTTGTATCCTTGAGAATTTCAACATCGGAAGCTGTTTCCTGAAATGGGACTTCCACTTCCCTGCCGCTGACAAAATCTTTTCCTGACACATAATTTTTATCAACAAAAAACAAATCAAAAACCATCAATAAGCCTACAAATATAATAGCGGTTTTCTGAGCAAACCTATTTTTAATAAACAACCATAAAATACCCGCTGTAATTACTATCAAGAAACCAGATCGCAGTAAATCAGCACTATACAAACTCATTCGGTCCTGTTTTAAGGCATTAACAAAGTCAGGCCCGTAACTTTGTTGATAATACGCATCATTACCTCCAGAGAAACTAAACATACTTTTACTAAAAAACAAGATCAGTATTAATCCCAGCCCTAAAACACCGGTCTCCATTACGGCTTTCTTTTGTAGTTTTTTGTCCAATGTAAAGAAAGACTGTAATCCCATAATAGCCAGAACAGGAAAACACAATTCAAGAATAACTTGTATGGAGGAAACTGCTCTAAATTTATTGTACATAGGAATATAGTCAATAAAAAAATCAGTCACTAAAGGAAGATTCTTCCCCCATGAAAGTATCAAAGCAACTACAGCTCCAGAAAGGAATACATATTTTATTTTGCGTGTATCAATAAACAAGGCCATAATAGCCAAAAAGAAAACCACTATACCAATGTATGCGGGAGCAGCAACTATGGGTTGATCTCCCCAATAGGTTGGCATTCCCGAAACAAAATCAGTTGCCTGATCTTCTGGTACGCCCTTGCCCACCATTAGTTCAAACATATTACTGTCTTTTCCTACTGCCTCATTATTTGAGCCTCCAAAAAGTCGGGGCGCTATCAGATTAAAGCTTTCCATAATTCCATAACTGTATTCCGTTATGTACTCATACGTCAAGGCGCTATTACTATCCTTTTTTGAACCATCAGGATTAAAGGTTAATTCACTTTTCCCTCGAGTACTAAAATCTGCATATTCGGCAGTAGCTAATAAATTAGTCGCATTGGTGCCAATAGCAAATATTCCCGCAACCGCAAGTATTCCAAATGAATACAGTAGCGATTTATAGTCTTTTTCTTTTACTTGCTGGTACACAAAATATATAGAAAGAATCAATAAGAAAATCAATAAATAATAGGTCATCTGGAAGTGATTCGCATTGATTTCTAATGCTGTCGCAAAAAGCGTAATCAAACCTCCTAGTATGTATTTTTTTTGAAACACCAAAATAAATCCAGCAATAACCAGTGGCATATACGCAATAGCGTGTGCTTTAGCATTATGACCAACTCCAAGAATAATTATCAAATAGGTAGATAAACCAAAGGCTAATGCACCAAAAAAGGCTTTTAAAGGATCCACTTTTAATACCAGCATCAAGCCATAAAATCCAAGAAAATATAAAAATAAATAATCCGCAGGACGCGGTAAAAATCGCAATGCATCGTCTATCGCACCAATATAATCGTGAGGATATTTGGCTCCTAGTTGATAGGTTGGCATACCTCCAAATGCGGAATTAGTCCAATACGGCTCCACATCATTGGTGGCTCTAAAGTCATTTTGCTCTTTGGCCATTCCTGTATATTGCACAATATCAGACTGGAAAATTTGCTTTCCTTGTAACACAGGATAAAAATATATCAGAGAAATCACAACAAAACCAAGTATGGCTAAGGCGTGTGGATAGAACTTATTTATTATTTTCAATGTAAAATGGTTTGGATTATAGTAAAAATGATGCTGATAACGACAAATTTAATCTATTTCTTCGTAATCAACATAATCGCCCACTTTTTTGGTTTCGCGTGGGTTTTTAGTATTTGCTGTTGTGTAAAGAACTTCTTCCTCCTTAGATTGCGTTTTTTGCCACGTATTCTCTTGTGCATACTGCTGTTGCTTCTGCATGTTTTCGCCTGCTTTCTGCACTACTTTTTTTACTAATAATGGCAGAAATAATTTCGCCAAAAATCTAAAAATATAATAGAAAGCAATCATATAAAAAAGTGCTTTTATAAAACCAGTAAATGAAGCTGTTTGCATATAATTGTAATTTTTTCCAAAATTAATAAATCAACTGTTCAAAATTAAACTATCTCTCTTAAATAAATAATAAAATATACTACATTTGAAAAGCGTTGTTACTTTTTAACTAAAAAAAATAAGATGTCCAAAATCAAAATCTTACTAATTGTAGCTCTCTCAATGATTCCAAGTATTCATTATGGGCAACATACGGATCAAATCAATTCGAACAGACCGGGTGAAACCATGTCGGCTTTTGCTGTTGGAAAGTCTGTTATCCAAATAGAAACTGGTGTTTACGGGATCAAACAAAACCATCGTTTATTGAACTATGATGCAAACGGTTTTGGGATTGATGCCACATTGCGATGGGGATTATTCATGGAAAAGCTGGAATTGATAGCCGATATACAATACCAAAACGAACAATACACTTCTTTATTCAACAAAACCAATCGTGCAGACTTAAAGCAAACGGTTCTGGGAGCTAAATATTTAGTGTATGATCCTTTCCGGAATTATGAAAAAAAAACAAACCTCTACAGCTGGAAAGCCAATCAAAGTTTTGACTGGCATCAATTAATTCCTGCTGTATCTATATTTGCAGGAGCTAATTTTACGATGGCAGACAATCCCTATTCTTTTTCCCCTGAATCCAGTATATCTCCAAAAATTATGTTGATTACCCAAAACCACTTAGGCGATGGCAGGTGGGTTTTTGTGACGAATATCATTGCTGACTATATTACTACTGAATTCCCGAGTTATGGCTACGTGGTAACTTTGACTAGAGGGTTTAATAACAAATGGTCCGGATTTGTAGAAAATCAGGGGTTCAAAAGTGATTTTTACAGCGATGCAATTGTTCGTGGTGGCGCTGCTTATTTGTTAAATAAAGACATGCAAATTGATGCCTCAATAAGTACAAGTCTTAAAGATACTCCATCTGCACTGTATGGAGGTATTGGTTTTTCCTGGCGCTATGATGCCAATTACCAAGAAGTAAGAATAAATATTGACAATTAAGTATTCCGATAAAAAAGCCTTAAAAAAGCGAAAAAATATAAAAATAAGTACAGTAAAATAAGCGGTATAAAAGAATCCCAAAACTTTCGTTTTGGGATTCTTTGTATTTATCTTTTCTAGTCGCTGAAAAGAGTACTAAAAACTATTTTACTTCCATCAATTCGACATCAAAAATCAAAGTAGCATTTGGCGGAATTGCTCCTCCTGCACCACGAGATCCATACCCTAAATGAGATGGAATTACAAAACGTGCTTTGTCACCTACACGCAACAAGGCAATTCCTTCATCCCAACCCTCAATAACCTGACCTTGCCCCAATCTAAATTCAATTGGTTTTTTTCTTGGATAAGAAGAATCAAACACTTTTCCATTCTCTAATGAACCTTCATAGTGAACAGCAACGGTTTTTCCGCTTTCTGCTTTTTTACCTTCTCCTCTTTGGATGAATTGGTAACGCAGTCCACTTTCTGTTTTTTCAAAACCCGCAGCTAATTTTTCCATCGCAGCTTCAGCATCGGCTTTCAAAGTGGCATCACGTTTGTTCCGTGATCCCTTAAAGCTAATAAAAGCTTCAATTGCATTCCAATTTTTAGCTTCGTCTCCTACTCTAACGATCTCTAAAGTCTCTAAAACATCGCCTTGAGCGATAGCATCAACGACATCCTGACCTTCAACTACATGGCCAAAAACAGTATGCTTATTATCCAGCCATTCCGTAGGAATGTGTGTAATGTAAAATTGAGAACCATTCGTTCCTGGTCCTGAATTGGCCATCGCCAAAACACCCGGACGATCATGTTTTAGACTTGGATGAAACTCATCATCAAATTTGTACCCTGGATCTCCAGTTCCTGTTCCTTGTGGACAACCGCCTTGTACCATAAAATCAGGAATTACTCTGTGAAATTTTAATCCATTATAAAACTTAACTCCTTGTGGTTTAACTTTATTTTCTAAGTTACCTTCTGCTAATCCTACAAAGTTCCCAACTGTACCAGGAGTCAAATCGTGCGTTAGTTTTACTAAAACAGCCCCTTTTGTGGTGTTGAACTTAGCATATATTCCGTTTTCCATTGCTTTTTAATTTTTATTGAAATGCAAATTTACAAAATTAATTTATTTGAACCTATTCACTAAAACGTTACATTTGATAAATCATCTTGAAATTTCTTCCAATTTTCTGTCGTAAAAAGGATCCTATTTAAAGCTACTTGAAATTTAATCTTTGATGTAATTCTAACACAACCTGTATTCAAATGATTCTTTTTATACCGTCACCACTAAAAACCTATTTATCTATGAAATCTATTTATTACCTTTTATTCTTTTTTAGTTTCATTTGCAATGCGCAAGAAAGACCAGTACCACTAGCGTATTTTTTGCCGCAAAACGAAACGTACAATGACAAAATTCCGACACCTAAAAGTGTTTTTAATTTTGAATTAGGAGAAATGCATACTGATCACAATCAAGTAGTTCGCTTTATGGAAGCTATTGCAAAAGCTTCTGACAGAGTGCAAATAGAAACAACCGGTTACACTTATGAAAACCGTCCACTACAATTACTTACCATTTCAAGTCCTGAAAATTTAGCAAAAATTGATGAAATTCATAGAAAACACCTCGCTTTATCGGATTCAGATACTAATGCTTCGGATGTATCTAATTTGCCTATCGTACTCTATTTAGGCTATTCAATCCATGGAAATGAATCCAGCGGAACCGGTGCCGCAATTGCTCTGGCCTATTATCTTACAGCCTCAGAAAGTCCTGAACTAAAAAAAATGCTGGATAATACGATTATTCTATTAGATCCAAGTTTAAATCCAGATGGTTTGCATCGTTTTTCAACTTGGGTGAACAGCCATAAAAGTAAAAACTTAGTAACAGATCCTAATGACCGAGAATTTAATGAAGCATGGCCAGGCGGAAGATTTAATCACTACTGGTTTGACATGAACAGAGACTGGCTTCCCGTTCAACTTCCAGAAAGTCAGGCGCGCATTAGGACTTTCAGGAAATGGATGCCAAATGTATTGTGTGATTTTCACGAAATGGGAACTAATTCGACTTACTTTTTTCAGCCGGGAGTTCAAAGCCGCACCAACCCACTCACTCCTGAATTAAACCAAAAACTAACCAAAAAAATTGCAGGCTACCATGCCAAAGCATTGGATAAAATTGGAAGTTTTTATTATGTCGAAGATGGTTTTGATGACTTTTATTACGGCAAAGGATCTACCTATCCTGACATCAATGGAGGTATCGGTATTTTATTTGAACAAGCGAGTTCAAGAGGACATGCCCAACAAAGCGTAAACGGAATAATCACTTTTCCATTTACCATCAAAAATCAATTTACAACCAGCTTGTCATCAGTACAGGCTGCGTATGAAATGCGAAAAGAGCTGCTGGAATACCAACGCGATTTTTTTACTAATTCCAGTGCCGAAAGTAAAAGAAACAAAACAAAAGGCTATGTATTTGGAGATGAAAAAGATGCTACTAAAATTCAAGAACTCGCCAAAATACTTAGCCAGCATAAAATTGAAATGCTGCAATTGAAAGAAGACATCACCATCAACAAAAAGAAATTCAGTAAAGATTTGAGTATTATTATTCCCATGGAACAAAAAAACTCAAAGCTCATACACGCTATTTTTGATAGACAAACCAAGTTCAAAGACAGTATCTTTTATGACATTTCAGCATGGAATTTTGATCTGGCTTTCAATTTAAATTTTGAGGAACTGAATTCCCTTTCACAAGCCGGGGCACGTTACGAAAATGTATTGAAACCCGGAACGGTCAATCAAAAAAGTGATGTAGGATACCTAATCGAATGGACAGACTACAATTCTCCTAAACTTTTATACCAATTACAGGCCAAAGGACTGCGTATAAAAACCACTAAGAAACCATTTGTCCACAACGGAAAAACTTTTTCCTATGGGAGTTTGTTAGTACCTGTTCAGAATCAGACAATGAGTTCAGACGAAATGTATGCCTACCTGAACCAAATTATCCCGGAATACGCTATTGCTATTACCGCCGTAGAAACCGGGTTTACTGATGGTGCCAATTTAGGAAATCCCAATCTAGTCAATCTTACCATGCCTAAAGTAGCTATGGTCGTGGGACGTGGTGTTGATCCATCAGATGCGGGAGAATTATGGCATTTATTTGATCAAAAAGCACAAATTCCATTGACTAAAATAGATATGGAACAACTACAAAGAGTGACTCTAAGTGGTTATACGACTTTGATCATGGTCAATGGAAATTATGGTGGACTTTCACCAGCTACAGCAGCTAAAATAGAGCAATGGACTCAAAGTGGAGGAACTTTAATTGCATATCAGGATGCTATTAAATGGTTGAATGATAGTAAATTGATTGAATTGACTTTAAAAACTACTAAAAATGAAGCTAAAGCAATTTCATTTGAACAAACTAGTGATTTCAAGGGAGCACAAGAGATTGGCGGGGCAATATTTGAAACCAGATTAGATTTATCACATCCTATTAATTATGGAATGCCACGAAATATGATGCCTATTTTCAGAAACTCCTCTATTTTTATTGAACCCAATAAAAACAGTTTTGGTAATCCAATCCAATATACTAAAAATCCATTGTTGAGCGGTTACATTTCGAAACCAAAACTGGAGTTGTTAAAAGAAACGGTACCGTTTCAAGCCATTCGAAAAGGAGATGGAGCCATTTTAATTTTCACAGACAATACTAATTTCCGAGCCTTCTGGCTGGGAACAGAAAAATTGTTTTGGAATGCTGTTTTCTTTGGCAAACTCATGTAAAAAACTATATTCTTTTTAAAGTATTTCAGATGTCTTGTCCTGAATAACCGATACAGATTATTAGATAAAAATATTTAATTAAACACTTGCAAAAACGTTTTTGCAA
>NZ_RYDN01000027.1:0-42535 GCF_003968735.1 Flavobacterium sp. RSP49 | reverse complement strand
TTGCAAAAACGTTTTTGCAAGTGTTTAATTAAATATTTTTATCTAATAATCTGTATCGGTTATTCAGGACAAGACAGAATCAGAAAGAATATTAAAAAAATTTTTATGTTTTAGTACAGAGTATCTTAGGAATATCCCTTTTCCTTTAAAATAAATGAGGAAAGTTTTTTTAAAATGGTAAAAAATTATATTATACAAAGGTTAAATTTTTATTATCTGTTTGGTCTATTATTTTAATTTTATTTTTAACGCATTTGTTTCAAAAATTTCAGTCTGAATGATTTTTTTTTAATAAAAATTAGTCATTATTTCTAATTTAAGTAATTTATTTGAAGAGCTAATTTGCTTCTAATTTTAAAAAAAAAAATATCTAATTCATTGTATTTGTTTTTTTTAAAAATAAATAGCTTTAATATTTTTGATATTAAATAGCTGTAGAATATAAGTAATTAAATTAATGAAAGGTAAAAAAAGTAAATAGATTTTCTAAATGTAAGAAGTCGTTTTGTACTTATTTTACGTTATTTGTATTTCTATTTTTTTAACTAATATTCACTTTTTCTTGTTTAAAATTTACTTTTTCTTGTTTCTTAATTAACATTTGTTTGGCAATTATCGACTTCATTTGCCCGGTATAAACAAATTAATAAAAAATGAAAAAAATTAAATTTTTGATGCTATTTCTTTTAATGGTGTTTTCTGTGGACTCTTGGGCACAAACAGAAGTGACAGGAGTAGTATTAGATGATGCAAATTCTCCAATACCAGGTGTTAATGTTTTGGTAAAGGGAAATAAACAAGGAATAGTAACCGATTTTGATGGTCGGTTTAATATTAAGGCATCCGTTAGCGATGTTTTAGTGTTTTCTTATATAGGATTTGAAACACAATCAGTAATCCTTAAAAACTATAATAAATTAAATATAAAGTTGCAATCAAGCGCTCTGCAATTAGATGATTTGGTAGTAGTTGGATATGGTTCTAAACGAAAGAGTGATGTTACAGGTGCAGTTACTTCTGTAAAAAGTGATCAGTTTAATCGTGGTATCGTTACCTCTCCAGAACAATTGATTCAAGGTAAGGTTTCGGGGGTTAACATCACATCAGCAAGCGGAGAACCAGGAAGTAATCAAACCATAAGCATACGTGGTCAAGGTGGTGTTCGTTCGGGAAGCACGCCTTTATTTGTTGTCGATGGCTTTGCTCTTGATAATTCAGGTACAGGAGGAGCTACCAATCCGCTTAGTTTTATAAATTCTGATGATATAGAATCAATTGATGTATTGAAAGATGCTTCTGCAACTGCTATTTATGGAGCAAGAGGTGCTAATGGTGTTATTTTGATTACTACCAAAAGAGGAAAAAAAGGGGTGTCTAAAGTAACGTATTCTACTAGTTTGGGGACTTCAAGTATAGCTAAAGAAATCCCGGTTTATAGTGCTGACGCTTTTCGATCAAGAGTTGTTGAAATTGGCGGAGAGCTCACGGATTTAGGGGGCTCTACTAATTGGCAAAAAGAAATTACGAGAGCCGCTTTTACACAAAATCATAACGTATCCTTAAGTGGTGGCGCTGATAATATGACTTATTTTGCCTCTATAGGAAGTCAGGATCAGCAAGGAATTATAAAAAATAGTGAATTAAAAAGACTTTCTGGTAGAATTAATATTACTCAAAAATTACTTAACGATAGACTCAAGATTGATTTGAATCTGAATGCTACTAACACCATTAGCGAGCGGCCGGCCATTGAAAGTCTTATAGGTACTGCATTAAGTCTCAATCCTACTTATCCTGCTTATGATGAAAATGGAGCTCCTTCTATATTTCCGGATGTTTTTAATCCTCTGATACGTCTGAAATTGTATGAAGATTTGACTCAAACGAATCGTATTATAGCTAATATTTCTCCTTCGTTTGAAATCATCAAAGGATTGGATTATAAACTCAATTTTGGTGTTGACAACTCCAGTTCTGATCGCGATATTCAAAATAGACCAAGTACTTTACCTCAAGAGGATGGTCGGCTTGATTCTTTTTATAGCAATAATAAAAATACTTTGATTGAGAATTACATCACCTATAATTTTGATTTAGGGGAGAATAATTTTTCGCTTTTGGCGGGGCATTCCTTTCAAAAAACATTTGTACAATACCGCCATTGGAGTATTGACCGATTTAAAGATAATGGTATCGATCCAAAATACAATCCAGGTTTGGGTCAAGAATTGGATTTAATAGATAATATGCCTTCGGGATCAGCGGTTAAAAATGAATTACAATCGTTTTTTGGGAGATTGAATTATAGTTTTCAAAACCGGTATTTATTAACTGCGACTTTTCGTAGAGATGGTTCTTCAAAATTTGGAAGTAACAATAAATACGGAAATTTCCCTTCTTTTTCTGCAGGATGGAAAATTTCTGAAGAAGAGTTCATGCAAGCAAGTCCGTTCAGCAATTTAAAGGTAAGAGCTGGTTGGGGTCGAACAGGAAATCAAGAAATCCCATCTAAAATCACACAAGCTTCCTCGACAACCTCAGTGAGTGGTAGCACCAGTTATCCGCTTTATCCGACAGGCACTTATCCTGGGGGAACTACTTTTGCTCGATTTGCGAATCCAGATATTCAGTGGGAAGTATCTACACAAACTAACGTAGGTTTGGATTTTGGATTCTTTAAAGGCGCTTTATCTGGAACAATAGATTATTTTAATAAAGTTTCAGATAATATTTTACTTGAAGTGGTGCCCTCAGATCCCATACAGCCCGCTTCGACGTATTGGACTAATGTAAAAGACATGACTATTACCAATCGCGGTTTGGAATTCGCACTAGCGTATCAGTATAAAAGTGAGAAAGGAATTTCATTTGGATTTGGTGGTAACGTATCTTTTATTGATAATAAAATCGAAAACTCGCCATTTACGGTGCTCACTACAGGAAGTGCTTCAGGCTCGGGACTTTCCTCGGCTACGATTAACGGTTATGTAAACGGTCAACCGATTGGTACTTTTTTTATGAAAGAGTTTATTGGAATCAATGATCAAGGAATGAGCCAGTTTAGAGATGCCAATAATGATGGTTTGGATACCGATGCAGATCGTGTTGTAGCCGGAAGTGCATTGCCAGACAAATTATTTAGTTTTTATGGTAATCTAGCGTACAAAGCATTTGATTTAAACTTTAATTTTAATGGTGTTGCTGGAAATAAAATCTATGACAACACAGCCAATTCCAATTTCTATAAAGCCCGCTTAGCCAAGTCATTAAACACAACTGCTCCAGCAGGAGAATTTTCTTCGGAGTCGATTACAAACCCGGCTTCTATTTCAACACGATACTTGAAAAATGGCGCTTTTCTTCGCTTAAACAATGTATCTTTTGGCTATACTTTAAAACCAGAGTCGATTGGCGTTGGAGATTGGATTAGTTCCATGCGATTTTCTGTAACCGGACAAAATTTATTTGTCATTACGGATTATGACGGTTATGATCCAGAGGTCAACTCAGATCGATCTGTAGCTGGAGTCACTTCTTACGGTATCGATTATTTGAGTTATCCTAAAGCAAGAACATTCCTATTCGGATTTAATGTTTCCTTTTAATTAAATACAATTCACATGAAAAATAAAATAATACTATTACTGACCGTTTTTACCACTTTATTGCAATTTGGTTGTACAACACTTGAGGAAGAAGTTTTAGACGAGTCCCTAACTGGCGGTGCTACATCTGGTGCGGTTGCCGATGGAAGTATTGCACCTGCTTATGCTGTTTTACCGGGATTATTTTTACACACCAGTTATTTTACACTTCAGGAAATATCAACGGATGAAGCTATTTTGCCTTATCGAGGAGGAACTGATTGGGGTGATAATGGGATTTTTATTGATATGCATCGTCATACTTACAGCAGCTCCCACATTCGAATAAAAGATACTTGGGGATCCATTACTCAAGGTATTTCGAGATCCGTGACAGCAATCAATGCACTAAGTCCGCTGGCAGCAAGCAATCCTGCGGCTAAACTTTATTTGGCTGAGGCCAAAGGGCTACGAGCGTATTACTCTATGTTGAGTTTAGATCTTTTTGGATTAATTTTTGTAAAAGAAAACCCTGCGGAAATTTCTACTGTTTTACGTGGTTCTGAAGCGGTAGATTATATTAAAAACGAATTTTTGTCTATTGAAAATGAGGTTTCTAAAACTTCAGGACCCGGTCGTATTACGCAAGGTGCTGTATGGGGACTTCTATCTCGTTTGCACTTAAATGCTGCAGTGTATCGGAATCCATATGCAAGTACTTTTGATTTCAAATCAGAGGACATGGATAAGGTTATTTTGTATACTTCTAAAATTATTGAGTCCGGACAGTACAATCTTTCCTCTGAATATTTTGAAATATTTGATGATGAAAACCATACCAACAAAGAGTTAATCTTTGCTGTTGATCAACGAGCAGAATTGAACGGTCATAATCGTTTGGCTTATTTCTCCTTATCCGGCGACCGGTTTCCGCTTCCCGCATTTGTAAAAGCAAATGGAACTGACGGTCCAGCCATTACATCTGATTTTTATCAGACTTGGGTCGTTGCTTATGGCTCTAAGGATCCCGCAACAATGGATCCTAGATTTTCTAAAAAGAATCTTATAATACCGGCGGATTCGTGCGTTACGGCAGCTAATTTTGAAATTGATCGCGGGATCATCAGAGGCCAGCAATATGGATTACTTACCACTGCTAATGGGCAACCCTTTGCTCGTTGTGCTGACGGAATTGGATATAAAATTGGTAAACTGAGAAATATAACTCGAGCGGATAAAACAAAACTAGTCAACCATACAGAGAAAATAGATTTTACAGCAGAAGGAAGTGGGTATAGTAGTGGGTATAGAGTATTGAAATATGAGTTCAGTAAAAAATCGGATAACGGGAGAAATAGAGGAGATGCCGATATTGTTATTCTTCGCTTGGCCGATGTGTACATGATGCGTGCCGAAGCTAAACTTCGTAAATCAAATGATGCAGGTGGAGCACTAGCCGATGTAAACTTGGTAAGAGCTTCAAGAACAGCCCGAATTGTTCCGCCAGCCTTAACTTCAATGAAACTCGATCTTTTGTACAGAGAACGTGGATTTGAATTTTACTGGGAAATGCTCAGACGTACGGATATGATTCGTTTTGGAAAATATGAAGGAACCTGGACCGAAAAAACGGATGGTAATGTTCAGAAACGTCTTTTTCCAATTCCACAATCTGCTATTGATGGAGCTTCAGACAAGCCTGGATATTTAGTTCAAAACGCAGGATATTAATTGGATCAAAAAAGTGGTTTTAGCATGGTTTTAAAGGAGAAAATTAAACTAAGCTACTGAATCACGTCATAAAATATAATTTTATTAAAGACCTTTCGGTGAACTCTAATAGCAGCCGAAAGGTCTACATAATTAAATACGGTTCTCGATACATTTTTTGTTCCGTTTTACTCGACAAAAAACACTCGAACTGATGTTTTAAATAATTAAACCCAACGAGTTAACACTACTCTTTTTTTACAATTTATACTATGACCCAATCTATTAAAATTTCAGTTCTGGCCTTGCTGTTTTCTTTGCAGTTCATTCAGGCACAAGACATTCAAAAATATAAAATACATTCTCATAATGATTATGAACAAAATATTCCGTTTTGGAGCGCTTATGCCAATGGTTTGAATTCTATTGAAGCGGATGTTTTTTTGAAGGATAACAACTTGTATGTAAGCCATACCGAGACCGATATCAAAAAAGAACGTACCCTTGAAAAGCTGTATTTAGATCCTTTGCAACAAGTAATGACACTAAAAATGGGAAATCAGCAACCCATACAATTACTGATTGATATTAAAACCGAGTCTGTTGCAACGTTAAAAAAACTGATCGCTGTTTTAGAAAATTACCCCAATGTAATAAACAATAAAAATTTCTCCATTGTGATATCTGGAAACCGACCAGAAGCAAAAACATATACACAATACCCTAATTACATTCAATTTGATTATCAAAGTTTTGCTGGTATTCCAGAAAAAGAACAATGGGAAAAGGTGGCGATAATCAGCAAAAGTTTCAGTGAATTTTCATCTTGGAACGGAAAAGGACGTCTTACTGCCGAAGATTACAAAAAGGTATCCGAAGCAATCAATAAGGCGCATAGTTATGGAAAACCATTCCGTTTTTGGGGTTGTCCAGATTCTAAAACCGCATGGAAAACGTTCAAGGATCTCGGAGTCGATTTTATAAATACCGACATGCCTTACGAGAGTTCACGCTATTTGAATTCCTTAGACAGCAGAGTTTTTTACAATACGATTGATTCGCCGGTTTACACACCTACTTATTTGTCTGACAAGAAAAACAGTCCAATACAAAATATAATTCTGCTTATAGGCGACGGGAATGGACTTGCCCAGATTTCTAGTGCTGTTTTGGCTAATGGTGGCCAATTGACACTGACGCAATTAAAATCGATAGGGTTTATAAAAACGCAATCTTCTGATGATTTTACCACCGATTCAGCTGCAGCAGGCACCGCATTAGCTATTGGTAAAAAAACCTTCAATCGGGCAATTGGAGTGGATTCCTTAGGGATTCCTACTGAAAACATTATGGAAGTCCTTAGCAAAAAGGGTTTTAGTACGGGTTTAATCACCACGGATCATATTACAGGAGCGACCCCTGCGTCTTTTTATTCGCACCAAAAAGAGCGCGATATGACAGCAGCCATCGCAAATGATCTTATAAATAGTAAGATTTCACTTTTTATGGGTGGCGGAAGCCGAAATTTCGCTGCTGGTTTTTCTAAAACTGATTTTTCAATTTTAAATTCCATTGCAGATGTTGCCAATAGTAATAAGAATCAAGTTGGTCTTTTTTTCTCTGAAAATACGGTTCCCAGTGTTTTAAAAGGACGTGGAAATTTATTGGCAGAAGCCACAAAAAACGGATTGGAATTTTTGAATGCCAAGAATAAACCGTTCTTTCTTATGGTTGAAGGCGCTCAGATTGATTCCTACGGTCATGCGAATAATGTACCCGGAATTGTTTCGGAAGGAATTGATTTTGACAAAGCGATAACCGAGGCTATAAAATTTGCGGATCAAACCGGCAACACTTTGGTTATTGTCACCGCAGATCATGAGACATCGGGGTTTACACTACCGCAAGGAAATTTAAAAGACAAAATGATTGAAGGCGATTTTACAACTGATGATCATACTGGAATTATGGTGCCGATATTTAGCTATGGACCGCAATCGGATATTTTTTCTGGTGTATATGAAAATAATGAAGTTTTTCATAAAATCAAACAAGTATTGGAGCTTAAATAATTTGTTTGTATTCTCATAAAAATTAAATCTAAAGAGAAAAGAGATATCAATAAAAGGTATCTCTTTTTTTATTTTTGAATAACACCCGATTTCAAATCAACAAAAAAATGATCTGAAGGAGCTCCGTTTAAGAACTTATTCAGAATGGTCAGAAAAAGAATTGTATTTTTTGCTGTTTGATTTTCAGGATTTAATTTTCTTCCCTTTTGATGGTCAAGATACGAAGCGATAATAAATTGATATTGTTTTATTCTTTCTTTACCAATTTCGGCTATAGCCAATTCATCAGCACTTCGAATGCGATAAAAGTCGGTGATCAGCTCTAAACCAGACCATTTAAAATCACTTTGATTGAACTGATTCTCTTTTAATTGTTGCTTTAGTTTGTTTTCTGCTTTTTTCCAAGCTTCCTTAAAATTGCTCTTGCGGTTTATAATGGTATTATAATCTGCTGTAGATTCTATATTGGCGAGTAGGAGCAATTCTTCAGCGGAAACTTCTAAAATAAAATTTTTAAATTCTTCCGGCCAATCGTCTGGTAAAAAGCGTAATCTGACCAATTCTTTCAGATGGAAATCGGTAAAATCGAGATAGTTTTTTGTTTCTAAAATGTCCTTATTCCAGAGGTCTGCGGTATTTTGGCTTTTCAAAAATTCATATTCTATTTTATAAAGATCAAAAAGTTCATTGAATCGGGGCACTTCAGTGATTGGTATCGTTTCAATTTCCATGATTTCATTTTCTTTGACAGTGAGCAGTTTGTAGGCAGGAATGTAGGCTGCCAAAGAAGGAGTTTGAATGTTTACCAGCGTATTTCCTTTTTTAGTTTTTCGAACACCTGTGTCGTTGATGTGCATGTGTCCGCCAAAATGGATTCTCAATCCGGCATCAGCAAAGGTTTCTGCGACTTCTTCCTTCGGAACACGGTTTAATTGCCATTTTCCTTTGCCCATTAATTTTTCAATTTCAGTGGACGCATCATCATTAAATTCTACCATTGGAAAGTGGCTGAATGCGATTAGGGTTTTCCCTCTCTTTTTAGCCTCTACGTTTATTTTTTCAATCCATTTTATCAGGTGTTTTTTATGAGAAAGCACCTTATTGTAGCCTAAACCTGCATCAGAATACTCTTTGGAGTCCTTTGAGTTTTCAGAAGCCTCTTTTTTTGGAATATAAATATTACCATCAATAGCCAGTAACCAAAGTCCCGGAACGGGTTCTACGACATAGCTCACATCAGGCACGGAATATCCCGGCGTTACGGAATAGGTTCTATTAGTCAAAGAAGAGGCTTCTGTTGCTTTTGTATAAGTATAATTGTCTAATGAATAATTGCAGAAAGGAGTGGTCCAGAATAAATCGCTTTCTTTTGGGGAAAAACCAAAATCTTTCAGTTCAGTTGTAATACCGAGATATCCCATTTTGGCAATATCTTGGGTTATTACTACCGTATTTTCATCATTGCTATTGGGTTTATATAATCCTTTTTTACTAAAAATAGGCTGGCGTTTTCCTTGATTGCCCAAAAAATCATTTTTTCCAGATTCCTGAGCAAAAGGTCCGGCAGGATCATGATTGCCTGTGGTGATAAAGAATTGGATCCCATATTTTTTAGTATAATCAGTAAGGATCTGCCTTAAACCCCGAATGTGAAGTGGTTGTCCGTCATCACTATAATCACCCGGAAGCGCCACGATTTTTATTCCTCTTTGTACAATATCATCTAGGGCTGCGAAAAACGCAAAATAGTTTTCATTAAAAATCCGAGTCGAATGTAACTGCGATTCCATCGTTCTTAATAAAGTATGCTTTCCGTTCTTAGGATTGGTGATTCCTTTATAATCGCTGTCTTGTAAGGTTCCATATATATCCTGAAAATGAACATCTGCCAGAAAAGCAATTTTTAATTCCTCGGGTGGAGCCTGCCCTTTTGAAACAGTAGAGTAAAGACAAAGCAGAAAGGATAAATATATTATTATACGACTCATAGATGAAGTTTATATATTGAGGTTTTAGTTGTATCGAACGGTACAAGGGTAACCAAAAAAGGATACAAATCCTTTAAGAGAATGTTATTTTTCGGATTAGGTTTTAGATTTTGTTGGTTTTTTAGCAATTGCAGAGGATATTAGGCCGTTTGGGTTCTCGATTAATGTGTTGCTAAGCGTTTATTAAACAGTTGTCCAGTTTTTGTTGTAATGACTCGAAGTCTATATCCTCACCACTAAGTTGAACTCTTTAAAAGAACCCATTCATATCATAAAAAAGAGATAGATATTGATGAATTTTGTTCTTAATTTTTTTCTTTTTAAAATCCCCATCTGTATGTTCAGGATCTTAATATAATCTGTTGGATGCAATGATTAAAATATCAGTTTGCGTGTTTTTAAGTAGTAAAACGGAACAAACTTCTCGATACGCTTCTCACTCGAAGTGACGTGTATCAAGAACCGTTTTAATTAAATTTTTCTTGTTCTCGATACGATTTTATTCCCGAGACTTGGGGAGAAAATCACTCGAACTGACGAAAAATTATCATCAAAAACTAATTACATCTAAAGAATTTAATATACTTAAAAACAATGCTACACAATTGTATCTGTGAAAAATACCAGAAAATTAATCTTTTTAATGGGGATGTAAATTTTTGATTTATTTTTTAGGTTTAGATCCCATATAAAAAGTCAATTTGCCTCCAGCAGTAATATCATTGTGGTTTATAAACAAAGTTGGTAAGGGCTTGCCATTTAGTACTATTTTTTGAACATAAACATTTTTGTCTTTTTGATTTAACACCTCTATGATAAACATTTTACCATTTTCTAATGTCAATACCGCATTGTTTACCAAAGGGGATCCAATAGTATATTCAGTTGAACCTGGAGCAACTGGATAAAACCCTAATGAAGAGAAGATATACCAAGCACTCATTTGTCCGCAATCATCATTTCCTCCCAAACCATCAGGTGTTGGTTTGTATTGCATTTTCATTATTTTTCTAACCTGATATTGTGTTTTCCAAGGTTCATTTGTCCAATTGTAAAAATAGGCTACGTGGTGCGCAGGCTCATTTCCGTGCACATAACCACCAATTATTCCTTCTCTCGTAATGTCTTCTGTTTCAGCGAAAAATGAATCAGGTAAATGCATGGAAAATAAAGTATCTAAACGATCTGAAAATGCGGATTTACCACCCATTTTGGCAATCAATTCAGTTGGATTATGTGGAACAAAAAAACTGTAATTCCAACTATTTCCTTCAATAAATCCTTGGCCGTGCGTTGTCATAGCATCAAAATTACTTTTGAAAGTACCGTTTGCTAATTTGGGTTGCATAAATCCTGTTGTTGGATTAAAATTGTTTTTCCAATTTGAAGATCTTTTTATAAACTCTTCATAAATCTCCTGTCGATCTAATTTTTTTGCTAATTGAGCTATACACCAATCATCATAGGCATATTCTAATGTGTTTGAAACTGAAGTGCCACTTTTTTCATCAGGTATAAAACCTAAATCCATATAGGTGCCAATGCCTTCATAATTTCGATGTTTTGCTGTTGCCACACAAGCATCCAGCGCTTCGTTTGGGTCGCCATTATAAACCCCTTTTATGATCGCATCTGCAATTACTGAAACACTATGATAGCCACTCATGCACCAATTATCGTTGGAGTAATGAGACCAAATTGGCAGCATGTGTAAGGCGCTTTGCTTGAAATGCGCCATCATTGACTTTATCATGTCATTATTCCGGGAAGGTTGAATTATGTTAAAAAATGGATGCAATGCCCGATAGGTATCCCATAAGGAAAACGTACTGTAATTTGTAAAACCATTGGCTATATGAGTGTCTTGATCTAAACCTTTGTATTGTCCGTTTACGTCAGTGTAAACCGTAGGGTTTATAAAAGTATGATAAATAGCGGTGTAGAAGTTTATCTTATTGTCTTCGGAAGCTTCAATTTTAATCTTGTTCAGTTCGTCATTCCATAATTTTTGAGCATCCGTTTTAACTTTCTCAAAATTCCAATCTTTAATTTCGGATTGCATATTTTCTAAAGCATTTTCTTGACTAACCGAGGACAGTGCGAATTTTATTTTAATTTTTTCGGCTTCCTCGGTTTTAAAATCAAAATACATGCGTATTTTTTTTCCGGCGATTTCCGGAAAGTTTTTTGATTCATCAAATTTTCTCCAAAAACCACGATACGATTGCTTTGTGTCATAATTTTTTTGTCCGTAATTGGCAAATGGTTTTGAAAACGACATTGCAAAATATACGGTTCTAGTCCGTGCCCAGCCATTTGTTTGTCGGTAACCTGTGATTAGGGAGTCATTGACCACTCTTATATATGTCCAAACATTTTTTTCATCGTAATTATAAATACCAGCCATTAAGTCAAGGATGATGCGACTTTCATCCGATTTTGGAAATGTGTATTGATGCATTCCTACTCTGGTAGTTGCCGTCATTTCGGCAATAATAGCATGATCATCCAGTTTTACTTTGTAATAACCAGCTTCGGATATTTCATTAGAATGTGAGAACGCAGAGCGATACCCGCTTTTTGTATCCGATGCCGTTCCGGGATTCAGTTGTAGTTTTCCTTGTGTTGGCATAACTAAAAAATCGCCAAGATCAGAATGACCGGTTCCACTCAGGTGTGTGTGACTGAATCCTACAATGGTTTTGTCTTCATATTTATATCCTGCGCAATATTTGTAAACATCACCATTATATTTTCCGTTTAATTCATAGGATATGGTATCCGTTTCGGGACTTAATTGTACGGCTCCAAACGGCACAGTTGCCCCAGGATAAGTATGTCCCATTTTTTCTGATCCAATGATTGGTTTTACATATTTAATTAAATTTTGTTGCGCACTAATTAAATTTAAATGGAGTAGGAGAATACTAAATATGAAGTATTTCATTTGTTGTAAATATTAAAGAGTTATTTTTTAAACATTTATTTTAGGGCTCGAATTAATCGCTAACTTACAGCTCTGTTTTTAAATTTCACTATGATACAATATTTAAAATTAATTTTTAGTACGGGTAACTATTGAAGAATAGGAGGCAAGCTGGGAATTAGATGGATACTATTAGTTCTCTTTTATTCTTGGACGGATTGAGCGTTTAGTTGCTCAATAGCAGACCAAAGAACTCCGGCAGACCCTCTAAATTGGCCAGAACCCTTTGGTTCTCCTGCAGGAGTCCACCATTCGTAGAATCCTTTGTGTAGTATTACTCTGTCCAGCATCGGAGAAAGCGCTTCATAGGCTTCCTCATATAAGCCATAATGAATTAATTGTTGTACCATTCGGCCACCAAACCAAGTCCAGTCTCCGCCATTTTGGTAACCATATTCACTCATTCCTTGATTTTTAAAAAAACCATTAGGGTAAACGGGATAAAGAGTGAGTCCTATACTCTGCGCTCCTGCTGCTTTCATATTCGCTTTCATTTTTGCGAACGCTTGTTTTACTTGTTTTTTGTTCAATAAACCCGCCTCAATTGCAATAGCAGTACCCCCATGATAATAGATTTTATTTTCATCAAAGTCAGAAGGGAAGGGAGAGTCTTTTAGGTAAATATGAGTCCTGTATTTATTGTTTTTTTTGTCCCAAAGGTGTTTTTCAGTATTACTTATTATTTTTTGTTTGATTTCAAGCCAAGGTTTCTTTTGAATGTCAAAGGCTAATAAATCAATATAATTATTTAGTGCAATAACAAACATGGCATTGTCATAAATATCAATTGCAAAATGACTGGAACTGTCGATAACTACACCCCAATCATGCTCCGGTTGAACGTCACCCCAATCGGCTGTTGTAGCTCCCCAAAGTAAGCCGTATTTTTTATCAAAACGGTGTTCCAGTAAAAAGGTTAATGCTTTACCCATGAGTTCTTCTACAGTGCTGTTGTCAATTTTTTCTTTTAAAATGGAGTGGTCTCCAGTAGCTTCTATATATTTGTATATAGCTTGAATAAGCGAAGTTTCCTGATCTGTTTCCACGGTGTTTTTGTGGGCTGCAAATTCTGGTGCGAGTTTGCTGTAATAAAAAACACCACCACTACTGGCATTTTTAATTTCAGTATAACCATCCATGATGTTACCGTCTTTTCCCTGGAATTTAAAAAAGGTAAGCAGAGCCTCTTTCAGCTTTTCCTTATCGGCGACTTTAGTAGCGAGATCGGTAAAAGTATTCAAATCCCGAATCCATACTTCGGAATAACCATCTCCTGCGTTAAAACCAGAGGAAACGAGCTTTCGCGCTTTTTCTGATACTGTTTTTAAACGGGTATCTGTTTTGATTTTATACACTAATTCGGGCTTCATAACCGCTTTTTGTCCTGTTACAGTTAAGGATAAAAAGAATAAGGCTGAGAGGATTAAAAAAAGAAAATATGTTTTCATAATCATATTATTAGATTCGTTATTGAATAGGTTTATCAGACATGTCTAGTAACAGTATACCGCCTTTAGTTATTTCAGAAAAGGGAATAGCGGCCTTAAATTGTTTCTTGCCGTTCCATTTTATGTTTTTTAGATAGAAATTATTTTTACTGTTATTTCTGGTTTCAATACTGAATTGTTTCCCTTTGTAATAGTCCTGATTCAAGTTGATGGTTAGTTTATCAAATAGGGGACTTCCAATTTGGAATTCTGGATTTTCCTTTGTAAGACCGCCTACATCAAACAAACCGATAGCAGCCATAACATACCAAGCACCTAATTGACCCTGATCTTCATCTTGACCGTATCCATAGCCATGGATTCCTTCTGTACCATAAAATTCGTCACAAATAGCACGGGTCCATTTTTGGGTAAGATAGGGTTTGTCAGAGAAATTAAATAGCCATGAAATGTGAAGGTTGGGTTGATTACCATGATTGTATAGTGTTTTTATTCCTGCAAAAGCATCAATTTCTTTACCACCCCCAAATACTGTTTTGCGAGAAAGAGTAAAAATGCTGTCTAATCTATTATTGAAGGTTTCTTTTCCAATCTTAGCAATTAAACGTTCCGGATCATGCGGCACATAGAAGGTATATTGGATTGCATTACCTTCTTGAAAACCTTCCCATGGCGCATAGGGGTCGAAAGGATCTGTGAATTTACCCTGTTTGTTTTTAGGACGAATTAATTGTGTTTTTGGATCGAATAGATTTTCCCATGATTTAGATTGTTTCATTAACTTATCATAATCCTCTTTTTTGCCCAGTTGCTTTGCCATCTGAGCTACAGCAAATGAGCTAAAGGCATATTCTAAGGTGTGAGAAGCACTAAATCCAGAGCCTTTGGCATTACTTTTTCCAAAAGCTTTTGTAAAATTGATGTAGCCTGATTTTACAAAAGGTTTGAGGTCCATTTTACCAGCGCCTTCGGGTCGATTTTTCCAAGTGATTTCATTTTTAAGTGCCGCTTCGTAGGCGAGATCAATATCAAAATCTCTTATTCCAGACGAATATGCAGACGCTATAATTAAGCTGACAAAATTGGTGCCTACTCCAGAAACAAAGCGACTGTTAGCTATTCCATCTCCAAGCCAGCCGGTTTCCTTATAGACCAGTAATTGACTTTTTATAAAGTCGGAATAATATTCTGGATAGCCTAAAGCCCAGAGTTGTGTGAGATTCCAAAAAGCGCCCCAAACAGCATCAGTATTGTAATGATTGTGTAATGGAACTCCCTTATTATTCAGAGTAATTTGTCCAATACTACCATCATTTTTAGGATATTGACCATTTACATCACTTGCAAGACCTCTTCCAAGAAGAGCATGATATAGTCCTGTATAAAATTTTATCTTTGACTTTTCGTCTTTGCTTTCAACGGCAATACGTCCTAATTGATCATTCCATGTTTGGGTTGCCAATTGTTTGGCCTGCTCAAAGTTTAATTCAGCCGCTTCAGCTGCTAAATTGAGTCTTGCATTTTGAATAGAGGTATAGGATAATCCCATTTTAATTTCAATTTTCTCTTCTTTTTCGGTATCAAAAACCAGATATAATCCAGCACCAACTCCTTCGATACTTTGATTATCAGCATAGATAGTATCGTTTCGAAAAGTACCCCATGAATCCGGTTTTTTACTAATTATAGCAGAAAAAAATATGCTCACAGTAGCTCCTGGTTGATACACTTTGACATATTCAGGCTCCGTTATTACATATCCTTCTATTTTATTATGATCGACGAGCGTTACAAAAGCTTTTTTTACCTTACCGCTTTCCCCTTGCTGATTTCCAATGTCAAAAATTAGATTTGATTGCTTGCTTTTAGGAAACGTGTATTTTTGAAATGCCACCCTATTCGTTGCTGTCAATTCAGCTTTTACATTATAATCTTTAAGTAACACAGCATAGTAACCTGCAGTCGCAAATTCATTTTCTTTATTGAATCGGGATCGATATCCTTGGTCAGGATTTTCAAGTTTTGCTGGGACGGTTTGAATATCACCAACGGTTGCAGCAGTAACAATACCTCCAATTTGAAATTCATGGAAAGCGGCAAAACCTTCGATGGAAGTATGGCGGTAATCATATCCAACGGCTTCCCAACCGGAAGCATTTCCGTAATGCCCATTAGTTGAGGGGCCTAATTTTGCCATTCCAAAAGGCATAGCAGCGGGCGTATAAAAAAACCAACGCGAATGCGCTGTACCTATATTCGGTTGTACATAATTGATCCATTGTATTTGGTCAATTGGAGTTTTTGTAGTGCTATTTATTTTGGTTTGTGCTATTAATTTTAGGTTTATAGCAGTGCCAATTACAATACAAGCAATTAAATTTTTTTTCATAATTCGTGTTTCAGATTTCAGAAAATAAAAAAGAAATTTGATGTGTTTTGATAATCCCAGCTTAAAAAACAGGATGGTTATTTTTAAATACAATGGCTTATCAAACCAATAAAATTTGATTCCAATGCGAAATAGCGTTTAGGATTTGCTATCCGAGCATCAGAATCAAAATTTTAGCTTTATAATTTATTAATAAACAATGGATTTGGGACGATCTTCTTGTTTTTTTCCAAATTCGAGATTTGGTTTAGGTCCCATAACAAACTTAAGTTCTCCACCTTTTAAAATTTCCTTGTGAGTGATAAACGATTTTGAATGTTTTTTTCCATTTAAAGTAACTGATTGAATATAAATATTTTTGAAACTATTGTTTTCCGTTTCTACTTTAAAGTTTTTATTATCAGGTAAAGCAATGGTAACTTCATCAAAAAGAGGTCTGCCAAATACATACATTCCATTGGATGGATTTACTGGATAGAAACCCATAGAAGAGAACACATACCAGGCGGACATTTGGCCACAATCTTCATTTCCACTCAAACCATCAGGCTTGTCGGTATAGAGTTCATTCAAAATATAGTCAACCTTATCAGCAGTTTTATATTGCTCTCCGGCATAAGCATACATATAAGTTGTATGATGACTCGGTTCATTACCATGTGCATATTGTCCGATCAATCCTGAAATATCCATTGAAGCACCTTCGTCTAATTTTGAAGACCGACTAAAAAGTTCATCCAGTTTTGCAACAAAATGCTTGTCGCCGCCAAGAAGTTCGATCAGCCCTTCAGGATCCTGAGGGACCATCCATAAATATTGCCAGGCATTCCCTTCACAATAATCATTAATCCTGTGTTGTGCAGAAACGGGATCAAAAGGAGTTCTCCAGTTACCATCCAACATTTTACCTCGCATGAATCTTGTTTCAGGATCGAAGTATTTTTTATAGCCTTTTGCTCTTTCTCCAAAGTATTTAGCATCTTCTTTTTTGCCTAATTTTTCTGCTAACTTAGAGATTGCCCAGTCACTAATGGCATATTCCATAGCACTTGCTACCGATTCAGGACCATGATCAGCGGGTATGTAGCCGTATTTCATCATATCTTTCACCCCGGGTTCAAAATCACCAGTAGCCGATGTTTTCACGGCAAGATAGGCCTCTTCTAAATTAATTCCTTCGAATCCTTTAAGGCAAGCATCAACAATCACGGGAATGGCACTATAACCCGGCATCGTATTGGTTTCATTCCCTCTTAAATGCCATACCGGAAGTTTTCCTTGTTGTTTAAAAATCAAAAGCATGGAATTGATCATATCACTTACACGCCCGGGTTGGGTAATTGTGAAAAGAGGATGTGCTGCGCGGTAGGTATCCCAAAGCGAAAATAAAGTGTAGTTATTAAATCCGGGATCCGAGTATACTTTTTTATCGGTCCCTCGGTATTCTCCGTTAGCATCATTATAGAGATTAGGAGCAATCATGGTGTGGTAAAGCGCAGTATAAAACACTCTTTTTTTAGCTTCATCCTCTGTTTTGATTGTGACTTTTGAAAGCTCTTTATTCCATTTAGCATCGGCATCAGCCACTACTTTGTCAAAATCCCAATTTGGAATTTCAGCTTCAATATTAGCTAAGGCATTTTTCATGCTTACTGGTGAAACTCCCATTTTTAGATACAGAATCTCTTTTTCAGTTGTCGAAAATTCTAAGAATCCTCTGATCAATTTTCCTTTAGCTTCGTTTCCTTCCAATTTGGTATTTTCATTGTAGATTACAAAATTCTTTACCGGTTTTGAGAGTATCAAGGAGAAGTATTCTCTTTCATCTTCAGCCCATCCTTTTGAATACCTATAGCCCTCAAAAGTAGTATCGTTAATTTGGCGGATAAAGGTTTCTACGGCAATATCGGAGTTTCCTTCGCTTAAATCGACAATTACTCTGGATTCTTTATTCGCCGGAAATGTATATTTATGAATACCCACCCGTTCCGTAGCAGAGAGTTCCACTTTAATATTATAATCCTCTAATTCGACCGTGTAATATCCTGGTTTTACAGCTTCTGTCGTTTTATTGTAAAGCGAGGCATAACCCTCCTTTGGGCGGTCTTGATTTCCAGACCAAACTTTTCGGACTCCAACAGTTGGCAAAACCGAAAGTTCCCCTAAATCAGAAATCCCAGTTCCACTTAAATTTAGATGGGTAAAACCTTTTACAATACTATCTGAAAAATGATAGGAGGAAGACCAGTCCCAGCCTTTATAAAAATTACTAGGACCCAACTGGATTCCGCCAAAAGGAACACTGGCGCCAACAAAAACATGGCCGTGGCCTCCTGAACCAATAAAAGGATCTACATATTGTGTCAGGTTATCAATCTTTTTTTCTGAATCTTTTTGACAGGAACCAAAAGCTAATGCCAGGCCTAAAATTAGTACGCTTTTTTTTATAAAATAATTCATATGTTTATTTTTAAGTTATTATTTGATGCGTTATTGGTATTTATAATCTATTTTGCTCCCCATTTTTTATTGGGTTCTGGTCCCATGATCAGACTTAATTTACCGCCTTTGAGCAATTCACTTACCGGGAATTGAAAGCTGTTTAATACTTTTCCGTTGAGGTTTGCTGATTGTACATAAATATTTTTTTTTGAGGTTTCTTTTGCCTCGATTGTAAACTTTTTGCCTCGATCGTATTTTTGCCCAAGATCAATGGTTACCTTTTCAAATAATGGACTCCCAATTTCATAAATCGGATCTAAGCGGGTACCACCATCTGTTTGAAATAAGCCCAGTGCCGCCATTATAAACCAGGCACTCATCTGGCCCTGATCTTCATCCCCTAAATAAGCATTTGAAATATCAAATCCATAATAACGATCCAGTATTGATCTTGACCATTTCTGAGTTTTCCAAGGTTGATCGACCCAATTAAATAAGAAAGCAAAATGCATGGATTGTTGATTTCCCTGCACTACTGGAAAATCCCAATATTGATCTCCAGGAGCATTATATCTCCAGGGTTCGCTTTGCTCGAAACCCCAATTTAATCGTTCGATAAAACGATCTTTTCCTATTGCATTTGCTAAAGCAGGTATATTTTGAGGAACAAAAAAGGTGAGCTGCCAGGCATTCCCTTCTACATAATGGTGGTTTGCCCCTGATTTAAAAGGATCAAAGTCCGATTGCCAAATACCCTCGCTGTTGCGAAGTTGTGCATATCCGGATTTGGGTTCAATAACATTTCTCCACCAATTGCCTCGATCATTAAATATTTCGTAGTCTTGTTTTTTGCCTAAGGCTAGTGCTAATTGCCCCACAGTCCAATCATCAAAGGAATATTCCAGGCTATTGGAAAAGCGTCCTTTATCGGAAGGAACATAGCCGTATTTTAAGTAGGGCGCTAAGTCCTCGTTTCCGGCATAGCCGCCACCAATTTTTTGAGGAAGCGTAGTTTGCATTTTTTTTACCGCTGCAAAAAGTTTTTCGGTATCATAATCGCGTATTCCCATTTGATACGCTCCTACTAAAAGAGGTATTTCATGTTCTGCGACCATTACAGGAATATACTCCATGCCTGCGGGGCCTTTGGCCAGCCATCCGTTAGCATCAAACATGGCCAATTGCGATTTAACCCATCGGCTTGACCATTCCGGTGTTATTAAATTCCATACTTGATTCAAATTCCAAAAGGTATTCCAAAAGGCATCACAGCCTAAGGCAAGGGCATCAGTATCGGAGAATTTTTGTATTTTTTCGGTAGCATCCACCCAGCGTCCGTCAGAATCACTGTAAGTATTCCTGCAATAGGATCGGTAAAGGTTGGTATAAAAACGTGTTTTTTCCCGCTTGTCATTCGAACTAATTTCAACTCGATTTAGAATTTTATTCCAAGAATCAACCTGAGCCTGACGGATTTCTTCGAAATTCCATTTAAAAGGATCCGATATTTCTGTCTTGAGATTCCCACGTGCCCCTTCAATATCAACATATGAAATTGCTGAACGTGTCTGAATTATTTGATTTTCTCGCGTATCAAACTCTACATAGGCTCCCACTTTCGATAGGTTAGTACCCTTAATACTTCTATTTTTAGATACGAGCTCATTCTCCCATCCACCGAATTTATTAATATCTTGATCAAATTCTATAACAAAATAAATGGTGTATTCCTGATCGACTCCTCCAGACCAGGCATCTGCGGAGAGTTGTTTGCTGAATCCCTCAATTCTTCGATTATTGATTTGCCTTATTTCAGCATTCTGAACGAGATACTTGTATTCGGATGGTATTTGTAAATCAATCATTACTCTGGCTTTGGCCCCTTTGGGATAGGTATATCTTTGAAAGCCACATCGATTGGTCGCTGTTAATTCGGCTAAAATATTATAATCTGTTAATTTGACACTGTAATATCCGAGCGGAGTTTTTTCGGAAGCCTTGTCAATTCTAGATCTGTATCCGGATAAAGCTGGTTTTGTATTATTATCAAGCACTATAGGATTGATCAAATCGACACTTTGATCCCCAATATCGGTTTTAAGTTCTCCGGATGTCGGCATCATTCCTAATCCAGCCATAGTCCATTCGTGAATGTGACTAAAAGTTCCAATACTTTCAAAAGAAGGCTCGTATCCGGACTGCCAACCGTCATTTTGATTGTCAGGACTCAGTTTAACCATACTAAAAGGCATCCAAGGTCCTGGGGCAATCATCCATCGGGAATGGGCCGTTCCTATTCTTGTGTCTACGTAATTAGCTATTGAAGCTTCGATTTGAGGAGATCTAATTATGGTACCGTTTTCAATTATTTTACCGTCTAAAGCGATACTATAATTAGATTTCTGAGTACTTAACACTGCTGGCATGGGAGCCTCAAAGAGGTAACGACCCTGCTCTGTTTTTTGTTTAAAAATAAGAGAATTATCTAATTTAACCGTCAATTCCTGCGTGCCATTCAAATGTTCGACATCAATTAATAAGGGTTGAATCATTTTGTTTTTTAATTCATAATCTGCGGCCTTCACTTTACGTATAAAGGCAGCTTGGTGTGTTTTTGAGATACTGGCAGCAGCGGGGCTTTCGAGTCTTATTTCATCAAAAATAAGCCAGGAACCTTCAATAATACCGACTTGTATTTCATTTCCATGAGTGGTGATTATCTCCGAGTCTATGTCAATACTTATAATTTGTGAGTTTCGCGTATTAGGTTCTTTTTTGAGGCTAATATCACCAGTGCCGGTCTTTAGTTTGTATTTCCAAGATTTAGAATTCACGGTAATTTTTAACAACGACTCCAATTTTTCAGAAGTTTCTAAAACCGTGACAATTAATTTATATTTTCCTTGTTTTGGAAGTGTATCCATTCCAAATAAAATAGTCATCACATTTGTTCGTATCCCTGAAGTACCACCAGTACCTCCCCATTTATCCTGAGGACCTGGTATGATGTATGGCCAGTCTTTTTCAGGCTTTGAAACACCAATTAGATAATATCGGTCTTCCCAACCAAAATCTTTTTTCAGAAAGTCTTGATAAGCACCTGATTTCAGAGCAAATTCATCGGCTTTATTATTTTTAGTGCCAATTTGCCATAGTGTTTTTGTTTCAGTGCTCTCTTTCTTAAATTCGGGAATTAAGAAGAATAAGAGTAAAAGATATGTTAGATTTTGCATGCTTTTTTTGTTTATTAGGAGATTTAATTTACCCTTAATTCAAAAATAAAAAAGGGAAGAGCAAGCTATTTCAATACTTTTTTCATGCTCTTTTCTTCCCTTTTAATACTAGATTTATATTTTAGTAGCCCTCATTTTGAGTTAAATTTGGATTACGTTGTAATTCATTAGCAGATATTGGATAAAGAAGGTCTCTGGCCTGAAATGTATTTCCCCAAGTGTTTTGTGCCCCTATAAGATCAATAAAAGAGATTACTCCCTTATTATTAATGTTGGTTTTCATGATTTTACGGGTACGTTGCATATCCTCCCAGATTTTAAATTCAAGAGGAAACTCTCTCAGTCTTTCTTTCCAAACTTCTTCAATAAATTGATTGGGAGATAAAGCAGCCAGTTCGGTTGAAACTGTTTCCACACTTTTTCCTGTAAGTGAAGCTCTGCTTCTAACTTGGGCTAAGTAGCCTCTAGCTTCGGCAGTGACTCCTTCTGTTTTGGCAATTGCTTCTGCGGCAATAAGCAATACTTCGGCGTAGCGGTATATTTTAAAATCTTTGTCTTGTTGCCCTGAAGTAAATAAAGCATTTTGGTCAAACCACAAATAGGGCATCGTTGGAAAATTTCTTGTCTCGGTATTTGTACCGCTAGAATTAGAATAATCATAGGTAAACTGTGAATGAAAAAATTGTTTTTCCTGAATTCTAATATCTTCGGTGCTGTCATAAATAGCTAGTAATCCGGGGCGAGGCAAAAAGACTTCGGTGGTAATAGCAAATTTGAAAATTTGTCCAGGCCAGCTAACAGCACCTGTTGGAAAAGAATAGGTTGCCATCCATCCATTCGTTGCAATACCTGACATATATTCAACCTGGTACATGTATTCATCTTCGCTATCAGAAGTTCTCATAATATTATAGGCACTATTAGTAGTTGTATTTCCATTTTGGATTAGTCTATAGTTTCCTGAATTGATAATTTCCCGAGCCGTTGTTGCTGCTTCGGCATATTTATTCGCCTGAACTGGAAATCCACTCATATGCAAATAAATATCAGCCAAAAGGGTATTAACAGCACCTTTTGAGATTCTGAAATTGTTTTTTGGCATAGGAAGGTCTTCTAAATCTCCTTCTTTACTAGCATAAGTAAGATCCGTAATCATTTGTTCGTATACTATTTTTGAAGTTGAACGTGCAACATAAATATCCTCTTGGAGGGTATCAATAATAAGGGGTACGTCTCCAAAATATTTTACTAAATAGAAATAATTAAACGCCCTGAAGAAATAGGCTTCTGCTAAAAGTTGCTTTTTTTCATTATCGTTTAAACCTGGAGTTACAGGAATATTTTCAATAGCAAAATTAGCTCTAGCAATTGCTCTATAACAAGGATCCCAAATTCCATCGAGATAACCAGCACTTGTTTGCGCATTAAGACTAAGGCTTTGACTTTGAACAATAAATTGTTCCTGTCCTTTATAGTTAGGATTGTCAAAGAAGCCTGACATGTATCCGCCACTCATTAGTTTAGGACCGTTATAAGCACTAGCAGCATAAGTAAGGTCCTGAATCCCGCCACGATACAGCTGATTTACTGCAGCATACGCATGATTGGGTGAAGTGAAATATTGATTTTGTGTAATTTCACTTAGGGGCTCTTCAACTAAGAAATCAGAACAAGAGTTCAATATTAAAAGGAGTCCCGTTAAAAGTATAATAGATTTTTTCATATTAAATTTCAATTAAAGGTTGGTTAAAAACTAACATTAAGTCCAAAAGTGAGCGTTGTTGGCCTTGGATATTGAAAGAAGAACATATTCTGTCCCCATTGATTTCCTCCTTGTGAAGATCCTTCGGGATCAAAACCTTTAAAGGACTTGGCGTTTAAAACCCATGCATTGTTTAATGTAGAATAGATTCTTAAACGATTAATACCACTTTTTTCAAGAAACGTATCGGGGAAGTTATATCCAAAAGAGATAGAGTTCAGTCGAAGATAAGATCCATCGGAAACCCACTGGCTGTCCATTTCCGAACTTTGACCGCTAATAGGGCCATTCCGAATTTGTTGTACCATCGTGTTTTGATTTTGTTCAGTCCAAGCTTCGGTTAGTGTTTCAACTAAACCATTACCATAACCCGTTCTATCCTGAGTAGAGTGAAAAAACTGTTGAAGAATTTCGCCTCCCTTAACAAATTGAAAGTCCAGGATGAAATCAAAATTTTTATATCGTAATTTATTTATAAAACTTCCAGTCCAATCAGGTAAACCACTTCCTAAAATACTTTTTGTAGTTGATCTTTTAGCCTCACCCGGAATTTGATTTACTAAGGCGGCTTCAGCAGCTTCATCTGTACTCCAAGTTCCTAAACGAGTATATCCATAGAAAGATCCCAAAGACTCCCCAACGCGCAAGATTGTCTGACTTCCTGATACCCAAAAAGGACCTGGTTCAATATCTTCGTTGTTCGTGCCTAATTTTTCAATACGGTTTTTGTTGAAGTTTAAATTCAAAGAGGTATTCCAAGAAAAATCATTATTTTCAATGTTTACTGTTGAAACTAGGATGTCTACTCCACGGTTCGATACTTCACCAATATTATCGAGTACGGATGTAAAACCAGTACTATGCGGAACCGGACGATCTAACAAAAGATCGGTTGTGGATTTGTAATAATAGTCAAATTCGAGAGAAACTCTATTTTGAAACATACTTAGGTCAAAGCCGATATCGAATTGTGAAGTTTTCTCCCATTTTAAATTGCTGTTAGGAAGTCTGTTAGAGTAGGATGAGGGAGCACGTTCTCCATTAATCAGAGCAGTACCGGAGGCTATAGTTGCCAGAGATCTGTAGGTTCCAATTTCGGAATTTCCTGTAAGGCCATAACTGGTTCTAAATTTTAATTGGTTTATAAACTTAAGATTATTTACAAAAAAATCTTCTTTAGATGCGATCCAACCTAGACCCAAAGAAGGGAAGAAGGCATATTTGTTTTGGGCACCAAATCGGGAAGAACCATCCATTCTGGCGGTGAATGTTGATAAATAACGATCTTTATAAGTATAGCCGGTACGCACAAAGTACGAATTCATAGCCCAGCTTTCTGATAATGAAGTAGGAGGATCAGGTGTTGTCGCTGCTCCCATATTATTGTATTTGAAAAAATTATCAAAAAAACCTCTAGTGGCCGAACCACTTCTTTCAAAACTATTTTCCTGCCAACTCAGACCTAGTACCGAATTTATACGGTGATTATCGCCTAAATCTTTATTGAAAGTAAGGAACGTTTCTTGTTGCCAATACATGTTTTGTTCGTTTGTGATTTGAGCAAAACCATTAGGGGCAGAGATATTTACTAAATCGGTAGGCCAATAATCTTTATAATTACGATATTGGTTATCAACTCCAAATTGAGTTTTTAAATCCAGACCAGGTAAAATATGAAAGGTCAAAGCAGCATTACCAAAGATTTGAGTACGATTGCGTAAACGCTCCTGAGTTTCTAGCACATGAACCGGATTAGCCATTCCTTCAAATCCAAAATTATCAGTTGTACCTAAAGAATTACTCCAGGAACCATCCGGATATTTTACAGGAAAAAACGAAGGCATTTCAATCATAGTTCTCCTGGGTGACTGCCCGCCACCATCTTCCTCAACCGCATTTTCATTTGTACGATTAACGAGCATGTTAATTCCAAAATCAAACCATTCTTTAGGTTTAACATCAAAGGCAAATTTTGCATTAATCCTTTTCATATAGGAATTCAGCATAATCCCTTGACTGTCTGTAAAATTTAAAAAAGCACCTACCGATGATTTTTCTCCCCCTTGTTGAATACTAATTTGGTGATTTTGAGAGATAGCAGTTCTAGTAGCCTCTTCTTGCCAATTTGTATTGTAAAGTGGCTGTCCATTCGCATCAAATAAGCGAGGATCATTAGTGGTTAGTACAGGAGCAGCTCCCGGCTGATAGTCATTATATTTAGGGGCATTGGCATAGCCCGTTTTAATCACTTGCAGTAACTGATTTGAGTCTAATACATCCATTTGTTTCCGCAATTGACCAAAACTGACATAAGTGTCATAGGCAACGGTAATTTTGTCACTTTTGTTCCCTCTTTTGGTGGTCACTAAAATAACTCCATTAGCTCCTCTAGCTCCATAAATCGCTGTTGAAGAAGCGTCTTTTAAGACTTCCATACTTTCGATGTCATTGGGATTTAGAAATTGAAAATCCTGCATGGCAACTCCATCCACTACATAAAGTGGATTTGATGAAGAGTTAATGGTACCGACTCCTCTAATGACTACTCTATTACTCCCTGAAGGTGAGCCAGAATTTGTGTAAACATTAACTCCGGATACTTTACCTCTCATACTTTCTAGAGCATTAAAAGAGGGGTTTTCAAGGATTTCTTTGGATGTAATTTTACCTATGGCACCAGTAACGTCAGATTTTCGCTGTACACCATAGCCCACCACAACAACTTCATCTAATTCCTGAGAGTCTTCGGCTAATATGATATTAATCGTTGTTAATTGACCTACCTTGCGAATACTTGTAACGAATCCCAATGAAGAAAATTCGAGTTCTGAGGATTCATTTGGCACAGTAATACTAAACTTACCGTCTAAGTCAGTAATTGTACCTCTTGATGTACCTTTTACAACCACATTTACTCCTGGCAAAGTATTGTTTTTTGTATCTAGTACTTCGCCTGTTATTTGGATATTTTGTCCAAAGGCAGTCATTGAAAAAAGGAAGATAAATGCGCTACAGATACTTGTGAGACGCGATTTGAATAGTCTGTAAAAATCAGACTGTTTTTTCTGTATATACATATAATAAAAAATTATTTAGTTAAAGATTTTTTGTTAGTTAAAGATTTTTTAGCATAAGCACTAGGGTTTTTAAGTGATGCATTTTTACGGCATCTGGACATTTTAATAATTAGTTTTGGTTCTCAAAATTTAATTTTTTATTTATCAACAGTTTCGATTTCTACCTTTTTTACAAAAAACGAAAGATAAATATGGTATACGCAGCATAGTATCAGTACAATTAAAGCTCCAGCCTGTAAGTCTAAGCTATCGGATGCTAAGCCCATTAACCAAGGAAATAAGGCACCTCCAGAAATCCCCATAATTAACAAGGCAGAAATGTCATTTGATTTATCGGGTAAATATTGAAGCGCATAGGAAAAAACGATAGAAAAGATATTAGAAACCGATAAGCCTACTAAGGCTATAAATAAGTAGAGTATGTTTAAGTTATCAGCAAAAATCAGAGCAAGTAAAGAACTTATAGCAATAAAAGTACTAGTGATATAAAATTTTCGGACTGAAACATAGGAAAGCATAATACTCCCCAGAAAAGAGCCGATAGTACGAAATATGAAATAGACACTAATAGCATAAACGGAGTCTAGGGAGGTCATTCCAAAAATACGTTCTTCCATTAGTTTTGGCGCTATTGTATTAATTCCGACATCAATGCCCACGACTGTAAAAATTCCAATAAACAATTTTAATACTGTTGGATTTTTTAGCAATGATAAAGAGGATTTGAAGGAGGAAGAGTGAATGGTCTGGTTTTCAGTGATGGGAGTAACCAACAACCAAAAGGAGGATGCCAAAGTAGCTATCAGATAAACGGGAAAAATTAGCGTCCAATCCCCAAATTCTTTGGCGGCGTAAGCGGCAATTATCGGTCCCAAAAAAGATGATATTGCCTTTACAAACTGTCCTGCAGAAAGACTGGCAGTAAGTTTATTGTTTTGTACCACATTAGACAATAGTGGATTTAGGGAAACCTGAATAATAGTATTACCTATTCCTAGTAATGCGAAAGTTATTAAAATGATTGTAAAGTTATAAGCAAATAATGGTAGCAAAAAAGCGGTTAAATGAACGATCATACTTAGAAGAACTGTCTTCTTTCTTCCGATGCGATTCATTAATAAACCCACTGGAATAGAGAAAATTAAAAACCAAAGGAATACAACCATAGGCAATGTACTAGCCATGGAGTCACTTAGATTAAAATCATGTTTAATGTTGTTTGTCGCGGTACCAACAAGATCCACAAAACCAACAATAAAGAAACCAAATAGAATGGGAAGTATTTTTTTGAGGTTATAATTGCTATTTTTCATTTTATTTTTTTTATTCAAAAAAGTAAATTTTTTAGGTAATCATCATTTTTTTTTGATAGTATCGTATTTTTTATAGGCTTATTTCAAGCTTTTTTTCGTTTTTATTTAATTGTTCCAAAGCAAAAGCGTAGGCGCCCAATGAAATGGCTTTCGCTGCTCCGAGCTTTGATATTGCAATTCCGGTCTTTTTAGATTGATTATATCGCACTTGGTTATTAGAAAAGGGAACATTGATAAGGTTTGATTTTTCTTTTAGAAATTCTATGTACTCAGAAGAATCGGATAGATTAAACGCTTCCATTTGTAAACTAGGATAATAACTACTATCAAAGGTTCCCACAGTGGAATTCAGTTCTTTTAAAATAGCAGGGAAAATATATTTTTCAGCACCTGATAATCCTCCGCCAATTACGACCAAGCCATCCATAACATTAATAATTCGAGAAATTACATCGCCCACAGCTTCCCCAAGTTCTTCGAAGCTTTTGATTGCTGCTTCTTTATCGCCAAGCTTTATCCCTTCGGCTATTTCAAAAATATCTTTTGGTGATTTTTCAGAATTATCTTTTGTGATTTCTTCATATACTCTTTGTACCGCTCGAATACTGACACTTTCTTCGGCTATTATATTTGGAAATTTTTTATTAGGCAATAACCATACATCGCCACCGCACTCATTGTCGCCAATATTTAAATTATTATTAATTACTATACCAGCACCAAATCCAGTACCTATGGTAATTCCTAAAAGGTTTTTATATTGTTTTAAATTACCGGCATTTTTTAAGTTGGTATTTACTTCGGGTAGCAGGCCAGCCAAAGCTTCCCCATAAGCAAATAGATTTCCATCATTATTTATAAAAACTGGGATATCAAAATTTTCTCTTAAAAAGCTGCCTAGTGCTACACCACCGCGAAAAGAAGGAAAGTTCGGAAGATCTCCAATGATACCATTTTTATAATCAGCCGGTCCAGGAAAGGCAAAGCTAATGGCTGCTGGATGGGCATTTAACTCTTTTTTTATAATACAAAAACCTTCTTTAATTGTATTTAGACATTTTTCCAAATTGTCTGAATTGGAAGGAAATATTACAGGAGTTACAATTTCCTGATTTCCTTTGATTGCAGAGAAAACAAAATTTGTACCTCCGGCATCAAGTGTCATCACAATTCGATTATCGTTTGTATACATTTTTATTATTTTAAATATTAAATTCTTACGTAAGCTTTAATAGTAGCACATTGTTGGCCGATGCCGGTTCCAAAAGGAGTTATTGTATAATTTTCGACAGATGCAGGAACAATAAATGTTTCGGCATAGTGTACATGAAAAGGCTCGAATTTTCCTTCCGGACTTTCTACTACGACTTCATCTCCTGCTATTAAATTTATAAGGTTTACACTATTGTTCGTATTGTGGCTTACTTTCTCCGTAAACCAATGACGACGACTTTCAATAAATTCACGGGGATGAAGTCCTGTTGATTCCTCTTTCCAAGCTTTACTCGCTGCAATTGGAATGATAGTATTCACCATATTTTTATAGATATAATCCGTTTGGTATTCCCAATTGATTACTTCTTTTCCTCTTTCAATATTGATAGGTCTGGGTTTACCATCTAATCCAAGACGCTGCCAATCCCATAGTTTAAAAGTGAACAGGCTTGGCGTAGCGCTTATTTCAAGAACCAGCGTATTCGCTCCGGAGCAATGTACAGTTCCGGCGGGTAGGAGGAAATGATCGTGTTTTTTAGCAGGTATTTTATTAATGTATTTGTCGGCGTCAAAGACAATTTTGCCCTTTTCAGCCTCCCGGAGATCGTTGATCATATTTTCTTTATCAACTCCCGTCTTTAAACCTAGATATACAAAGGCATTTTCTTTTGCATCCAGGATGTAATAGCTTTCATCCTGGGTATAGTGCATTCCGAAATTATCTCGAATAAATTGGGTCGTAGGATGTACCTGCAGGCTAAGATTCCCGCCTTCCATAGTATCCAAAAGATCAAAGCGAATGGGGAATTCCTCTCCAAACCGCGATTTTACGGGTTCTCCTAATAATGCGCTGCTTTTAAGAAAAACTAAATTAATGGAAGGCATTTCAAAGCAGTCTCCATTGATATTTAAGAGCAGGCTGTTCTCAGAGGGAACTCCATCAAAACACCAGCCATAATTTGGTTTATCCTGATCCAGATCGCATACTTTTTTCATCCATTGACCACCCCATGGAGCAGGATCAAAGAAAGGAACTACCCTGAAAGGGCCTTCGATGGTTTTGTGGATTCCATTAAAAAACGTTTCTTTGTGGATCATTTTTGGCAGATTGGCGATGTGTGTGTCTATCCAGTAATCGACCTTATCAAATAAGGTTTTTTTATGTTGATCACAAATAATCCAGTCATTAAAATAGGCTCTTTTGTATTGTATTGCAAAGGGCTCCTTGCTGTCATCTATGCCTAAAGCTGGAGCGGATTGTGTACGAAATCGCAACTGACTTTCCCATCGGGCTAAATCAGCATAAATTAATTTGTCATAATTTTTATCCACTAACTCCGCACCAGGTCCGAAAACAATTGTGAGTCCATTAGAATACTTAATTGATTGTCTTGCTTTTTCCAGTTTTATAGGATCAAAATAATCAATCATTGTTAAATTGGTTACATAACCAAACAAACTATCGTTGGTCATAAATCGGGAAGTCATCTTTAGAACTTCTTCTTCCTTTAAAAATAAATCGCTAGTATTGATGAAAAGTTCAGATTTATAAGTTTTTATTTCTGTTAAAAATTCAGAGGTATAAATTCCAATATAAATATCGAAGACTATTAAAAATCGCTCTTTATTTATTTCCGTTTTCAACTGATCCATAGCCTTTTTCCAGCCCAGGAACAGTGTGCCTTTTGTTAGAGTTGCAGGATATTTGTTGTAATTGGATTTCATAATTATTTAATTTTTTTGGCATTCATACCTTATTTCTATAAGGGTACTTGCTCAGAATTTACGATAAGAAGCCCCTGCCTATACTATTGAAAATCCAATAGAGTAGGTGTACAACAGAAAAAACAATATTTTTTTTAAAAAAACTAGCCGTTCTTTTCTTTGAGCAGGTGTGGGTAATTAATACTTGTTTGTACGATCATTTCTCCAAAAAGAGTATTTGCCCAAGCAAACCATTTGCGGGTAAATTTTGTTGCATCATCCTTGTGAAAGGACTCATGCATAAAACCGGTATCCGCATGAGTTTTCAATAAAGTATGGATGCATTTTCTAATTTCATCCTCCTCAACGCTGGTTATAGCCCTAAGGATAATACTCATAGGCCAAATAGTATCTACCCCAGTATGGGGGCCGCCAACTCCTTCTCCTGCTTTTCCTTTATAAAAAAAGGGGTTATTTTCAGACAATATTAGGTTACGGGTGGCAAGGTATAAAGAGTCATCTGGTGCTATAGCTCCTAAATAAGGAAGTGATAGAATGGAAGGAACATTGGCATCGTCCATCATGTGAAAACTACCAAAACCATTTACTTCAAAAGCAATAATTTTCCCTAATTTGGGATGATTAATTATTCCTTGTTCTTCCAGACCTTTCTTTACCTGTACTTGTAATTCTTTTGCTTTGGCAACTAAGGAATCATCTTTGATTGCTGGCAGTGAAAACAGTTTCATTAGATACCCTAAAACCTCAATGGCAAACATATTGCTTGGAATCAAAAACGGCAATAAAGTACAATCATCACTTGGTCTAAAAGTAGATACGATTAAGCCACATGGCTTTACTGGATAACCATAACCACCCAAAGGAACTCCATCAGTAGCCCACGCTGTTGTTCTTTGAAAACTGTAAGGTCCCAGATTTTCATATCGTTGTTGTTCTTTAAAAGTCTGCAACACTAAGAACATTGCTTCTTTGAAGTCTTTGTCAAACAAGCTGGTATCTCCAGTTTCTTTCCAGTACCCATAAGCAAGTCGAATGGGATAACAGAGGCTGTCAATTTCCCATTTGCGTTCGTGGATACCCAGTTTCATATCCGTAAGATCATTTTTCCACTCGCTTATTTGATTCACATCTTTATAAAAGGCATTGGCATAAGGATCCAGTAAAATACATTTAGTCTGGCGATTGATTACACCTTTGATTAATTCTTTGAGCTTTGGATCCTCTTTGATGTAAGGCAGGTAGGGCCAAATTTGTGCGGTACTGTCTCTTAACCACATGGCATCAATGTCACCTGTGATTACGTAGGTATCCGGTTTTCCATCTATGATTTCAAAATCAACCGTGGTGTCTAATGTATTAGGGAAGCAGTTTTCAAATAACCATGCCAATTCAGGATTTGCTATTTGTTTTTTGACTTTTATTATTGCCGCTTCTACAGCCGTACTGGTAAATTTTCTTTCAGATAAAGGAGGTCTTTTACTCGTGAAATTTTTAGTTGAAAAAGCAAATGATCCCGCAGGAATTGTTAGTAAACCGGCTGTTAAAAGACTTGTGTTTTGAATAAATTTTCTACGTGATTGCATACTGTTTATTTTGAGCTTGAATAGGAATAAGGATAGGATTTTGGATCTATCCCTCTCTCTTTATTTGGGGTATTGGTCATGTTGAAATTCAAAATAGCACCATTTTGTAAGTCGGAATGCTTTATGAAATTCTTAGTAAAAGGAGTATTGTCCCATTTTAAATCAGCTACATATATGTTTTCATCAGAGTTATTGGGAGCATTAATAGTTATATTTTTTCCGTTTTCAAGTTCCAAACTTATTTTTTTGAATAAAGGAGCGCCCAGAACATATTCATCCGTTCCCGGGCATACCGGATAAAAGCCCATTGCAGAAAAAACATACCAGGCAGAGGTTTGACCATTGTCCTCATCTCCACAATAACCATCGGGTGTTGGTTTGTATAATTTATTCATTACTTCTCGGGACCAATATTGGGTTTTCCAAGGCTGGCCAACATAGTTGTACAAATAAATAAGATGCTGAATCGGTTGGTTACCATGCGCATATTGTCCCATATTCATGACTTGCATTTCTCGTATTTCATGTATGGTTGCGCCATAATAACTATCGTCAAAAATAGGAGGCAAGCTAAAAACAGCATCCAGTTGAGAGGTGAATATTTTTTCTCCCCCCATTAAATCAATCAAACCCTGCATGTCATGAAATACACTCCAGCTGTAATGCCAGCTGTTTCCTTCGGTAAAATCACCACCCCATTTGAACGGATTAAAAGAAGCGGAGAACTTACCATCCTTACTTTTTCCACTCATCAAATTGAATTCTGGATTGAAAAGTAATTTATAATTCATCATTCGTTTTTCGAACAAATTGATTTCCTTTTTGGGACGTTTTAGTGCTTTGGCAAGCTGCCAGATGGTAAAATCATCATAGGCATATTCAAGAGTCCTTGCAGCACTTTCGTTTATACCTACATCATTGGGCACATATCCTAGGGAATTGTAGAACTTAACTCCTTTTCTTCCTACCGCATTCAAGGGCCCTTCATTATTTGCCCCATTTAAAAGCGCTTCATACAATGTTTTAATGTCATATCCACGAAGTCCTTTTAAATAGGCATCAGATACCACAGATGCCGAATTATTACCTACCATTACATCTCTAAATCCAGGACTAGACCATTCCGGAAGAAAGCCTCCTTCCTTATAAGCATTTATTAAACCTTCTTGCATTTCCTTATTTATGGAAGGATACACTAAATTCAATAAAGGATATAAAGCTCGAAAAGTATCCCAGAATCCGGTACCGGCAAACATAGCACCGGCTTCCACTTTTCCGTTGTAGGGACTGTAGTGCACTTGATTTCCAGTGGCATCAATTTCATATTGTTTCTGTGGGAAACAAACGGTTCGGTATAAACTGGAGTAGAAGGTTTTGGTTTGTTCTACTGTTCCGCCTTCGACTTTGACTTTTCCTAGTACTTTATTCCATTCTTTTTTGGATTCTATTTTAGTTTGTTCGAAAGTGGCTGTGCCCAGTTCCCTTTTCATATTGAGTTCTGCCTGCTCGAAACTGATAAAGGAAGAAGCTACTTTTATATTGATTTTTTCTCCTTTAGTAGTAGAAAAACCGATGATCGCTCCAGCATGATTGGACATAGATTCTAATTTGTCTTTATCTAATTTTTGATCTTGCCAGGTGTATTTATCAGCAAAGGGCTTATCAAAGACCAACACAAAATAATTTTTGAAATTATCAGGAACTCCGCCACTGTTGCGGGTGGTATATCCTATTATTTTATTTTCAGAAGGAATTATTTTTACATAAGACCCTTTGTCGAAAGCATCAAGAACAATATATGATCTGTCATTTTCCGGAAATGTAATTTGAAAGTGAGCGGCTCTTTCGGTAGTGGTTATTTCGGTGGTAACATCATAATCGGCGAGATAAACGCTATAATAATAAGGGGTAGAAATTTCGGCTTTATGGCTAAACCAGCTAGCTCTGTCGTCTTCTAAAAAAGCCAATTTACCGGTAACCGGCATGATGGAAAACTGTCCATAATCATTCATCCAAGGCGATGGTTGGTGGGTTTGTTTGAAACCTCTAATTTTTTCCGCGGTGTAAGTGTACATCCATCCATCTCCCATTTTACCGGTTTGTGGAGTCCAGAAGTTCATTCCCCAAGGTCTGGCGATAGCAGGATAGGTATTTCCATTAGAGAGACTGTGTGTAGACTGTGTTCCCATCAGCGGGTTAACATAGCTCACGGCGTCAAAAATATCGGTTTGTGCTTTTGATGTAAAAAAAACGAAAATTAGACTTAATAAAATAAAGTGTTTCTTTCTCATGGTAGTTTTTTTAATACTATTTTAATTATTATTGGTCATTCTGTAATTATTGCATTAGTCCAGTCTAAATTTGAAATAAGTCAAATCTCTTAAGTAAGTCTAAAGTTTACTAGTCAAAATAGCAATATTGTAAACAATAGTTTAAAATCGATTTGTTGCGTCATTTTATCTAATTTTAAAACACGACATTATACAATGGTTATTACTTATCCTCCTTAAATTTTATTACTAAGAATATATGTGGTAATTCTCCTTATATTGAAAACAATTAGACTAAACTATGTACTAAAACGTTTTAGTAAATTCAATAAAAAAATACTCGAATCTTAAACGTGTTAATTATTAGAAAATATAGATTCTCTTAGAATTAATTTCCCTTTTTGCATTATTTTTTGCACTTTAAACTCCTTTTGATTATTAATTTGGTCCATCAAAATTTCAACTACTTTTATGGCTAAACTTTCTATAGGTTGCTCAATTATGGATATAGTAGGAGTATGCAATCGAAAACTGGCATGATCATCAAAACTAATTATAGAAATGTCTTTAGGCAGTATATATTTCATCTGTTTAAAAGCTTGAAGACCTGCGAGTCCCATATAATTTGCAGAGAAAATTACTGCATCAATTTCTGGGTATTTTTTAAAGAAAGAAACCAACTCTTCAATTCGTTGTTGTTCTGTACTTTGAAAAGGGAGATGTAAAACTAGTGCTTCTTTATAAATCGCTGCTTTTTTTAAAGCATCCATGTATCCTTTTTCCCTGAGTTGCATTTGGATCATTCCAGAGGTATTATTAACCAATGCTATGTCTTTAAATCCTTTACTAATTAATAAATTGGCAGCTTCGGTTGCAGCTTCGTAATTATCCATTACTACATAGCTCACATTTTTGTGAGGAAAATAACGGTCAATCAATACCACCGGTTTATTTAACTGGATTAGATGATCAATATTTTTTTCGGAACCGGCTGTAGGAGTAATAATAAAACCATCTACATTTGCCTGTAGCAGGCTTTGGATTAATTCATTTGTTCGTACATCATCATTATTTGTACTGCAATAAAAAATTTTATATCCTAGTATACGAGCCTGATCTTCAATTACTTTAGCAAGTTCTGAGAAAAATTGATTTGAGATATCTTCTACAATCAGACCAATCGATTTTGTTTTTCCAGTTCTCAAACTACTAGCGATCATATTTGGGATGTAGCCTAAATTTTTGGCAATTTCTTTTACTTTTTCAATCTTAACTTTACTTATTGCCATTTGTGGTCCTTTGTTATTTAAAACAAAAGAAACAGTAGATATAGAAACCTGAGCTTGAATTGCAATATCCTTAATGGTAACTTTTCTCATAATGATAAAAGGGTGTAAATAAATCGGAGCTTGATCACAAACCTAAGGTAAAATTTATTACAAAAACGTTTTAGTAAAATTTATTTTTACAGTAATCGTATTTTTATTATCAAAATAAAGAATATTGTGTAAATAAAAAAGGAAAAAATAAGAGTAATTCGTATTGGATAAAAAGTGCTAAAGTCCTTTAAATAGTCGTATTTATTGTAAAATAGATTGAAATTAGAAAGGGTAAAACTACAAGGGGTAGTAAATAGTATTTAAAAAAAACACACACGTAATTTTTTTAAACCACTAATTAATTGGTCAATAAAACGCCTTATTAGCTTTTGAAATATACTAAGTTTCAGATAAAAGATTGGATTTATTGTGTGAATCGGTATGGATATTAATTGTAATGAATACAGAATGTTATTCGGACCGAACGTTTCGTGGCTTTGCGACAGTTTCGGAAATTGGAACTGAGTACTCTCGGCCTGAATACGTGAAGTTATTAAAAAGTGCGTTCCTGCAAACGCAAAAACAGTAGTTACGCAAAACCGCTATTAGCATCTCACGTTATTTCTGATTTAGTAACCATACCAAGTACACTTGTAACATTACAGTCCAATAGTAAAAGACCAATTGAAACAACATCACAAGAACTTCTACCGAAGTCTAGTTCAGGGCAAGGAACTGGATCACATAGCCAATCGCCGAGCAACCCTATTCCTAGAGCAACTATAAATGGCGGACAATCCTCAACAGGACAAGGAGAATTATTTTCAACAAATGCTGGAATTTTAGAAATATAGTAAAAACCTACTAAATCAAAACCAAAAGATAAAGCTGATGTACCAATCGAGAAAATCAAAGAGGGATTTGTCTCTCTCCTTATGTCAGTGTTTACGATGTCTCGCAAACTATTTTAAAACAAGGGTCTCGATTTTACTCCTACGATTTATAGGTAAAAAATCATGTAATCTTATCGTTGTAAATATAGTGATAATTAAAGGTTTATTAAAGTAAAAAAGGTCTTTCGTTGTTTAAAGTTTGAACTAGTTGAGTACTATTATTGAACTGGAAACGGTTCAAAATTTAGTCACCTAAAACATAAATTCTATCCAATTATCAAAGGTTCAACTTGTTTAATTTTTAGGCTCATAAATTGGCAAAATTCTTCAATAGACACAAACTTTTCTTCTAGTTTATTCGACTTAATCCTCATTTTTTGCAGTAGTATTATGCTTTGACGTTAACTCTTTCCTGTTATGCGTTGTATGTCTTTCGGGTAGATACACAATCTCTTGTTATTTGTTCACATACTCTATCTATGGCTTTGATTAGGCTATTAATTATCTTTTTGATTTGATCACAAAGTAGGACTAAAAATCATCATCAAAACTGTCCAATTTGAACCGGAATGGGGTGTTTACTTTGCCCCGGAATATCCAGTGGGAGACGAAATATGTTTTTAGTTATTATCGTTTTTATGTTTTTTTCATAATTTATTGCTATCGGATGCGTTTGTAACAAGCACAATATAAATTTAAAGATTTTTTTTATAATTCTAAATTCGAGAAAAAAGCAATCAAATCATTAAAGCAATTTTAACAAATCTCACCGATTATTTCTCAAAAACTACTGTATCAGTTTTCGCTCCTAATTGTGTGAGTGCTTCTGAAATGGCCGTTACAAATTGTGGTGGACCACAAACATAGAAATGCTGTTTAAAGTTGTCTATTTTTTCTTTTAGAAAAGTATAGTCAATCCTACCATTTTCGTACCCCTCTTTTTTTTCATCAGTGAGCGTGTTGATGAAATTCTTGCCGAGCATTTCATTAAATTCTTTTTTTAGAATTATATCTTTTTCGGTTTTGTTGGTAAAAATTAGTTTGTTGTTAGCAATTTTGTCATCCGCTTGTAACTGCCGCAGAATTGCAATGAATGGTGTAACACCTGCACCACCAGCAATGAATACGCCTTCGCCTTTATATTCAATTGCGCCCCAAACATCACGGATGATAAGTTCGTCACCGAGCTTTAATTTTCCTAATTCTTTTGTAACTCCGTTGTGGTTATCATAAATTTTGATTGTAAATTCAAGGTGCCTATTATCATTTAAACTTGTAAAAGTAAAAGGTCGCTTTTCATGTTTAAGAGTAGGAGTATTTACAGACACTTCGGTTGCCTGTCCAGGTATGAATTTGAAACCTTCTGGCTTTTGGATTGTAAATCGCTTTACATCATGCGTTACTGGTTCCACTGAAATTATTTTTACAATATGATTTTCCATGGCGTTTGTTTATTAGAGGTTAATAGTATAAGTATACTCAAGAATTAGGTCTTCCTTTCAATCGAATATCTATTCTTTTTTTCTTAATGGTTAACCGCTTCATTATATCCATCAAGGTTGCTTCTTTTGTCTTCTTATAAATTTTGTTGATTGCTAATACAAGTCGTTTTGCTTCTCTTGAAGCTGTCACTCTATCACTATTAGACATATGACTCATTTTGGCTTTTTCAAATACTTCTGCTTGTTGTAAAATTTCCATAATTATTATTTTATTTTTCGTAATAGTCATTGAGTGAATGCTCATATGAATCAATTATCGGTTGCGACGAATCATATTCGGGACTGTTTTTTACTTCTTCTTTTGAGTGATTAATAGTAACTATCTGCTCCTGCCATTTTACATCTTTAATCCAACGTGGAGAAATAATCACTTTTTTTCCCGAAAACCAGTTGCCGGTTTCCACAATAAGAAAATGGATTTTCCAGCTTACATCGTCAATTATAAAATTTTCTACTTTGCCTATGTTTCCGTCCGTTGTATGAATATCATATCCTGTAACTTCCTGTGTGCTGCGTAGATGCGGGTTTTCATTAGCTTGCTTTTCCGTTTTTCTTTGTATCATTTCCTTTTCTGTTTCTCTTACTTCAACTAACGGATATCCCCACATGCCTAGGCCCATGTGTCCATACATTCCGTTTCCGTAATCGCCGGGCCAAGAGTAGTATCCACGAATCAACTCTTCCTGTTGTTCTGAAACAGGTTTGTCTGTTTCAATATCGGGACTGTTTTTTATTTTTTCCTGCGTAAGATTTACAGATAGTTTTTTTGATTCGCAATCCAGTTTTTGAAATGCTTCAGGCGAAATCAAAACTTTTTTTTCGGAAAACCATCCTCCCGTTTTTACCACCACATACCGTATGGTTGAGGTCTGATCATCAAAAAAGAATTCTTCTACTTTTCCAATTTCACCATCAGTTCCTTTAATGGTGTAGCCTAATAAACTGTTTATACTTTGTTTCATTTTATATTGCTTTAATTGTTTCATCGTTGTGATTCATTCAGTTATTATTCTTTTAACTACAAATTTAAAAAGCAGTCATTTTTTCGTTTTTTATATATAAATACTTTTATAAAACTACTATTAACTAAATGAGGAAACTGATTTACAAACAATTTAATGTGTTCAATCAAAACCGTGAGGATAATCTAGTATTTTACAAACAGCTCTTTGATAAATCCTTTGTTGTCATTTTTAGGTAGGTATATAGTCTTCTTGATTTTCGTCATCAAAAATTGTTTTGTCTGTGGTGAACTGAATTTTCATAATTGTTTTATATATTATTCTTTGTTTTCGTCTAAATCATTATGGTTGTCTCCGCCGGTACTGTAATAATTGTTTTCTTCGTCTTCGCTTCCCACATTTTCTTGTTGGTCGTCTAGCTCTGAACCTGGAACATCTAAATCAGCACCCGTTTTCACATATTTAAAGTCCTTTTCGTTTGGTGTTTTCTTTTTTGTAATATCTTCTGGATTTAAATCTTTTTCTTCCTTTAATTGTTGATAAATATCGTCAGAAGGCGGGTAGATTTGTAAGTCTGCGTATTCCGGTGTTTTAACAATTTCTTTGATCTCCGTTTCACTATGCGTTTTTGCATATTTATCCAGAAGATCTTTTAAAGAATTATAATACTCTTCAAGGCTTTTGATAGTTACTTCCTCACTCTCCGAATTGTTCTCGGGCATTTCAATAATAAATTTTGATAGCTCTGGATATTCTTGGTTAATTGTAGTAGTTATCTTTATGATGCTTTGTTCTAATTGCATTTTAGTTTTCATTTTTTTTCTTTTATGGTTATACTCATTTGAGTTACGTAAATTTAGAATGTTTACAACTCTACTTTACTTCAAGTAAGCCGTCGTTAAATTTTTTTACTTGTTGTAAACAATGGTTCTTTACCATATTTGTAAAATTACAAAACTCTACATAGAGAATGTTATACAATGCATTTTTAATTTCTGTAACATCAAAAAATAAAGGTGTGTCATAAAATACTTTAACATGTCCGGGGTTATGTTTCTTTTTATTTTCTGTAACCAATTTTCTAAAAACAGAAGATTGATTGTAATTATCTCTTTCACCTGTGTCCAAAAGAATTTCTTCAAGTTCTTCACTATTTAATAACCAATATGGTAATGCCAGATTTGTAATATCTATGAAATTAGCATTTGGGAATGCAGATTTGTATTCTGAATGAATGTCAAAAATAATTACATGTGAATTATTCAATGAAAAACTACCATCTTTTTCCGATACAGCTTTTTGAATAATTGAAGATAGTGTATGAGATTTACCAGAACCAGTTGAACCCACAATCGCAATATGTTTGTTGAAAAACTTATTTCCATTAACGGGTACTTTTACTGTAGGATTAGATGAAAGAGAAGAGAAGGTAAAACTCTCTTTTTCCTCTATTGATTCTTCATATATTTTTTTTATTTCATCAATTGTTGCAGGAAAAACACTTTTCGGCGGAATTGCAAGAGAATCACCTCCTCTTTCAAATTTACCATTCCTTAAAACTCCGAGAGGAAATGCTTCTATAATATGTTCTCTTACGTGTTTCATATCTCCATTTTCATCTTTTACGTCTCGAATTGAAATTTGAAAATTTTCAATAATTGCAATTAAACTTGCATTTTCGCTATCTTCAATTTTTAAATATGAACCTACTTTCAATGTTTCATCAACATTTTTAAATATTTCCAAATCCTTTACTGTTATTTTAACCTTATCAGGAAACACTGCTATTACTTGAGCATTTGGCTCTGTTGAATTTTCTGTACTCATACTATATTTTTAATAATATTTAGGTTTTCTACTTGAATTTTAACCTCTTTAACTGAACTTGAACTATAATCAAAAAATATATCGTTCAAATAAAATTGATAAATTTCAGAACGTCTTCCAGTTATAGCTAGTGTTTCATCTAAGAAATCTATCTTATTAAGGAATTTAAGTTTGATTGGATTAGAAAGGGCTGGTTTTTTTATTATCGATTTTGAATTAAAATTGGCTCCTTCAAAATCAAAACCATCAGAAATTATGATTTCATCGTCTGTTAAGTCTTTTTTTAATTCTATTAATTCTAAATTATCAATTCCATGGATGTATATATAGGGGCAAAATGGAGTAGGTTGATTTATAATTTTCGCATAATTTATAATTACTAAATTTAAGAGAGTTTTTAGATCACTTCTTGAATAGGATCTTGGATCTATTTCAAATAAGAAAAATCGTTCTTTAAATAATATGTTCACGTTGCTAAAGTATTCCTTTCTTAAATTAGAATAATGTGCTTTTTCTCCCTTTATTACCACATACCATTCATTAAATAATATTTTTGAATTATTTACACGTTTAAGAAACTCTCCTTTAGTAATGTTTCTATTTGATTGATTTGAATCTTTTGAAATATCTCTTATAACTCTTAAAGCGCTGTTGTAAAAATAAAATTCAGATGTAAAGTCAGTACAAGTAAAGACCTTCTTAAATAGACTGATAATTTCTTTAAATTGTTTTTCAAATTCAAAAGCATGGATATCAATCTCAAGTAATCCGATGAATTCATTTAATTCGGCATCATTAAGTGTAAGCTCGTTATGATGAAGATGTTTTACTTTAGTTGGTACACTATTAATTTTTTCAGTTCGAGTATAAGTTAAAAAGTGGTCTTTAAGATTTTGTATATTTAAAGGTAATGACAATTTGGAATGACCTGAATTGTAGTAGCCTCTTAATTTGTATTTAATAGAAACTTGATTTCCTAATTTTACTTCTTTAAAATGATTTAGCATTAATCTGATTGGTTCAGCTATTACTGAGTGGTTGAACTAAACCTTCGGTAGCACCATTGTAGATTTTGATTATCTTACGAAGATAACTAAAATAGAATAGTATGACTACAAAAAAAAGCACCCCGATTCCTTAAGAGAAAACAAAATCCTGAACCAAGCCAAACGGGAAGTTCCGGGTTTCGAGGAACTTTTAAATCGATTTGAGCGAACAGTTTCAGTCTTGGGCAG
>NZ_RYDN01000026.1:0-42676 GCF_003968735.1 Flavobacterium sp. RSP49 | reverse complement strand
GCAAAAACGTTTTTGCAAGTGTTTAATTAAATATTTTTATCTAATAATCTGTATCGGTTATTCAGGACAAGACAAAAATATTTTAAAATTGGTGTGCATTCAAAATAAGGTGCTAACAGTCTGGTTATTATTAAGTGCATTAATGTTTTTGTAAGTAATTCATAGACAGATTTTTGCCTTATTATAGTGCTGGTATAACTTATAAAAACTCGGGTGTAGAACCAGTGGTTTTGTGTTCTTTGTACTGATTGTGGCCAAATATATAGCTGTTTTAACGCTGGTGCATTAGATGTGGATTGCATTTTGTAGTCTTCAAAACATTATACATTAGTTTGTTTTTAAAAGGAATAAAACTGATTGGTAAGTTTAGCTTGTAGTTTTAAGCACTAGAATTTTGAATAACAGAATATTGTCTTTTATAAACGTGTACAAATATGTTGTTGGTATTGCTAAAAAATATTTTTTTCTTTTATTTTAGGGCAATAAATTGCTATTTACATTCTTTTTTATGTTTAAATATAAATTATTGGTTTTTTATTTCAAATTATACGCTAAAATTTATAAAATTAAATTTCATAAATTACTTTCGTCGTAAATTTGAATTAAGTAATTAAAAATCGGCTATTTATGAAAAACCTTTACTCTGTTTTTTTGTTTTGTTCTTTTTTAACCTTGAGCACCGTGAGTCATGGTCAAGATAAAAAAGATATTATAAAAAACTATCTGCTTGTGAATTTTGCAAGTTTAAATTTATCTGCTTCAGATGCCAATCAATTTACCATAACTAGTTATGGAACGCTTAAAAATAAGGAGTATTTGGTTGCTTACCTACAACAAGAAGTTGGAGGCATTAAAATTGCTAATACATCAGCAACAGTGCTTTTAAAAAACAATGTGGTTACTAGCTTTACGCATATGTTCGTAAAAAACATATCGGGAAGCATTAGTAGCGGGACTGCAAGTTTAACTGCAACTGAAGCAGCTAAACAAGCAATTAATCAGCTAGGACTAAACGGTTCTGCTGGAGTAGAAGTAGTGAATTATGCCACTAAAAAGGATGTATTACCTTCCGAATTGGGTAGTACAACTTTTGAAGCACCACTAACTTATTTTAAGAACATCAGCAATAGCTATGTATTGGCGTATGAGATTATTGTCAAAGCTCCAGACTCACATTGGTGGTCAACTAAAATTAATGCTACAGATGGCGCCCTCTTGAGTCAGTCTGATTTAATGATCAGTTGCAACTTTGACGTTCCTGTTGTAACAGATGCAATTCCAATAGATGCAAGAAGCCACAAGAACCACACCCATAGCTATGGTACTGATAAGCTTTCATTCAACTTTAAAAATGACAGCAAAAAAGTTACTTTAGTGAAATCTAATTCAGCTCTTTCTGCTTCGGATGGGTCAAAATATAATGCGTTTCGTATGGGTGTTGAAACACCAAATCACGGTAGTCGCAGTATAATTCAAAATCCTGCCAACATTGCCACTCAACCAGCTGCAAGCGCTGTTCCTTCACCGCAAGGATGGCATGATTTTGCTGGAGCAAAAGAGACTAAAACAAAAGGAAATAACACACAATCTTATGAAGATAGCGGTAATAAAAATGCACCCGCTAATGATAATTCTTTTGCCGCAGAAAACGGCGCTACAGGAGCATTAAGTTTTGATTACCCTTTAGATTTGACCCAGGCACCAATCAACTACCAAAAGGCGGCTGTTGTTAATTTATTTGTATGGAATAATTACGTGCATGATTTTTCATACGCATACGGTTTTGACGAAAATAATGGAAATTTTCAAGAAGACTCTTACGCCCGATTTAACGCAATTGACGGTGTAGTAAACAATTGGGATGGTGATGAAGTACAGGCTGAGGCTCAGGATGGTAGTGGACTTAACAACGCTAATTTCGGTACGTTGATTGATGGATTTGAGCCAACCATGCAAATGTTTTTGTGGGGTGCTTCTCCTTTTGGAGAATTTCTTGATGTGATCGCTCCAAGTGCAACTGATATTCGTAAGTCATATGCATCAGCTCGTTTCCCATTTGTAGCTATTCCTAGAGAAGCAAATCCTTCTCTTGATAGTAAATTAGTACTTGCAGAAGATGACGGGACTCCGTGGCTTGGAACAAACACCACTCCCCCCGGTACACCAGCACAGAGTCCGGATCCTAGGGATGGATGTACAGCTTACACTGCTGCCGGTGCGGCTGCAGTTAAAGGTAAAATTGCTGTTGTTATCCGCGGTATTTGTCCGTTTGTTGATAAAATTACAATAGCGCAGGACAATGGTGCTATTGGTGTCATAGTGATTAATAACGCTCCAGGCGCTGGTCCAGTAAATGGAGGCGGTGTACCATATAAACCGATTACAATCCCCACAATAGGTTTATCTTTTGAGGATGGAAAGATATTGCTGGACAAAATGGCGACAGAAGCCGTTTTTGGTAGACTAATTGACAGAGGTCCAGCTGAAAATTTAATCAACAGAGATGGAGATTTAGATCAAGGGATCATCGCGCACGAATATGGGCATGGAATATCTACTCGTTTAGTAGGAGGCCGGAATCGTATTGACTGTTTATTGGGTCAAGCCCATGAAGAGCAAATGGGAGAAGGTTGGTCAGACTTTTTTGGACTTGTAATGACTCATAGAACCGGAGATACTCAAGGTCAAAAAAGAGGAATAGGAACATACGTACAATTTCAGAATACTGAAGGACCAGGAATACGTCCTTCTCCTTATTCTACTGACATGGGAATCAATGATTACACTTACGCTGATATTGCTAGTCCTAAATTAAGTGTGCCTCATGGTATTGGTTTTGTATGGGCAACTATGATTTGGGATATGTATTGGGCTTTTATCGGCACATACGGTTTTGACCCAGATATCTATTATGGAACTGGAGGAAACAACATGGCTATCCAATTAGTAATGGATGGTCTAAAATTGATTACCTGTGATAATGTTGGTTTTGTGGAGGGTAGAGATGCAATAATAAAGGCCGACGCAGCACTTTATGCAGGTAAAAATGAATGTTTGATTCGTGCAGTATTTGCAAGAAGAGGTGTTGGAGCTTTGGCCCTTCAGGGCACATCTGCACGCAGAGATGATCAAGTGGAAAACTTTCAAGTTAATCCTTTACTAGGTCCTTGTAATTCTTTATCTATTTTTGATAATACAAAAACTTTATTCAGTATCTATCCTAACCCGATGACTTCTGAAGTGTTTATCAATACAAATAAAAACGCAGGGAATGCTGTAATATCTATATTTGATATCAACGGAAGACAATTAATAGAGTCTAAAATGGACTTAGCTACCGAATCTAGAGTAGACACGGGTAATCTTGTTCAAGGGGTTTATATTATAACTATAAAATTAGAAGATGGTACAAGTTACAGTCAGAAGTTGATTAAAAAATAAGAACCTTCAATGGTTTTTTCAATGAGCCTATCTATATTAAACTGCCCTCAAAAAGTTAGCCGCTTTTTTGGGGCAGTTTTTTTGTATTACAAATGCCGCACAAAAAAAACAGAGTATATGCTGCTTTTGAGGACAAAATAGTTCAACATTAAAGGTTTAAAAATGTAAAAAAATTAATACGGTTAGTTTTATTTGCATATCTGGCACAATCAAAACTCAGTTTTACTGGTGCTGTTGTTCTTGTTTATATTTAGTGCTACTATAACGAATAACGAAGTGTAATACCGTACGTTCTTTGGTCACCTAATACTCCTGCATATTGTCCTGAATTTCCACCCGCCGGTAATAGTTGTTCGTAGTACTCTTTGTCGAAAAGGTTACGTCCCCAGAATTGTACCGACAAACCATCTGTTGCACGGAAACCTACACGAGCATTCAATAAGGCATAACCCTGAACGACTAAATATTTTGAAGCAGATGGACTAGAAGAGAATTCAGAACGGGCATAAGAATCAATTCCAAAGAATATTTTTCCTGTATTTCCAAAGAATCTTGCTTTATCGGAAAGTTCACCCCCTAAAGAACCTGCCCATTTTGAAGCACCAGGTAAAGCAGTTCCTGAAACATCTTTAAAGGATACTGCTGCTCCTGTTTCTTCTAACGGAAGAGGTGCATTTGTAAATTTGACATATTTACCGTCTGTATAGGTCGCTGCTCCATTGATGGTTAAATGTTTGTTGATTACAAAACTAGCGTCTAATTCTACCCCTTTTACCGTTACTTTATCTGCATTGGCAAGATAGCCACGGTTTACACCTAATTCAGCGGACTGTACATTGGTTTGAAAATCTTTGATATCGGTATTAAAGAAGGTAAAATTGAATATTGAGTTTTTAAACGGTGCTGTTTTTACTCCAATTTCATAATGATTTACTTCTTCCGGTTTAATTACTGCAAGTTCAAGAATGGGTTGTCCGGCAAGAGTAGGTAATCCAGCTACGTTTATTCCAACTGGTTTGTAGCTTTTTGCAAAAGTAGCATACACATTAATCTTTTCAGTAGCTTTAAAAAAAACAGTTACATTTCCAGAAAAGTCAGTATTATCAGTGTTAGAGGTAAAAGACTGCTCTGTATAAACTAATTTTTTCAAAGCAATTAAGGCTGGATCATTCGTTTGAAGTCCTCCGTAGGTTTTACGATTGTAGTCTGCTGCTTTTTTATCATAATTATATCGTAAACCTGTTAATACGTGCAAACGATCTGTTAATGCCCAGTCCAATTGTCCGAAAACTGCTGCACTGGATGACTTAATTTTAGCAGTAGTTTTTATTCCGTATCCTTCAAATAGACTCGGTGTTTTCCATAAATTACTAGTGGTACTTTGTGAAAATCTCCATTGCGCATTCCCAGACTCTTCGGTACCATCAGTTTTTGATGTTTGGTCAATAAAAAAGACACCTACAACACCATTTATTCTTGAGGTAAGTATACTGGCATACCGAACCTCTTGTGATATCTGTGTTTGTCTAGAAGGATTTTGCGATTTGGCTAATACTTGTAATCCTGTATAATCTCTATCGTTTGACGGATCCCAATTCCAAAAACGCCAAGCAGTTATTGATTTAAGTGTTCCATTGCCAGTTTTTGAATCTATATTAAGAGAAATACCTCCCATATCTTGTCCGGAACGCCAAGGTGTATCGTGGTCAATTTTACGATCAAACGCATTTGAACTTGGCAACTGATAATTCAAATCTGCAATTATTGCATCAAATTGTCGGTAAGCCGCTCTTTGTGTAGGTGCTACACCAGCAACTACCTGTGCATATCCGTCTGGACGATGCGTTGTGATATCTGCCGCTAATATAATATTGGTTCTTTCAAAAGGTGTATATAGCAATTGTCCCCTAATTCCGTGATTATTGAGGGTATTGGTAGATTTTCCTGTCGCAACATTATGGATTAAACCGTCACGTTGCGTTCCTGAAAATGATATCCGTCCAGCTATTTTTGAACTCAAAGCTCCAGTAACCGCAGCTTTAACTTGCAAAAAGTTATAATTTCCGTAACTGACTTCAAAGGTAGCATCTGGAATAAAACTTGGTTTACGTGTTGTAATGTTAAAGGCACCTGAAGTGGTGTTTTTACCAAATAGTGATCCTTGTGGGCCGCGCAATACCTCAATTTGTTCTACATCGATAAAATCTAAAGTGGCGGCGGCTGGACGTGCATAATAAACACCATCAACATAGAAACCAACACCCGGATCGATTCCGTCATTTGTAAGTCCAAAAGGGGAACCTAAGCTTCGAATATTAATTCCCGTATTTCTGGGGTTTGATGAATACAATTGAACGGATGGGACAAGTTCTTTTATGCGATTAACGTTAAAAGCTCCGGATTGTTCTGCCTGTTTTCCCGTTATTACGGAGATTGCAATTGGCACATCTTGTACTTTCTCTATCCGGCGTCTTGAAGAAACGACCACCTCGACCAATACATTTACTTCAGTAAGATTTATTTGTAATGTAGATATCGGTAAGGAAGTAATTTCTATTTCTGAGGTTTTATATCCCACATATTGAACTAAAAGAGTTAAAGGGAATTTTCCTTTCGAGTCAATCGTAAATTTTCCGCTAGAATCTGTAAATGAGTTAGAATCTGTTTCTTTTAGTACAATATTTGCGGCTTCTAATGGTATGTTTAGGTTTGTTGTAATTACACCTTTAATGTTTTGCGCAAATGATATTGAGAACGTTAAAACGGATAGTATTACAAGGGTATTATTTAGATAAATTTTCATGTTAAGTAAGTATATGTAATTAGTAGAATTTAATTTAAATTTTTTTACTAACTCATACACATCATTTGAGAGTTCTTTTTTGTACTTATAATTAGATGTTTTTTGCGGGATCGTCTATGCAAAAAAGCAAACTTACTTCGGTACGTTTTCATATTTTTAAATTTGTATTGTTAATGATATTTTAAATTCGAGGCAAATATATAATTAATTCTATAAAATTAGTAGAGTTTAAATAATATTTTTTTATTTTTTTACCAATGAAGCAATAGTGATGCCTTCCATAGCCTTTAAAGTTTCTTCTCTAATACTAATTAATCCGTGTCTTAGTAGGCATTCCGACTCATTAACGCAATCAGAACAACGTTCATAAAAATTCAATGAAGCACAAGGTAGCAGGGCAATTGCACCATCAAAAAGCCTGTGAATATCGGCTAAAGTAATGTCATTTTTGGATTTTAAAAGATAATAACCTCCAAATTTCCCTTGTTTGCTCCCTACGAAATGGCCTCGTTTAAGATCCAATAGAATCTGTTCCAAAAACTTTTTTGGAATAGAGGCTGCCTCGGCAATTTCGATAGTTCGAGAAATATGGGTTTCTTCTTGTTGCGCTAAAAACAGCAGTGCTTTTAGCGCATATTTGGCTTTATGTGAAAGCATGTAATATCATTGATTGATTAATTTGGCTACTAATTTGGATTATTGCTATTCTGTCAATAGATTTTAAAAAAATGAGCTAAATTATTGGTATTTAAAAAGAAATCTACTTTTATAAGTTGATTATCAATCACTGTCTTATTGTTTAGTTAGCAAGGTCTTAATTTGGAAACGCATCCCTGTAAGCGGTATTGCTACCAACTACCACTTGATCCGCCACCAGAGAATCCCCCGCCGCCAAAACCGCCACCAAAACCACCTCCAGAAGAGCCTCCGCCGCCAAAACCGCCGCCACCTCTGCCACCGGCAAGACTGCTTAAAATAATAACGTCGAGTAGACTTGGACCTCCGCCACCGGAATTTCCTGAATTTCCACCCCCTTTATTTCGGGATATTAATACCAGTATCACGATCACGATAACTATAATAGGCAGTATCGGGAATTCTTTTTCTTTTGGTGTTTGTTTGCGAACACCTTTGTATTTGCCTTTAAAAACATCAATTAAGGCATCTGTTCCTTTGTCTAATCCACTGTAATAGGTTCCCTTTTTAAATTCTGGAATGATTATATTCCGGATTATTTCTCCACCAGTTCCTGCGGTAAGCCTGTCTTCTAGACCATAACCAGGGTTTATTGCAATTTTTCTTTCGGTTTTAGAGAGTAAAATAATGACACCATTGTCTTCTTTTGCAGTTCCTCCAATTCCCCAAGTTTGTGCCCACCGGGTAGCTAATTGACTTACATCTTCCCCTTTTAGGCTTTCTATAGTGATCACTACAATTTGCGTTGTGGTAGAGTCAGAGTATTTAATCAGTTTTTCTTCTAATTGTGCTTTTTCTGTGGCACTTAAAACCTTGGCATAATCGTAAACAGAGGTTTGTAACGTTGGTTTTTCAGGTATGGTTAATTGCGCAAAACTAACTTGTGTAAATAACAGATAAACAAACAACTTTAGGCAAATTAGGGTATTCTTTTTTTGTAATAGCATTATCCTTTAGATATTTCGTTTGATAATTCATTCGTGTCTCCCTCTTGCCAAGGAAAATAACTTTGTAATTGTTCACCGGCTCTGGTGATTCCGTCAATAAGTCCTTGCTTGAAATTCCCGGTTTTAAACTGAACGACCATTAGATCCCGTGTACAATTCCAAAAGTCATCTTGAACAACATCATTGATGCCTTGGTCTCCACAAATTACAAATTGGTGATCATCAACAGCTAAATATATTAAAACACCATTTTTAAGTTCGGTTTCATCCATTTTAAGTTCATGAAAAACGTCTCTGGCTCGTTCATACGCATCCATGGAAGTTGTTTTTTCTATGTGAACTCTAATCTCACCAGAAGTGTTTTTTTCAGCCATGCGAATAGCTTCAACAATCTCCTGTTCGTTTTCCGGGGTTAATAATTCTGCTACTTTTGACATTGAGATATTTTTGAGTTAAGATTAACGATTTTTGATTTCAGCAATGTTAAATCTGAAGTCAAAAATCGTTAATTTTTAAAAGGTTGTTTCTTGAATTTAAATTTGATTTATTCTGACCTATAAAAATATATAAGATCTAATAATCCAATTTTAGAAGTTTACTTCAACAGGTGCATCCGCTCCTTCAACAGCAGTAAAATATGCTTTGTCTTTGAATCCAAACATTCCTGCAAATAAGCTGTTTGGAAACGTTTTAATGTGTGAATTATAAGGTTTAACTGCTTCGTTAAAACGTGTTCTTGCTGTTAGAATTTGATTTTCTGTGCTAGCTAATTCATCTTGTAATTTCAAGAAATTCTGGTTGGCTTTCAGCTCAGGATAGCGCTCTACTGATACTAACAATCGAGACAAAGAACTACTAACACCACTTTGTGCTTTGTTGAATTCAGCTAATTTTTCCGGTGTGATGTTCGTTGGGTCAATAGTAGTTGAGGTAGCTTTGGCACGTGCCTCAATAACAGCAGTCAAGGTACTTCTTTCAAAATCAGCAGCACCTTTTACAGTATTTACTAGATTTCCAATCAGGTCATTTCTTCTTTGGTACGCCGTTTGCACATCTCCCCATGATTGTTCTACTGTTTGGTTCATTGTTACCGCAGTATTATTAATCCCTTTAATCCAGCTGTACATACCAATAATAATAACTCCTACGATAATCCAAGGCAAAAATCTTTTCATCTTTGTTTAATTTAATGTTTGTTGTTTAATTTTAATTGTAAATGGTAGGATCCCTGTTTTGTTTTGGGATTACAATTCGTTTTTAATATTTGTTAATTGTGTGCGTATCGTTTCTAATTTCCGGATTATTTCAAAATTATCCAAAGCCTTCTTTTGTCCTTCCTTCAAATGGGTTTTAGCCCCTTCCAGCGTAAAACCTCTTTCCTTGACTAAATGATAAATCAATTGCAAATTAGTGATATCCTCGGGTGTAAACATGCGATTGCCCTTGGCATTTTTTTTTGGTTTCAAAATATCAAATTCATTGTCCCAAAAACGTATCAGCGAGGCGTTCACGTCAAATGCTTTGGCTACTTCGCCAATGCTATAATATCTTTTATCTTTAGAAAGTTCAATGTGCATATTTTTTATTTTAATCTTTTCTGAACACTTCTTTTATAAACTGTTACGACTGAATACTGAACACTTTGTTAAAGGATTAATCTAGCGATTGATTCTCTTGATTCGCTAATTGTGCTATAGCAACATACTCTACTGCCGAAATGTTTCCATAATAAAAATTAAGCGGATTTACCACTTTGTTATCTTTATGAACTTCATAATGCAAGTGCGGTGCTTCAGATCTTCCGGTACTTCCCACATATCCTATTACATCTCCGCGTTTTACACGCTGTCCAGCTCGTATTTTATATTTACTCAAATGCGCGTATAATGTTACGTATCCAAATCCATGCCGAATTACAATATGATTTCCATATCCAGAGGCCCTATTGTCGGCGGTTATTACAATTCCGTCTCCAGTGGCATAAATTGGAGTTCCTGTTTTGGCGGTAAAGTCCATTCCCTCATGCATTTTTCTTACTTTTGTAAACGGATCTGTTCGATAACCAAAACCAGATGCCAGTCGTTTTAAATTTTCATTTCGCACTGGCTGAATGGCAGGAATGGCAGACAAAAAATCACTTTTAGCATCTGCCATTTTCAAAATGACATCCAGTGATTTGGATTGAATGGCGAGTTCCTTACTTAATACATCAATTCTTTTGGTGGTATTCAGTACCAACTGGGAATTGTCATATCCCTCTAGTACTTTATACCTGTTTATTCCCGGTAATCCCGCTTTCCGGACAGAGTCAGGAATTGCTGTTTTATTAAAATATACCCGATACAAATTATTATCTCTCTCTTCAAGAGCCTCAACTACGCTATTTACCTGATCCATTTTTTTATTTAAAATCGCATAATTCAATCTTAAATTTTCAATTTCACGAGCCTGCAACCGATCTTTAGGCGTTTCAAAATAAGGGGTGTTCAATAATACAATAAAACTCAAAAAACCAAATAATATCGAGGCCAGCAAAAACAGAATGATAACACCAAATTTTCTTCTTTTTCGAGTTTTTATTTTCCTATACGCTAAATTTTCAGAATCGTAATAATATTTTACTTTCGACATATTTTAAAATACCCTATTTTTGCACACTGTAAAAGGTTAGACGAACAAATTTAAGAAATGTTTCATTTGTTACACCCTTTTTTCAATAATAAATAAAATAATGTGCCTATTCCAGCTATTTGTTGCAAGTTCTCGTTTATAAATTTTTTTTCTAATGAGCTAGCAGGAGCTTCCTTCGGTCGCTCTGCCACCTCAAGAAAAAATAAATGTATAAATCTCGAAGCTTTTCACTACTATCTGGGGCAAAAGAAATTAAAAGATTTAATGATTAAAAGATTGAAAAATTCAATTCTAACTAATCTTTAAATTTTTGAATCTTTAAATATTTAAATAAAAAAATGAAATCACAAGACGTACGCAAACAATTTTTGGATTTTTTCGCATCAAAGGGACACTTAATCGTTCCATCGGCACCCATAGTTCTCAAGGATGATCCAACACTAATGTTCAACAATTCAGGGATGGCCCAGTTCAAAGAATATTTTTTAGGTAACGGAACTCCAAAAAGCAACAGAATTGCTGATACGCAAAAATGCCTTCGTGTTTCAGGAAAACATAATGATCTGGAAGATGTAGGTTTTGATACCTACCATCACACCATGTTTGAAATGCTGGGGAACTGGTCTTTTGGAGATTATTTCAAGAAAGAAGCTATCAACTGGGCATGGGAACTTTTGACAGAAGTCTATAAAATTCCAAAAGAAAACTTATACGTATCCGTTTTTGAAGGTAATCCAAGTGAAAACGTACCATTCGATCAGGAAGCTTGGGATATTTGGGCGGCATTAATTGACGAAGACCGTATCATTCTTGGAAACAAGAAAGACAATTTCTGGGAAATGGGAGACCAAGGACCTTGCGGGCCGTGTTCAGAAATTCACGTTGATATTCGTTCTGCAGCAGAAAAAGCCTTAGTTTCAGGAAAAAGTTTGGTTAACAATGATCATCCCCAAGTAGTGGAAATCTGGAACAATGTATTCATGGAGTTCAACCGTAAAGCCGATGGTTCTCTGGAAAAATTGCCAGCAAAACACGTTGATACCGGAATGGGATTTGAGCGTTTGTGTATGGCATTACAAGGAAAAACATCCAATTATGATACGGATGTGTTTATGCCACTTATCGAAAAAGTAGAGCAAATTACAGGATTAAAATACACATCAAATTCCGTAGGTACAAGTCGAGACTTGTCCGTACCGAATGCAGATGAGGAAAAAATAAATATCGCTATTCGGGTAGTAGTCGATCACGTTCGTGCGGTTGCATTTGCTATTGCCGATGGACAATTGCCATCAAACACAGGTGCTGGTTACGTAATTCGTAGAATTTTGCGTCGTGCCATTCGGTACGGATTTACGTTTCTTAATATAAAAGAACCGTTCATCAATCAATTAGTTACTGTTTTAGCGAATCAAATGGGAGAGTTTTTTCCGGAAATCAAATCGCAACAACAATTGGTTACGAATGTAATTCGGGAAGAAGAAGTATCGTTCTTGAGAACATTAGACCAAGGATTGCAATTATTAGAAAATGTGGTTGCCGAAACTAAAGGTTCAACAGTTTCTGGAATAAAAGCGTTTGAATTGTATGATACGTTTGGATTTCCAATTGACTTGACCGCATTAATTCTTCGAGAAAAAGGATTCGAACTGGACGAAGCTGGTTTTAACGCCGCCATGCAAGAACAAAAAAAACGTTCCCGTGCGGCATCGGAAGTTTCTACCGAAGACTGGTTGCTATTAGTCCCAGGAAATGTAGAAACATTCGTAGGCTACGACCAATCAGAAAGTGACGTAAAAATCACTCGCATTCGTAAAGTAGACAGTAAAAAAGATGGTGTTTTATACCAAATCGTTTTAGACAAGACCCCGTTCTATCCAGAGGGTGGAGGACAAGTGGGTGATAAAGGAACGTTAGTTTGCTCCGCCAGTTCGCTAACGCTCGGGTCTGCAAATGAAACTATCGAAATCATCGATACGAAAAAAGAAAACAACCTGATTTTACATCTTGCAAAAAAATTACCGGAAAATATAAATGCTGGTTTTGTAGCCAAAGTAAATCAAGATTTGAGAAGTTTGTCTTCCAGAAATCACTCGGCGACACATCTAATGCACCAAGCCTTGAGAAGTATTCTTGGAACACACGTAGAACAAAAAGGTTCGCTAGTAAATCCAAACTACTTGCGTTTTGACTTTTCTCATTTTGCTAAAATGACGGAAACCGAATTGCAGCAAGTGGAAGATTTTGTAAATGCAAGAATTCAAGAGCAATTACCACTAATTGAAAGAAGAAATATTCCTTTTGCGCAAGCAGTTCAAGAAGGAGCGATGGCACTTTTTGGAGAGAAATATGGAGATGAGGTTCGGGCAATCAAATTTGGCGAAAGCATGGAATTATGCGGTGGAATCCACGTGAAAAATACAGCTGAAATCTGGCATTTCAAAATCGTTTCAGAAGGAGCGGTTGCTGCAGGAATTCGTCGTGTAGAAGCGATTACAAGTGATGCGGTAAAAGCACATTTTGCTTCGCATGAAAGCACATTGAATGAAGTAAAAATAGCCTTAAAAAATCCTCAGGATATTCTGAAAGCCGTTCATTCGATGCAAGAAGAAAATGTCAAATTGACTAAGCAAATTGAGTTTTTGGTAAAAGATAAAGTCAAAAATATTAAAGTGAGTTTAATCGCTGAGATACAGGAAATTAATGGCGTTCAATTCTTGGCAAAACAAGTCGATTTGAATCCGGAGGGAGCAAAAGATTTGGCGTACGAATTAGGAAATTTAGGAAATAACTTGTTTCTAGTTTTGGCTACAGTGAATCCCGAAGCTTCTGGAGAAAAACCAATGTTGACCTGTTATATTTCTAAAGAATTAGTTGCGGAGAAAAACCTAAATGCAGGACAAGTGGTTCGTGAATTGGGTAAATTTATCCAAGGTGGAGGCGGAGGACAACCATTTTTTGCAACAGCAGGAGGGAAGAATGTCGCAGGAATTCAGCAAGCTTTAGAAAAAGCAATTGAGTTTGTAAAGTAATTATATCGTAATTTTTTTAATATATTGGCGAGAAATAAAAAAATGACTGAAAACGAGATTTCAAAAATTGTTATTGATGTTTGTTAAAAGATGCACATTAAGTTTGGTCCAGGGTTATTAGAATCAGTTTATGAAGTTGTTTTGTTTTATGAGTTAACGAAAAGAGGACTACTAGTTGAAAGTCAAAAACCACTTCCCGTTGTCTGGGATTAAGTAAAATTAGATATTGGATTCAGAACTGGCTTGATCATAGAAAATAAAGTTATTTTAGAAATAAAATCAGTTGAACAAATTGCTAATGTTCATCCAATACAACTTTAAACGTAACTGAAAATTACAGGAATGAAATTTGGCTTGTTAATTAATTTCAACGAACCACCAATTAAAACAGGAATTACAAGAATTGTAAATAACCTTTAACCTATGCGGCTTTGCGAGAAATAAATATGAATTTCAGAACCCAAGTTCCCATTCCTAAAAGTAAGTTTCCTATTGATTATACTTCTAAAATTATTTCTTTAGGTTCTTGTTTTGCGGTAAATATGGCGCAGAAACTGGACTATTTTAAATTTCAAAATAGTTGTAATCCATTTGGCATTTTGTTTCATCCTATAGCGATTGAAAAACTAGTTGATTTTGCTGTTTCCGGAAAGCAATTTACAGAAAGCGACATTTTTTTTTACAACGAACGCTGGCATTGTTTTGATGTGCATTCGGATTTAAGCAGTTCTAGTAAAGAGGAATTGTTAGCATCTTTAAATGCAATGCTGATAGCTACAAAACTGCAATTGCAGCATGTTTCCCATATTATTATTACTTACGGAACTTCGTGGGTATATCGAAATATAGAAAGCAATTGTGTTGTGGCTAATTGTCATAAAGTACCGCAAAAGCTGTTTCAGAAAGAATTACTTTCTGTTGAAGAAATAGAAGAAAGTATAGTAAAGACACTGAAATTAATTCATGTTGTAAATCCTAGTTGCACCATTATTTTTACCGTTTCTCCAGTGCGTCACATCAAAGATGGTTTTGTCGAAAATCAATGGAGCAAAGCCAATATAATTAGTGCGCTTCATGGGACTTTTGATTTTCGACTTTCGACTATAAATTACTTTCCCAGCTACGAAATCATGATGGATGAACTTCGAGATTACCGTTTTTATACTGAAGATATGTTGCATCCCAATCCAGTGGCAATCGATTATATTTGGAAACGTTTCAAGGAAACTACAATTTCTGAAACTGCTTTTGCTACAATGGATGAAGTTTCAACTATTCAAAAAAGTCTTTCGCACAAGCCTTTTAATCCGAAATCTGAAAGTCATTTAAAATTTGAGTCTAAAGTCAGAGAAAAAATCACTAAATTGGAATCAGAATATTCATTTATGAAATTTTAATTATGTTAAGAAGAATAGGTATTGCAATAGTAGTTATCGGGGGAATATTTTTATTATTCAAATACTGCGATTTTAAGAAAAACGACGATGAAGATATCCAGTACAACACAAATCTCATTCAGCAACAAATTCTAAATGTTGGAAAATTAGTAGTTACTGAAGGTCATTTCTCCGAAGTGATTACCTATAAAAATCAGCAAAAATATTTGTTGGATATGCTTTCTTTTGAGAAAAAAGCATTGGTAATAGTCAATGCTGATGTTACAGTTGCTTATGATTTGCGCCAAATGAAATATGAAATAGATGAAAAAAATAAAACCATCACTATTGTCAGTATTCCAAAAGAAGAAATAAAAATAAGTCCAGATATTCAGTTTTATAACGTAGAACAAAGCAAGCTGAATCCGTTTACGGGAGATGATTATAATAAGATCAATAAATCGGTCAAAGCAAATCTCGCCAAGAAAATAGAAAAGTCTTCACTGAAAACCAATGCTCAAAACCGATTAATCAGCGAATTGTCCAAAATATTAATTTTGAGTAATTCAATGGGCTGGAAATTACAATACGAAGGAAAAGTAATCGAAAGCGAAAAAGATTTTGGACAAAAAATAAAATTATAATAGTTTTTTTGTCAGGTTGAGCGCAGTCGAAACCATTTTTATAGCTGTTTAAGCCTATTGAAAAATCTCGACTGCGCTCGATTTGACAAACCTAAATTGGAAAACTAAGCTTTCTCTTTGTCAAAGATTAAATCCAAACCACCAGTAATCAAATGCGCTACTTCAGGTCTTTTTTGTTTTAATTGATCGAGATAAACCAATATTTCCTGTAATAATTTAATTTCATTTCTTTCTTTTAGCAGCTCTGTGATTTCAACAGCTAGTAACCAATCCTTTGGGTGATTGGTTCGTAAATTTTCGAATATAGGCTTCAAGGGAGTTTCTGTATCCCTGGTTTCTCTACTATTTCTAACAGTTTGGTACAAAACCTCTAAATCATCACGTTCTGCGGTATGTTTCGCTTTAATGGTTTTGCTCGCGGGAAGATGCGAAATCAAATCAAAACTATTCACATCTGCAGGGCCTGAAAAAGCCGAAATCACTTTTTTACCCACAGCCATATCATAAATGCCCCATTCTGGTTGAAACAAAATCGTTTCTCCGTGTGACACAGTACAGTTTTTAAAGCGAATCAAAATAATTTCGCCTTGTAAGTTTCTGGAGCCGGTTATGATTTCACCTTCAACAGTGATGCCACCTTCAAACTCCAGTTTGACCGTTTTCGATTCCAATATATCGTAGTCATTCAAATCTTTTGGACTCATGTCTTCAATTGCCAGATTGATTCCTTCCAGCTTCCCAATAGGACTTCCAAAACCCTCAGGATGTGTCAAAGTTCCATGACCAACCAGTTCTTTTTGGCGAGAAGCTAAAGCCGTTTTTCCGATGGTTTGTATATAAATAGGCTTGCCTTCGTGTGCAATTACGGAACTGAAAATTCCAGAAATTTGCAAGCCTGTACTCAATTCAATTGTTCCCAGAGCATTTGAGTCTATCAGTTTTTCTATTCCGGATAAACCGCCCGTTCTAAGTGCCATTTTATTGGCAAATTCCTCTAAAATTAGGTTTAAATAAGCAAATGTTGGTGTGACATAAAGTTGCGGTTGCAATTTTGTGATGTCAAAACTCTGGTTTGCTGCTGATAGGTCGTACGGGATTTTCTTTACCTCGTTTGTCATGCAGTGCGCACTTTCGCCTATTGAAGATAACAAACCGGCACCATAAATTTTAGGATTTTCTACGGTTCCAATGAGACCGTATTCAACAGTCCACCAATGCAGGTTTCTAATTTGCGCCATTTCTGATAATTCACCCATATTGTTTTGCAAATCTTCTACCGCTTTTTCGGCAGCATCAATAACAGCTTGGGGAGTTCCCTCAGCTTCTTTTACGATGGAAAGCAGTCGGATGGCTTCATACATTTCATAATCCTTATGTGAAGAGAGCGCTTTACAGCCTATTTCGCCAAAACGGCGTAAATATTCCGCATATTCCGGATTAGCAATTATGGGAGCATGACCTGCACCTTCGTGAATAATATCTGGTGCGGGCGTGTATTCTATATGTTCAAGTTGGCGAATGTCAGAAGCAATTACAAGCACATTATAGGCCTGAAATTCCATGAAAGCATTGGGCGGAATAAATCCATCTACCGCAACCGCCGCCCAGCCTATTTCAGTCAGAATGCGGTTCATACCGTACATACTCGGAATATTATCAATCTCAATTCCTGTTTTTTTTAATCCTTCTAGGTAGGAACTATGCGCCACTTTTGATAAATAAGCTACATTTTTGCGCATCACATAACGCCAAACCGCTTGATTTATGGGCGTATAATCGCTATAATCCTGAGGCTTAATGAATTGTTTTAAGTGCTTTGGCAATCGGTCTAATAACGGATTGCTTTCTATAGTTGAGTTCATATCGAAAACGTTGTAGTTCTACTGCAAAAGTACGAATTTCAGGAGCGATTTCCCGCTTTTCATTGCAAGTTTTTGCAAACCCGTTTGTTTTTCTAATGTTCCGGCAGGAGAAATAAAAAGGGGTATTCCTCTTTTCTCCCTTTCCTTTGGAGAGGGTTGGGGAGAGGAGTCGCTTTTTATAAACAAGAAAAATCAAAACGGCTTTCACAAAAAGCTTTTCATTGCAATCGGGGTTAGAGGAGTTGGGGATTAATTAGAGATTTTGACATTTATGATGATTTTTGTCCATTTAGTCATTGCGAGGAACGAAGCAATCTCATCAATACATTCCGCGCACAAAGTCTGCTCAGTTCGTCACACTCTCGCTTAAGCTTATAAAGATTTTAAAGCTGTCAGTACAACAATAGAAATTGCTATGAAAATCCAGTTTTTTATGGTTGGGCTGTATTTCCGTTTGAATTCTATATTATTTAATGCGAATACAATAGCTATAAAAACAAATGTAATTATTCCTATAATAAATATAGAAATTAAATCTAACTCATTAGGATTGCTTTGGTTTAATCGATAGGAGTTAATTATCAATGTTATTATAAGCATAATCCAAGTTATAACACTCATCACCCAGCCCCTTGAGATAAGTTTTTGATTAAAAGTATTGCTGATGAAATAGCAATAAGTGATAGAATTACTAAAGTTATATTTTTTCTGACAGCCATTTGAACAATGCTATGATGGTCCATTAATGGATTTTTCCACAAAAAAGTATAATATTGATTGCAAGTTAAATAGACAAAAAACCATATTAAAATACCGAGGCAAATCTGAATTCCAGATAGTATAATTTCAAACATTCTCCAATTATGTTTCATTGACTTCCGCTAAATTAAACATTGTGCATTCTCATTTTTGTTGGTACTGAATATGTTCTTTGGCGAACTGGATAGAGGATTGATAGCTATTTTTTGGATTTACTTCTTCGCCAACTCAAACACCAAAACCTGCGTTTTTTGTTTATCTGAAAAATTATTATCTGAAATGAAAATAATAGATTGATTACCATTTGCCAATTTTGGACCAAAAGTAAGTCCTTCGATATTATCAATAAAAATCCCCAAATCATCCATGTTAAGGACCAGTTTTTTAGAAGCCAATTCGAATTTTTGATTTTGCAAAGAGCTGTAATTTTTTATATTAGTTGCTTTTTTCAGGTCACACAAAAATACTTTTATCGTGCAGGCTTGCGTTCCGGTAGAATAGGAGCGTTCCACTACCAGTAATTGATTTTTATCATAATACTGAATTGCCGAAACGCCATTTACACCAAATGCCCCTTTCGGATTAGGCTCACGAGCAATAGGTTCCAGTTTATAGCCGTATTGAGCGGTGTTCTTTTTTGTTTTGACATCAAATTGATACAACCGAATCAAACCGCCTTTGCTGGTATTGGCTTGGTCGCCATCTTCAAATAATGGTTCTTCAATATTGGTATAGACATTTTTATAGTTTTTGTCAAAAGTAATTCCTTCTAAAGTGCCGTTGTTTCGCGGACCTTTTTCCAGTTTCTGCATTTTTAAATTTTCCGGTAAGGTGACATTGCCTAGAAAATCACCTTTTAAATTCATGAAATTTAGAGAAGGATCTTGTAAAACTTCCTTATCTGCTGTTAGCACTCGAGCGCCTTCGCTACTCCAAACCAAAGTGTTCGTTATTGGATTGAATCGGATGTCTTCCGGGTCTGCGGAAGTAGTTGGCATGGTATTCCAATTGCCAAACGCTTTCCCAGTTGCATTTTTTAAAGTGGTGATACTTTGGAAATCAATACGTTCAGCTTTATTTTCGAGCAAATGAATTTTTGCCGTATAAAATCTTGAATTGTTAAACATGGATCTATCGTCACTGATCAAATAATACAAATCATTCTTGGCATCATAATCGATTCCGGACAATCCGCCCACTTTTGTGTTTTGAAACGTTTCCTCAAAAGGAATTTCAATGGAACTGATTAGTTTTAAACTTGGGGTTGACTTGTTGTCAGCTGTTTGCTTTAAATTGGAACAAGAAAGGAGGGAAGCTTGTAAAACGACAAGTAATAATAAATTGCGCATAAAATAATTTGTTGCTGTTTGCAAAAAGGAACATATTTTGGATTGAACCCACTTTAAAAACTATGAATTGTTCGTTTGATTTTTCTCAAGATTGCGGAAGTAGTCAATTTTGTAATTAAACATTTCAGCCATATTTTTTGCCCGAAGTTTAGCTTCGTCGGCTAATGGACCAGAAAATAAGTTGTCAGTTGTTTCAGTGAAAATTTGCATCCAGCGGTCAAAATGTTCTTTGGCGACCGGTAATTGTTTGTGTGGTGGAAATGGACTTCCGGAATAAGAATGCACTTCAAGTAAAATAGTTTGCCAAAAGCGATACATTTTTTCTAAATGTTCCGGCCAGCGATTGCCTATTTTTTCGTTGAATATGGGTCCGATAAATTCGTCTTTTTGAACTTTAGAATAAAAAGTATTCACTAGTAATTTGATATCTTCGAATGTGGAAATGTCGTTAAATTGTGCCATAATTAGGTATAAAAAAAGCCTACGCAAAGGTAGGCTTTTATGTTGAAATGTGATGGTAAACTATTTTACTTTGGGCGGAAATTGTTCAAGAATTTTTGCCACAAATTCGTTGATTTGTTTTTCTTTTTCACTTCGGGTTTCGGTCAAATAACCAACTCCTTCGCCTTGCCAAACCAATTCTTTTTTCTTGGCATCAATTAAATCAATATACAATGTCCCTTCTGTTGATGAGGAAACAAAACTGCTGCGGCCTCCCCAAAAGTAAGGATTCCATCCCCAACCCCATCCGTAACCCCATCCTGCGTTGAACTGATTTACGTCAGTGCGTTCTCTTTCTTTAGTTAATATATTAATCAGCAAATCTGGATTTTCACTTTTGGTCATTCCTTTTTTGCTTAATTCTCGATCTATGGCATTGAGTATTCTTTTTTTGTCCAATTCTGATATTTCAACTCGATCGATGCCTTTTTTATGAAAAGCATACGTTTTGTATGGAGTAAAATCGACATTATTATCATAATCAGAATATACTTTTACGGAAGCGCAAGAGGCAAATACTAAAAGTAGAAATGCGAGAAGGAGTTTAATTGCTTTCATGACCTGTTTTTTTTGATTACTAAATGTTTATTAAAGATACGTTCAAATTTTTAAAAATCCAACAAATTGTCAGCGACTGTATTAGGGATGGTTACTTTCAATAAAGGTTGTGTTTGCATCGCTCTTTTTATAGCAAATACTGCTCCTTCATTTCTAGCCCAGCTTCTTCTGGAAATTCCGTTGTTGACATCCCAGAAAAGCATTGATGCTAAACGTCTTGACGCTTCCTTTGAACCATCAAGAACCATACCAAATCCGCCGTTTATTACCTCTCCCCAGCCCACGCCACCGCCATTGTGAATAGATACCCAAGTGGCGCCACGAAAGCTGTCTCCAATGACGTTTTGTATCGCCATATCAGCGGTAAATCTTGAGCCATCATAAACGTTAGAAGTCTCTCTGTATGGAGAATCGGTGCCGGAAACATCATGGTGATCGCGACCTAAAATTACGGTTTCTATTTCGCCTTTGGCAATAGCCTGATTGAAAGCTTCGGCAATATTTACGCGTCCTTCAGCATCTGCATAAAGGATTCGTGCTTGTGAGCCTACAACCAATTTGTTTTCTTGTGCGCCTTTTATCCAATGAATATTGTCTTGTATTTGTTGCTGAATTTCTTCGGGAGCTGTTTTGGACATTTCTTCCAAAACCTGGCAAGCAATTACATCTGTTTTGGCTAAATCTTCTGGTTTTCCCGAAGCACAAACCCATCGGAAAGGGCCAAAACCGTAATCAAAACACATGGGTCCCATGATATCCTGTACATAACTCGGATATCTGAAATCGATGTGATTCTCTGCCATGACATCTGCACCGGCACGGGAAGCTTCCAGTAAGAAAGCATTTCCATAATCAAAGAAATACGTTCCTTTGGCAGTGTGTTTATTGATTGCTGTCGTATGACGTCGTAATGTTTCTTGTACTTTTGTTTTAAATAAATCAGGAGTTGATGCCATCATTTCATTGGCTTCTTCAAAGGAAATATCAGCAGGATAATAGCCACCTGCCCAAGGATTGTGTAGCGAAGTCTGATCTGATCCTAAATCAATATGGATGTTTTCCTGGTCAAATTTTTCCCAAACCTCAACCACATTTCCAAGATATCCGATGGACACAATTTCATTATTGGCTTGCGCCAAAGCGACTCTTTTTACCAGCGCATCAATATTTTCAATCACTTCATTAATCCATCCTTGACTGTGGCGAATATGTGTAATTTTAGGGTTTACTTCGGCACAAACGGTGATACAACCGGCAATATTTCCGGCTTTAGGTTGTGCGCCAGACATGCCGCCCAAACCAGAAGTAACAAATAATCCGCCCTTTGGACTGCGTTTTATTTTACGAAAACCATTCAAAACCGTGATAGTTGTTCCGTGTACAATTCCTTGCGGGCCAATATACATGTAACTTCCGGCGGTCATTTGGCCGTATTGAGAAACGCCTAAAGCATTCATTTTTTCCCAATCATCCGGTTTAGAATAATTAGGGATTACCATGCCGTTTGTTACTACAACTCGTGGCGCTTCTTTGTGCGAGGGAAATAATCCCATTGGATGCCCGGAATACATCGTCAATGTTTGCTCATCGGTCATTTCTGATAAGTATTGCATCGTCAATAAATACTGTGCCCAGTTTTGGAATACAGCTCCATTGCCGCCATAGGTTATCAATTCGTGCGGATGTTGTGCCACGGCGTAATCCAGATTGTTTTGAATCATCAGCATAATTGCTTTGGCCTGTTCGCTTTTTCCAGGATATTCATTTATTGGACGCGCACGCATTTCATAATCGGGACGAAAGCGATACATATAAATACGGCCGTATATTTCTAATTCTTGTCGAAATTCTTTTATTAGCTCTTTATGATGTTTTGGTTCAAAATAACGCAAAGCATTACGAAGGGCTAATTTTTTTTCTTCATTCGAAAGGATTTCTTTACGCTTAGGTGCGTGATTGATGTCCATATCGTATGGTTTTGGTTTTGGTAAAACCGATGGGATTCCTTGTTGTATTTGTTCTTGAAAAGAGGTCCTAGTTTCTGAAATCGGAATCGTGGTAGGAGTTATGTGAGGTGAATTAGTCATGGTAATGTAGGCTTTTATTATTCATAATCTCTTCTTTTTTCCCCTTTGGGTGTTAGCGGGCTTTTATACGGACAATGGCGACAGCCACTTTTACAGCAATAACCCCGTTTTAAATGGTATTTTTCAGTAAAACATTTATAGCCTTCGGGTGTGTAATAGAAATCTTCCCCTTCTATTAATTTATTTTCAGTATTTTGGTCCATCATATTTGGTATTGTGCGATTGCAGGCGTCATTCGATTTCGTTCAATTGCTAAATTGGGATTCAAACGATTGCGCTTTTTCATTAAAAAGGACCACTTTAGTAGTACAAATTTATAATTTTATAGCGAATGTTTCTGATTGTTTCTAAATATTTAATTCCAAAAGGATACAGTGGATTAGCGGTATTCCCATTTGCTGTGGTACAATAGCAAGAAGATAAAACAAATATCAGTTTAATTAATCATGAAAAAATTCATTTGCGCCAGCAATTAGAATTATTAATTATTCCTCTTTTTCTTGGTATCTGTTAGAATATTGTTTTCGATTGGTTCGGTATAAAAATGCAAATTTGGCTTACAGAAATAGTAGTTTTGAAAGAGAGGCGTATGCTCATGAGAGGAATTTTCAATACCTTAAAAGACGACTTTTTTACGGTTTTTTAAATATTTATGATCTATCGGCCAGTTTTTTTGTTTTAATGTTTCTTTTTATTTTAAACGGCGGGTTTTTTTATTAAATAAAAGGGATTGAACTACTGAAAAATGATTTTTTTTATAATAAGTAGCAAGAAAGATATATTGTCGCAATTATTAAAAAGAGTTTTTGCCACAGATTGTAAGGATTAAAAAGATTTTAAAATTACATAACGAATTAATCTGTGGTAATCTGTGAAATCTGTGGCAAAGAAATTTAGTATTTTATTAAAATACGACATTAAATTTTAGTCATTACTTACTTTGGAGAGTTTTGTATTGTTTTAATTTTGTTTATTTTTAATTTTATTTTTTTGAAAGGAATAACTTATTTAAACAATAGGTATAATTAGTTAAACGAATTTTAAATACTTTTTATTGGTACTTAGTCAAATAAAGATCCTGTTTTTTTGTAATTTTACTCGTTTTTAGAGAAAATTTCATGTTATGGTATTGAAAAAACTGATTTGTAGTTTTATTATGCAAGCAAGATTTTTTAATAGGATATATTTTGACTATCGTTTTAGAAAAAATAATATAGAAAAACAACTTAACATATATGCTTATGAACGCAGCAAGACTTAAACAGATAGTGGCAATTTTTGCGATAATTTTTTTGCAAAACAACATGAGTGCTCAAATGTATGTGAGTCCTAATAGTTATGTTTTTGTCAATAATGAGGTTGTTTTCATTAACCAACAATTAGAACTAAATGCGGTCAACAGTAATTTTTATTTAAGGGAAAATGGGCAGTTGATACAAGGGACAACTGCAGCAGGAACAAATCAAGGATTAGGAAGTTTGTCCGTATTTCAGGAAGGGACAACTAATAATTTTCAATATGACTATTGGTGTTCGCCTGTGGGACAAACAAGTGTCACCGCCGGAAATTCTCCTTTTGGGGTGACTCAACTTAAGGATGTTGATGGTTTGATTGCTTTCAAAGAGCCGGCAATATTGTCAATGAGTAATTATAATGGAACGGCGAATCCGTTAGCAATTGCACCCTATTGGGTCTATAAATTAATAGCGTCATCAGGTTATTCGAATTGGGTACGAGTGGGAGCCAGTTTCGGTCTGAACGCAGGAGAAGGATTTACAATGAAAGGAACATCAGGTACAAATGGCTTTACTGTAAATGGCGTTCAAAATAATCCCGGAAGTCAACAGCGATATGATTTTAGAGGAAAACCAAATGACGGAACAATAGCAATACCCGTTGCAGTGGAACAATTTACATTGACAGGAAATCCGTATCCATCCGCAATTGATTTATCAGCCTTTTTGCTGGCAGAAACAAATTGTACCGGAATAGCCTATTTTTGGGAACAAGACGCCACAGTGAATTCACATTATATAGCGGATTACAAAGGGGGTTATGGTGCTTTTTCCCCGGGTGCATTAGGAAGTGCCGGAATTTATGTTCCAGCTACTTTTAATTCGTATGACGGTTCTGGTAATGAAGGCGCAGCAGGCGTAACCGGAGGGAATTATCAGAGACGTTTTTCTCCAATAGGACAAGGTTTTTTGATTGGGGGATTAGCAAACGGTTTTGTTGAGATGAAAAATAGTTATAGGAGATTTGTTAAAGAAACGGTAAGTAATCAAGCCCGTACGAGAATAACGGGTGTTTCTAAAACAAAAAAAAATATTGGTTTGATGACTCAAAAGCAATCCGGATTTGATTACACATCGCTAGATTTAGTTACAACGCCACAAATCAGATTCAATACCTTGATGAACGACCATGGTGTGCGTCAATTAGCATTGGCATTGATTCCCGAAGCTACTGATGGAATTGATCGGGCTATGGATGCCATTTCTTCTAGTGATAGTACTCCGGCAGATGTTTATTTTGTACTAGAGGATTCTGAGTTCATTATCAATGCAATCCGTTTTGATAGTGATAAAAAAATCCCCTTAGGTTTTAGAAATGATAAATCAGCCAATTATAAAATCACAGTTAATGAAATTTTAAATCTTCCAGAGGTAGCAAACATTTATCTGCATGATAAGAAATCGGACAGATATTTTGATATCAAGAACGATTTCCATGAATTGTCACTTCCGGCTGGTGTCAATAATACACAGTTTGAAATTACCTTTAAAAACAATTCCAGTTTAGGTGTCGAAGAGGCAGTGCGTAAAGATTTTGTAATTTATCAAAACAATTCTGCAAAAGATCTAAAAATCAGTAATCCCATGTTATTGGATCTCGCTGCCTGCAGTTTATATGATGTCGCCGGAAAATTGATTTTTAAAAAAGAAAATTTGGGAGTTAATGCAAGCTATGCGTTTTCTACTGCGGGTCTTCGCGATGGAATTTACATCGTAAAATTAGCCACAAAAGACAAAATAGAGGTGGGTCAGAAAATTATAATTAAAAATTAAATCCTTTTGAAAAGAATTAATACAAAATGCGATCTATAAAGGTTGCATTTTTTTATATATAAATTTACCTTTGTGTTAAAAAATATTCGTTTGAATCAAAAGGTAATTACAGCATTTCCGCACTCTATTTCAGTAACCATCAAACGAGAAGATTTGATCCATCCTTTTGTTTCCGGAAATAAGTTTAGAAAACTGAAATACAATTTGCTTGAAGCCAAAAAAAACGAGCAGACCACATTGCTTACTTTTGGAGGTGCTTTTTCCAATCATATTGCCGCTGTGGCTTATGCGGGAAAAGAAAAAGGATTTAAAACCATCGGGATTATCCGTGGTGAGGAATTAGAAAGTAAAATCTCAGAGAATCCAACATTAATTTTCGCTCAAAATTGTGGAATGCAACTGGAATTTATTTCAAGAGACGCGTATAGGTTAAAAAGTGATGACTCATTTTTGGAGAAATTAAAACAACAATTTGGTCGTTTTTATCTCCTGCCAGAGGGCGGGACTAATGAACTTGCCATCAAGGGATGTGAAGAAATTCTGAGTCAGGAAGATGCTCAATTTGATTATATTTGTTGTGCGATAGGAACTGGCGGTACCATTTCCGGTATCATAAACAGTGCTTTACCGCATCAAAAAGTTTTAGGGTTTCCGGCCTTAAAAGGCGATTTTTTGAAAGAAGAAATTCGTAATTTTGTACAAAATGAAAACTGGGAGTTCATTACAGACTATCATTTTGGGGGCTACGGTAAAGTTAATGAAGCATTAATAGGGTTTATCAATTCATTTTATAAGCAAAATAAGATTCCTTTAGATCCAATTTATACGGGAAAGATGGTTTTTGGTGTTATCGAACTAATTCAAAAAAACTATTTTCCTGCCCAATCAAAAATTTTACTAATTCATACTGGTGGAATTCAGGGAATTCAGGGAATGAATATAAAACTTCGGAACAGACAATTACCAATAATTGAGATCAATGATTAAGAAAATCCTACTGCTATTTATACTAATAACTTTGGTGAGTTGTAATGCCACTAAACCACTTATTGTTATTACAAAAAAAGCGCCTTCAAAATCAAAAATTGCGACGACGGCTAAAAAGGGATATGAAAAGAAAACCAAAACAGTACGTGCCACCGCAGGAAAAGCATCAAGTAAAGATCTGAATAATAGTGAAGCGGAAGAGATTGTTTCAACTTCAAAAACAATAGTTACAAATGATGTGATTGTAACCTACGTTTCCATATTCAAAGATATTGCAATGGGCAATATGAGGAATTATGGTATTCCTGCAAGTATTATTTTAGCACAGGCCATTTTAGAGTCTGGTGCCGGGAGGGGTAATTTGGCTTTAAATGCGAACAATCATTTTGGTATAAAATGTCATGTAGGTTGGACAGGTGAAAGTATCAGGCATGATGACGATGCTGCACAGGAATGTTTTAGAAAATATGACAATCCATCAGAATCATTTAAAGATCACGCTTTATTTTTAACAGGAAGAAGCCGCTATGCTGGATTATTTGAATTCTCAAAAGGCGATTATAAAGCTTGGGCCAAAGGCTTAAAAGCCGCCGGATATGCCACAGATCCTAAATATCCGGATAAATTGATTTCGTATATTGAACGCTACAATTTGCATGAATATGACAATCAGGTTCTGGATATTAATTATGTGTCCAATGAAAAACAAATGATTGCAGAATTAACGGTTGAATCCAGAAATACAATCCCTAAGGGGCTGGATTCCTATGTGGTTCAAAAAGGCGATACGCTATATTCTATTTCGAAAAAATTCGAATTAAAGATTGAGGATTTAAAACAAAAAAACAACCTCTCGGACAATGCCCTTTCTATTGGACAAAAACTGGTAGTAAAATAATTTTAAAATAACGATAATTCATAATTCCATACATGTTATATAAAAGAAGTAGTCAGCTTTTTGCTGAAGCAGAAAAAGTAATTCCCGGTGGCGTAAATTCGCCCGTAAGAGCGTTTAAAGCAGTGGGAGGAACTCCTATTTTTGTCAAAAGTGCCAAAGGTGCTTATTTGTACGATGAAGATGGCAACCGTTTGATTGATTATATCAATTCTTGGGGGCCAATGATTTTAGGACACGCTTACGAACCGGTTGTACATGCCGTGATAGAGAAAGCAAAGTTGGGAACCTCGTTTGGGATGCCCACAGAATTAGAAACACAAATTGCCGCTTTAGCCGTTGCTATGGTTCCAAATATTGATAAAATTAGATTTGTAAACTCTGGTACCGAAGCCTGTATGAGCGCTGTACGGCTGGCTCGTGGTTTTACAAAAAAAGATAAAATAATCAAATTTGCAGGTTGTTACCACGGACATTCGGATTCGTTTTTGATACAAGCCGGAAGCGGAGCCATTACTTTTGGTTCGCCAAACAGTCCTGGTGTTACAGCAGGGACGGCCAAAGATACTTTGCTGGCACGATACAATGATTTAGAAAACGTAGCCATTTTAATTGAAGCAAATAAAAATGAAATTGCAGCAATAATCGTTGAGCCTGTTGCTGGGAATATGGGTTGTATTCCGCCTAATAAAGGCTTTTTAGAAGGCTTACGTCAATTGTGTACTGACAACGGAATCCTCTTGATTTTTGATGAGGTAATGACCGGATTTAGACTCGCCGCTGGTGGTGTTCAGGAATTATTGCATGTAACGGCTGATATCGTTTGTTTTGGGAAAGTAATCGGTGGAGGATTGCCTGTCGGTGCTTTTGCTGCCCGAGCAGAAATCATGAACTATCTTGCTCCGTTAGGTCCTGTATATCAGGCTGGAACATTGTCTGGAAACCCATTGGCAATGGCCGCAGGATTAGCCATGTTACAAGCTTTAGACAGTGATCGTACTATTTTTAAAAGACTAGAAGAAAAAACAGCGTATTTGGCTGCAGGAATCGATAAAGTTCTGAAAGCAAATGATGTTACATTTACAATCAACACTATTGGCTCAATGATTTCGATTCACTTTGACGCGGCTCCGGTTGTAGACTTTCAAACGGCTGCAAACGGCGACAACGAAACGTTCAAGAATTTTTTTCACGGATTATTGCAGGAAGGAATTTATATTGCGCCATCCGCCTATGAGACATGGTTTATTACGGATGCATTAACGTATGCTGATTTAGATTTTACCATTCAAGCGATAGATAAAGTTTCGAAAACATTTTAAACCAAAAAAAGCCCCAAAAATAGACTGCCTCTAAAAAATTAGACACTATTTCAGGGCTTTTTTATGAAATAAAATGAAATAAGTAACAGCCACTGTATAATGTCGTGTTTTAAAATTAGACAAAATGACGCAACAGATTAATTTTAAACTACTGTTTGCAACAGTGTATCTTTTGACTTTATGAAGTTTAAACTTTTGACTTACTTCAAGTAAATGGATTATTTTTTATCGCCTATTTTTGTTGGTTTTCTATTCTGATGGTATGCCATTCTTTTTTTTATTCGGTTGTGTCTTTTCCCTTTTATGTCATCCCATTTTTTATATTGGTCTAAGGAAAGAATTTTTTTCATTCTCTCTTTCATCACAATTTGCTCATCTAACATTTGGCTTTTTTTAGCAAAAAGTTCATCAGAGGTAAGCCGTTTTTTAGCCGAATCTTTGTTAGCTTTTCGTTCGGCCATTTTAGCTTCTCTTTTAGTGCTTTGTTCCGCGAGGATTGTACTCATTTCTTTTTGCTGTGAAGCATTCAAATCTAATTCCAAAGTCATCTTTTTTAACTGCAGTTGATTTCTTTGATCAGGAGTTAATTGCCCCATTTGAGCTCTTTCCGGTCTTACTTCTTTTTCTTGTGCAAAGCTTGTCATTCCGACAACTAATAATGCAACGATAAATAATTTTTTCATTTGTTTTGTTTTAAGTATATAAGACCGGGTTCTTATTTAAAAGTTTAATCATTAACAAAATTTTGGGTTTAATATTTAAATTCGAAGAATACTTTAATCCGATTTTTCGGTACTCCAGCATTCTAAAAAAAGAAATTTCAGCGATACAAAAGCATGATATTTATCAGTTTTTATCCGGTTATGTTTCTCGAACTTTGTGGCTTATTTATCAAATCATTTTAGCATGACAACATGTAAACTACTTCATACTTTTCATATCCCTATTGTAAGGACCTACTTATATTATGGATAGTCTGATACGAGTGTGGAATATGGAATTTCATCCATTATTTCTATTATGGATGACGTACTTATCGAAAAAATAAATGCTTTTTATAGCAGGAAATTCGATTTGTCGTAGCAGGGAATTACTCAAAAAACAGAGGATTACCGCGTAGAACGCATCACTTCTTATCTGAATTTGGCAAACAAAATCGAGAAGGAACAATTTGAAAATTTTAAAACGGAAGTAACAGCGCGCGCGGATTTCCAATTCGTGCCCGTAAAGTTTTTTATATTTTAAAAATATAAAGAAATAATAACTTTAATTATTTGCTGTTGTGGCTTATGTTTGTGGGCACGGATTGCAAATCCGCTATCAAATCCGCGATATCGGGTTAGATTGATGATTACTGATTTAGAAACAACTTGGGATTAGTTACGGACAGTCATAAAAAATAATAGTATTTATAAAAATGGAGCTTCAATTTGAAGCTCCATTTTTATAAATATAGCTCTATAATACACTTAGGATTTCAATCGACACGCTTTGCTGTCGCCATTTACCACAACTTCGGTCAATCCTAAAGAAGATAAATTTTTCATTGCTTTATCCCATTTTTTACCGCTCAGTTCCGATTTGATTTTTAGTAAACCAAAATCCATTTGGTTTTCATTGACTTTCAAAAGGTCAATAATCAATTTCTCATCGTCTTCCAATTCAATTTTAACTTGAGTTTTTTCTGGGCGCATTTGCGGGAACAACAACACTTCCTGGATAGAAGCATTATTTGTCAAATACATAATCAATCGATCCATTCCAATTCCCATTCCGGATGTTGGAGGCATTCCGTATTCTAATGCTCTCAAGAAATCTTCGTCAATTATTCCTGTGGCTTCATCATCTCCTTTTTCAGCCAATCTCATTTGGTCTTCAAAACGGGCTCTTTGATCAATTGGGTCATTCAATTCAGAATAGGCGTTTGCCACTTCTTTTCCGCAAACCATCAATTCAAAACGTTCTGTCAATTCTGGATTGTCACGGTGTTGCTTGCAAAGCGGAGACATTTCCTTTGGGTAATCCGTGATGTAAGTAGGCTGAATGTAATTTCCTTCGCATTTCGCGCCAAAAATCTCATCAATCAGTTTTCCTTTCCCCATGGTTGCATCTACATCAATTCCCATTCCTCTGGCAGCATCAAATAACGCTGTTTCACTTTTTCCTGAAATATCAAATCCAGTAAAATGTTTGATAGAGTCCGTCATTGTCACTCTGGCGTAAGGCGCTTTAAAATTGATGGTATGTTCTCCAAAAGTAACTTCTGAGCTTCCATTTACGGCAATCGCGCAATGTTCTAAAAGGTCTTCGGCAAATTTCATCATCCAGTTGTAGTCTTTGTAGGCTACATATATTTCCATGGCAGTAAATTCTGGGTTGTGGGTACGGTCCATTCCTTCGTTACGAAAATTTTTCGAAAACTCATAAACCCCTTCAAAACCACCAACAATCAATCTTTTTAAGTATAATTCATTCGCAATACGCATGTACAAAGGCATATCAAGCGAGTTGTGATGCGTGATAAAAGGACGCGCTGCAGCACCACCGGGAATTGGTTGCAAAACAGGCGTTTCTACTTCAAGATATCCTTTGTCATTAAAAAAAGAACGCATTGCATTGAACAATTTTGTTCTTTTGATAAACGTTTCTTTTACATGATCATTCACGGTTAAATCCACGTACCGACGACGGTATCTTTGTTCCGGATCAGCAAAAGCATCGTGTGTTTTACCATCAGCATCCGTTTTCACAACAGGAAGTGGTTTCAAGGCTTTGGCCAAAACTGTTAATCCATAAACATGAACCGATATTTCTCCCACTTGCGTTTTGAAAACCGTTCCGCGAATCCCAATAAAATCGCCAATATCCAACAGTTTTTTGAAAACGACATTATACATGGTTTTCTCCTCATCTGTCGAAATATCATCTCTCGAAACATAGATTTGAATACGCCCTTCAGCATCTTTCAATTCGGCAAATGACGCCTTTCCCATGATACGCTTCCCCATCAAACGACCCGCTAAAACCACTTCCTTACCTTCGTATTTTGCAAAATCAGCTAGGATTTCGCTAGAATATGCGGTTGTAATAAATTCGGCTGCAGGATAAGGTTCAATACCTAAATTGCGTAATTCTGTAAGTGCTTCTCTACGTAATATTTCTTGTTCGGATAATGCCATTTTATGCTGATTTTAAGAGCGCAAAGATACTATTTAAGTTTTAAAATTTAAAGTTTAAAATGTACCGTTTTTTGGAGCAGAATATTTTGTTTCTTCAAGACGATCCGTCCCGCTATTCGTTCTATCTTTTTTTCTTGTTCAAAAAAAACAAGAAAAAAAGGATGCCACTGCTATCGGGGCTATGCTACGATTTTTATTTTTTTAAATCAACATGAAAAATAGTATAAATAACATATATAGAAACCAATAAGTATTTTAAATTACCAAATGGAAAAACACGATTTACTGCTTTTAGTGTTATTTTTGATCAGTTGCCAAGTATAAGAAACCATTTGTCTAAACCAAGACGGAACCGGAGAAATTGAAACAGAATTACTCCACGATGAACATCGTTGTATGCAATTTATAGCTGAAAATCACTCCAAAGAAGACGTTTTTCTTGATGCAAATTATGTTTTTAAAGATCTGATAACCAAAAATTCCGAGACGTTTTCCAAATTACCAGCATCCGAAAAAGCCATTTTTAAAAAAATTACTACGGTAAAAGTCCATAGTAAGAAAAGTTCCTTCGAGAAAGAATTTTGCACAACAATCTGTCAAAAATTCAATACAATAGCCGAAGTTGCTGATTTATACAAAACCGAAGAATAGGCAGATGATATAGAAAATAATTACGCACTGGTTGCCGAAGAACATTATTATAGTGTGAACTATGCTTTTGATGCAAGTGTTTTTCAGGAGAATAGTAAAAATAACAAATGCAGTTGAACTAATAAGACAACAGGATAAGATTAAAGGATCCAAACGCAAGTTTCTAAATTCAAAATTACGCAGTCTTATGCTCTGAAATATCATTTTCCTCGAAAAATAAAATCGGTTTCAAATATAAATTCAAAAATAAGCGATGACAAAAAAGCAATGGAAATGCAATTTCTAATCACAGATTGTTTAAAAACCCGGAGAGTATAAATCTTGAAGTTGTTTTGGAATAATAATATTGAACTTAAATAATCGCCTTATGGTCAAGTCGAGCGCAGTCGAGACTCATTTGGTTAGTCTCGACGGCGCTCAACTTGACAGAAATATGAGTTAATCCTTCAATGGTTTTTTCAAATCTTGTAGGTGACTTTTTTGGCGCAATGATAAAACATCGAAATTAGTTCAAGTCCGAGACTAATTATTTTTGATTCATAATTTTATATTATACCTGCAAGGTTTAAAAAAAAACCTTATTGGAAAAAACAGTAAACTCAAAACGTTGTACCTTTGTCATTCAAAAATAAGTGAACGAAATAGGATTGCTTCGTTCCTCGCAATGACACATGAATAAAAACATCCAACTTCAAGATTTAGGAACTAAAGATTACAAAGAAACTTGGGAATACCAAGAAGAATTGTTCAAAGAAATAGTTGACTTAAAAATTAAAAATAGGAGAGAAGAAACGAGTTTACAAACACCCAATTATTTCCTTTTTGTAGCACATCCGCATGTATATACATTAGGCAAAAGTGGTGATTTAAGTAATTTACTTTTGTCTGAAAAACAATTGGAAGCTAAAGGAGCTACTTTTTATAAAATTAATCGTGGCGGTGACATAACGTATCATGGACCTGGACAAATCGTAGGATATCCTATTATAGACTTAGAAAATTTCTTTACGGATATTCATAAATACCTACGGTTTCTGGAGGAAGCTATTATTCTTACCCTTGAAGAATATGGAATTGCTTGCGGCAGAAGCGAAGGCGAAACCGGTGTTTGGTTAGGCGCAGGAACACCATTTGCCAGAAAAATTTGTGCAATGGGCGTTCGCGCTTCCCGTTGGGTCACTATGCACGGATTTGCTTTAAACGTAAATGCTGATTTGGGTTATTTTGACAATATTATTCCCTGTGGGATTCGCGGTAAAGCCGTAACTTCTTTGAACGTAGAACTAGGCGTAGCCAAAGTGAATGAACAAGAAGTCAAAGAAAAAATCCTGAAATATTTTGCCATTCTTTTTGACGCGACTTTTGAGAAACCAGCACTCAAAAATCGTTACACGAGCCTGTAAGGCGAACTGGCGAAGCAATCTAAATTCAAAAATCAAAACAATACTGTTCCGGCAACAAACGAAATGTCATTCGGTGGTGTTTTGTAACCCCATATTTCCGAATGGCTTCCCGGTGTTCTTTTGTAGGATATCCTTTATTTTGTTTCCAATTGTACATTGGGAATTCCTCATGAATCCGATTCATATATTCATCCCGATACGTTTTTGCTAGTACAGAAGCGGCGGCAATACTCATAAATTTTGAATCTCCTTTTATGATACTGGCATTCGGAATCGAATGTAGGATTTCAATTTCAGCATCGGTAAAAATCTTTCCTCCGCAATTTTTAATCCCATCCTTAGGAATCAATGGAGTATTTCCGTCTACAATAATGGATTCAGGTCTTGGATTTAGTTTTAAAATACTTTCCTGCATTGCTTTTATGGAGGCATTAAGAATGTTTATTTCGTCAATTATCAAAGGCTCCAGATGGGTTACGGCAAATGAAACACATTCTTGTTCGATAATAGGTTTTAATTTTTCTCTTGTTTTTTCAGACAATTGTTTACTGTCATTTAATAACTCATTTTGGAAATGCGCAGGCAGTATTACGGCTGCTGCAGTGACAGGTCCTGCCAGACAACCCCGACCGGCTTCATCCGTTCCGGTTTCTAAATATGGCGTTAAAAAGAAGGGGCTTAACATTATATTGATTTTGACAAAAATAATATTTTTTAAGTGATTATCCGCAGTTTGTAGTGTTATAATAGCTAAATTTCATTTGTATGTTTATTTTTTGAAAAGGAATGGTGTAAAAAATATAATGTGTTAAATTTTATAAAAGCTTGTTTTTTTAAGAAATTATTAAGAAATTTGTAAAATAACTAATTCAAAACAAATTAATATGAGATCAAAATTTAAATGGATTTTTACGTTGCTGTTGGCTTTGTCAATGCAATTTGTGTTCGCACAAGAAAAAACTGTTACAGGTGTAGTGTCTGATGCAACTGGTCCTATACCAGGGGTAAACATCGTTATTAAAGGTACAAAAAAAGGGGTTTCAACAAGCTTAGATGGGAAGTACTCTGTAGCTGTTCCCGCTAATGCAATATTAGAATTCAGTTCATTGGGTTATCTAGCTCAATCAAAAAGCGTGGGTAAACTATCGACAATTAATGTGACTTTAGTTGCTGATGCGCAATCGCTAAATGAGGTTGTGATAACGTCCTTTGGGATAAAAAGAGATAAAAAATCTCTGGGTTATTCTACACCAAAAATCCAAGCAAAAGAACTTACTGCCGCAAAAGCTACTAACGTCACCAACCAACTTGTAGGTAAAGTTGCAGGTGTACGCGTAACCGGATCAGGAGGAGCTTTTACGGGTTCTAGTATAATAATAAGAGGGCTTACAACTTTTACAGGAAGTAATCAGCCGTTGTTTGTTGTGGATGGAGTGCCTATCGATAACAGTGGTGGAGGTGCTTCATTACAAAGAGGAGCCTCGCCATCAAATCGTGGTATCGATATTAATCCTGAAGACATCGAAAGCGTAGTTGTTTTAAAAGATGCTGCTTCAACAGTTCTTTATGGATCTAGAGGTGCGTCTGGTGTTATAGTTATTACTACTAAAAAAGGTAGAAAAGGAGAGAAATCGTCAATTACTTTTGATTCAAGTTTTAACATAGGAAATGTTAATCGTTTACCAGATTATCAAAATGAATATGCGCAAGGTTTAAACGGTACGTTAACATCTGCTCAAATTGGGTCTGCTTTAGTGCCTAATAGGTCAAATTCAACAGGGCTTATGGTCGCATCTTCATGGGGGCCTAGGATTATGGGTCAAACCATTACAAACGCATATGGTCAACCTGAAGTGTTACAAGCTTATAAAAATAATGTTAAAGATTTTTTTAAAACTTCGTATAATGCTCAAAATAACTTAAGCTTTACTGGAGGTTCTGAAAAGTCTAGTTTTAGACTTGCTATAGGAAATACAAAAGAAACATATGTTATTGACAACAACAATTTATCTCGAACTAATCTAACTTTTTCTGGAAACACTCAAATGTCTGAAAAGTTGAATGTAGGAGCTAATATAACCTACACCAATACAACTTCACAAAGAACTTTACAAGGAAACAATTTGTCTAATCCTTTGTTTAGAGGATATTTTACCCCAAGATCCTATAATTTAAGTGGTTTGCCATTTGAAAATGCACAAGGTCAGCAGTTGTATGCTGGTGGTGAGGACAATCCTTATTGGACTGTTAAAAACAATCTGTACAATGATAAGGTAAATAGAATATTGGCTAATTTTAACGCTAAATACGATTTTTCTTCATGGTTGAATGCTGACTTTAAAATTGGTACAGATTTCTATAATTTGAATAGTGTTGGTTTTGACGAGATTGGAAACAGAGGTGCTGGTTTTGTGCAAGGTTCAACTAATATTGGTGGTTTAATTGAGGGTGCGACAAACGTTCATAACTTGAACCAATATTTCACATTGAATGCCTCTAAAAAGTTCAATGATTTCACTTTGTCTGGATCACTTGGAAATGAGTTTAATAATAACTACAGCTTCGCTTCTCAGGTTACAGGCCTAAATTTAGTGGTTCCTGGATTTGCCAATTTATCTAATGCTGTGACGTATGCTCCTGGTTCCTCTATCAGAAATACAAAATTGTTTGGAGTTTTTGCAGATGTTGTTCTAGAGTATAAAAATTTCTTGTCCGTAAACGTTAAGGCAAGAAATGACTGGTCCTCTACGTTAGCTCCAGCGAACAATTCTATTTTCTATTCGGCAGTGTCAGGAAGTTTTGTATTAACTGAGGCATTTCCTGCAATTAAGTTTGGCGATAAAATCAATTTAATAAAGTTTAGAGCAAGTGCAGGTGAAGTAGGAAAAGGTGCTCCTGCTTATGCAACGAATACGTACTTCTCTCAAGCTAATGCTGCTGATGGTTTTGGTCCACAAATTATTTTCCCTTATAATGGGAATGCTGGTTTTTCTCTTTCTAATACAGCGGGTAATGCAGATCTTACACCAGAGTTTACTAGAGAGATTGCTTTTGGAACTGAAATGGCATTTTTTAATAATCGATTAAATATTGATGCAACCTATTACGAACGAAATACTCGTAATGTAATTTTAAGTGTGCCTGTGTCAGCAGGATCAGGAGTTACAAATGTTTTGCAGAATGCAGGAAAGCTTTCTACAAAAGGGCTTGAAATTGCAGTATCTGGAACACCAATCAGAACTCAAAATTTTTCATGGGATTTGGGAGCAAATTATACTCAATATGTATCAATGGTTGATGAATTGGCTCCAGGTGTAACTAACATATTTTTAGGTGGTTTTGTAACTCCTAATATTCGTTTAGTTGCAGGAGATGAATATGGTCAACTTTATGGTTCTAAATATCAACGCAATGCTAATGGGCAAATGTTAATTAGTCCTACAACCGGTTTGCCATTGCAAACTACAAGCGTAGAGAAAATTGGAAATCCTAATCCTGATTTTACAATGGGTATTACTAATACTTTTACTTACAAAAACTTTAGTTTATACGTTTTGTTAGATATTCGTGAAGGAGGAGATCAATATTCAAGAAATATAGCTGACGTACAAAGAAATGGTGTGGCCATAGAAACAGCTGAATTTCCTAGATTTGCAGCCGATAATGTTACAGCTAACACACCATATCTTTATGAAGGTGTTTATGCTTCAGGTGCAAATGCAGGTCAGCCGAACACGATACAGGTAAATGCTCAGTCTTATTATGGTAATAGTGGGAAGTATATTGCTGCTGAAGGATTTATATATGACACCTCTTGGTTTAGAGTTAGGGAGATGTCCTTTTCATACAAACTAGGTTCTAGTTTATTAGCGAATACCGGAATTAAACAATTCGAAGTTGGAGTATTTGGAAGAAATTTATTCTTGCACGCACCTAATTATCCACATTTTGACCCAGAACAAAATGCTTTAGGGGTTAGTAATGCACAAGGTTTAGAGTTTAACTCTTTACCAAATACAAGAACAATTGGATTTAATCTTAAAGTAGTACTTTAATAATAATTTTAAATATGAAAAACATAAAAAATAAAATAGTAGCCGTTCTATTCTTAGTTGCTTTCGTAGTGACTGGCTGTGAATTTGGTGATATTAATGAGGATCCAAGTAGTGTAGTTTCGGCTCCAATTAATCAGCAGTTAACTTCATTGACTGTTAATGTTGGTTTTTTAGCTGGGAGCGATTTAAACCGATACTCTTCTTTGATAATGCAGCAGTATTCAGGGCAAACTGTTGGGGCAACTAATCAGACTCAATTCTTCGAACAGTTTCAGATTGTTGGTTCGGATTTAAATAATGTATGGTCAAGTATTTATGCTACTATCTTAAATGATGCAGAGAATATTATAGTTGACGCAACGGCTTCTAATAGCCCGCACTATTCAGGTGTTGCCAAAATTTTAAAGGCATATACGTATCAAATTGCTGTAGATACTTGGGGTAGTATTCCTTATTCAGACACTCAAAAGTTAGCTGCAAATGTTAAGCCTAAGTATGATTCGGATGAAAGTATTTACGCGGATTTAATTACTTTAATAGATCAAGGTATAGCGGAGGTAAATGCGCCAACCTCGGTAATTTCGCCAGGCACTAATAGTACAATATATCCAGGGGCATTTTCAACTACTAAAAACAACTGGATTAGGTTTGCTAACACATTAAAACTAAGAATATTTTTACATTACAGTGAAAAAAATCCAAGTTTTGCTAAATCTAATATTGATGCATTGATTAATTCAGGAGCTCTTTTAATGGCCAGTAACTCAGATAGCTTTCAGATGAATTTTGTTGATGCTGCTAATGCGAGAAACCCAATTGACCAATTTGAAACTAATAGACTTGGTAATTTAGTGGTTAATGCAAAATTGGTTAATATGATGAATTCTAAAACAGACCCTAGAAGACAATTTTATTTTACTCAATTGCCTGCAGGTTCTGGTTCGTATGTTGGTGCTGTTGCCGGAGCTCCGGCGGGACCAGGGAACTATTCTAAATTCCACACTTATCTAAGAGGATCGCTAACGGGTTCAGTGTATACTGGAGCGGCGCCTATTAGAATGTTGACCTTTGCTGAATATAATTTTATTAGAGCTGAGGCATCACTAAGGTTTAGTTCTCCTGGTGTTGCTCAAACATTTTTTCAAGAAGGTATTAGGGCTTCAATGGTGAGTGCTGGTGTTACTGTAACAGCGGACATTACTAATTATTTAGCCACAAATGGTACATTAACAGGAACTGATGCTCAAAAACTTGAGCAAATAATAAACGAAAAATTTATTGCTAATTATGGTGTAACGTTAGAGCCATGGTCAGATTTTCGTAGAACAGGCTATCCTGTTTTAACTTTACCGTCAAATGCGATTGTGCCATATTTTCCGAGGTCACTTTTTTATCCTCAATCAGAGATTGATTTAAATCCTGAAAATGTTAAGCAAAAAGCAGGTATGAATGCGAAAGTTTTTTGGGATACACGTCAATAAAACTTCTTAAGTATTATTAAACCTTCTCTTTCATGAGAAGGTTTTTTTTTGCTTAATTATTTTTATTTTTGATGTTTTCATAAAATATTTTATGACCAATACTACAAAATACATCTGATTTATTGATATCGAGATACTATGTTTTGATAATTTTATATCGCTTTTCGATATAAATAATTATGAGAGTTTATTTTCCTATTTTGATCTAAAAAACCAACGATATTAATACATATTTCAGTTTTGTATCTGTGCTTTAAAGAGTTCAATATTTACAAGAAAATCTGTACTTCAGGAAACTAATAATAACCAACATGGATAGCAGAGCAAGAGCAGAATCTGGGTTGAAAAACTTAAAATCATTTTTTTTGTAAGATAAAACCTAGTTGAAAATTGATTTTTAAAACAGCTGTAGGATCTATTTCTCACGATTTTTTTTACAGTCACTTTTGATATAAATTCTAAAGGCGTTTTAAATATTGTACAAATGTAATTTTTATATTTTTTTTTAATGATAAATGCTTTGGAGTTTTGTCATTAAATAGCTCTTAACTGTTAAAATTGTTGATGGTTCCATCTGCTCTAGTTTCTAAATATGGTGTTAAAATGAAAGGACTTAATGTTGAATTAATTTTGACAAAAAGTAGATTTTTGAAGTGATTTTTTGCGTTTTGTAATGTCTTAAAAACTAAATTCCATGCTTTTTTTTATTTTTTAAAAAGGAATGGTGTCAAAAATATATTGTGTTAAACTTTGAGATAATTCGTCTCCTTATGAAATTATTAAGAAGTTTGTTAAATAACTAACTCAAAATAAATGTAATATGAGATCAAAATTCAAATGGATTTTTTCGTTGCTTTTGGCTTTGTCAATGCAATTTGTGTTCGCACAAGAAAAGACTGTTACAGGTGTAGTTTCAGATGCTACAGGAACCTTGCCTGGCGCAAATGTCGTTGTCAAAGGAACTACAAGAGGGATACAAACAGATTTAGAAGGGAAATATTCTATCAGAGTAGCAGCTGGAGAAGTATTAGTTTTTTCTTTTATTGGTTTGGAAGACCAATCTAAAGTTGTTGGTGCTTCAGATGTTATTAATGTAATATTAGCGCCATCATCTGAAAGCCTTGAAGAGGTAGTCGTTGTTGGTTATGGTACACAAAGAAGATCAAAGGTTGTTCAGGCTAGTAAAGTTGTAGGCAACTCAGCAATGGAGAACCTAACGGTTTTGTCTCCGCAGCAAATGCTACAAGGTCAAGCAGCCGGTGTTCAGGTTGTTCAGTCATCTGGGGTTCTTGGAGCTGCAACGGTTGTTAAAATTAGAGGAAATGCGTCAATAACTGCGGGTGGTAGACCATTGTATGTAATTGATGGTGTTCCTTTGAATGATAATTCTTTTTCGGGAGCTCAAGGAGGTCAAGCTCTAAACCCATTATTAGAAATAAATCCTAATGACATTGAGAGTCAAACAGTTTTAAAAGATGCTTCTGCAACTGCTATTTATGGTTCCAGAGGATCAAATGGTGTGATTTTAATTACAACCAAAAAAGGTAAGAAAAATCAACCGGCAAGAGTGACTTTTGAACAAAATATGTCAATTAGTAGAGCTACTGATTTATTACCTACACTGAATGGTGAAGAATATCGTCGTTTCAAGACTTTGAGAGGAGATGATCCTGCTAACTTCTTGAATGATGATTATAATTGGCAAAAGGGAGTAACAAGAGACGGTGTTTCTAGAGCAACTAATCTATCTATTTCAGGTGGAAACGACAAAACTACTTATTACGTTGGTTTTGGTAGATCTGATCAGCAAGGGTTTATTGTTGGCAATAATTTAAGTTCAACGAATGGAAAAATTTCAGTTAATAGTGACGTAAATGACAAAATTAAAATTGGGGGTAACCTTTCTTACAGCGAAGTGCTAAATGACAGAGTTAATTCAGAGAATAGTGTTGCTGCGCCTTTAACCTCTGCGTATCTGCAAAGTCCGTGGGTTTCACCTTTTAATTCAGCGGGTGATCTAACTAGACTTCCAGGTTTCATTCCTAACGTTGTTGCTGTTGAAAGATTCAATACTAACTTAGCTAAAACAACAAGGGCTTTTGGTAATATTTTTGGGGAAGTTCAATTGTTTGAAGGTCTTAAATATAGAGTAGATTTTGGTATGGATAGATTACTGCTTGAGCAGAAAGAGAGATGGTTGGAGATTAATACACCAGGAGGATATGGGTCGTATTCTACAGATATTCAAAATAAATACGTTGTTACAAATACCTTAAATTATGAGAAGTCTATTAATAAGCACTCGTTTTCAGGGGTCTTAGGGACTGCTTATGAGCAAAATGACATCACAAGAGCGGCTGTCTCAGCTATTAATTTTGCTTCAGATTTACAGTTAAATGTTATTTCAGGTGCTGAAAAGATAACAACTACTTCCCAGACCCAAAATTCTAGATTAAATGGATATTTTGCAAGAGTTGCTTATGATTTCGATTCAAAATATCTCCTTGAAGCATCAGGTAGGAGAGATGGTTCTTCAAGATTTGCACAGGACAGCAAATATGGTAATTTTTGGGCACTTTCTGCAGGTTGGAATGTAATCAATGAGGAATTCATGAGTAATGTAAACTTTATATCTGATTTGAAATTAAGGGGTTCGATTGGAACAAATGGAAATGATAGAGTAGGTGATTTCTCATTTTTCCCTCTTTATGAAGGTGGTAGAAATGGAGCTTACAATAATAATCCTGGTTTTACAAATACGCAGCCAGAAAATACAGATTATAGATGGGAGCAATCTAAGACATCCAACTTAGGTATAGATGTAGCTTTTCTTAACAATAGAATTAGATTATCTGTTGATGCATATTATAAAATATGCTTGTCCGTTTAGTTACCTATAATTCATTCCATTGATGATTAACTCCAGCAATGATTAGTCTTTCCATTGTT
>NZ_RYDN01000025.1:0-43146 GCF_003968735.1 Flavobacterium sp. RSP49 | reverse complement strand
ATAAATGGCGCACTTTGTTGCGGAATCGTGGTGTACTTTGCTCCGGAATGGGTGGTGTACTTTCGTCGGAATATCTAAGGTGGAAAAGATTTAAAACAATTATGGGAGGAATATAGACATAATATGATTTCAAGAGCTGGGATTATTTTGATAGTATTTGGAAATAAGGATACCGAAGATGGAATTATCAATGCAAAAGGAGTAAAAATAGAATTTGAAATAGCGATCGAAAAAGATTTAGTTCCAATACCAATTTTTTATACTGGTTATATGGCTCAAGAAATATTTGAAGAAATAGCTAAAGATTATGGTAGGTACAATCTAACAGAAGAATTGTTTAGTGATATTTCAAATTTAAAATTAGACAAAGGAGATTTAAACAAATCAGTTAGAGAAATAATTTCAATAATTCAAAAAATTGCTAAATAATGGGAAGAAAAATTTTTGTTTCATATAAATATGCTGATGAACAGGTTCAGGATTTAAAAAAAAGAAAGTTAGTTATTGATGAACAAGGAAATTTTAAAACAATTTTTCGAAAAACAAAAGCTCGAGATTATGTTGACTTGCTTCAAGATACAATAGGAAAGGATCATATAAATCTTGGAGAAAAGGATGGAGAAAGTTTAGTTGATTTCTCAGATGGGGCTATTGAAACATCTTTAAAAAATAAAATTAGACAAAGTTCTGTAACAATTGTTTTAATATCTAAAGGTATGAAAACGAGTAACAATGAAAATGATCAATGGATTCCTTGGGAAGTGTCATATTCATTACGGACAATTCCTACGGGAAGTTATACCAAACAAATGAACGCAATTCTTGGAGTTGTTTTACCAGATGAAACAGATACTTATGACTGGTATTATATGCATAATACAGAATGTAATTGTACGACTAGTTTCACAGGGAAATTGTTTAAATTATTAAAAGATAACACCTTTAATATCAAAGAGGAAAAAATTAGAGAATGTAATGGAATAAAAATTCATATAAATGATGAACCCTCCTTTTTTAAAACTATAAAGTGGAGTGATTTTATGGATGGAACAAATTATAACGATTACATACATATAGCAATAAATATAAAAAATAATAAAGAACAGTATGATGTTCATATAAATCTAGATTGATTATGAGTTTAATTAATGTTTCGCAATTAAGAGGTTACAGAAAATCAACAAAGAGTTATAATCTTAGTTTAAATGAAAGTTTGAAAAATTTTAAAAATGAATCAAAATTCTTAAAAACTAAAATTTTCTTATCACATAAGCATGATGAATTAGAAAATTTAGAAGGAGCTGTTTCATTTTTGAATAATCATGGTGTTCAAGTATATGTTGATTGGCTTGATGAAGGAATGCCAAAAACAACATGTGGTAATACAGCTGTAAGAATAAAAGAAAAAATAAAAGAAAATGATAAATTTCTTTTGTTAGCTACAGAAGGAGCTATTACTTCTAAATGGTGTAATTGGGAATTAGGATTAGGAGATGCTGCTAAATACATAAATAATATCGCTATACTTCCTGTCAAAAATGATAATTCAGCTTTTTCTGGTTCAGAATATTTAGAAATTTACCCATATATTTATGAAATAGAATATTATCAGTATTTCAATGGGAATTACAGGAATAAAGGTATTTATGTTATTTTCCCTGCAGTAAATGGAAATAATAAAGTTATTAGTTTAAAAGATTGGTTACAATCAAAATAATGTCTCATCCTTTTTATACTCGTAAATTTTACCCCAGATGTAGGCACCTACAATTATAACTGGTATTGCTATTAGAATTTCATACCACTGCATTGTGATTATAGATTTGATTAAGACCTCAAACCTATAATTTTATATTGGTTACATCAAATCGTATGGTGTGTGATTCGGCAATTGGATATTTAGCAGGTGGTGTAGGTAGCAAAAGTTCGAGGTCGGGAGACCTCGAAGCGCTGGGACTTAGAATGAAATTCACGGAAAAGTCAGGAGACTTTTATTGCGTTTAGGTTTTTTAAGAATTTAAAAAAAAGTTCAAAGTCATAGAATGCGGAGCGGAGGCTGGCGCATTGCCCAAAGTCCGATTCTAACTTCTACAATTACCCTACTACGGCTCAAGAAGAAAGGGTATCGGTCTACGCTGGAAACCTACATTGAATTCAATCCATCACTTTGCGAACCGCCGTATACGAGACCCGTACGTACGGTGGTGTGTGAGGCACACTCAGTCAGTTTCTGGCGGAGCCGTCTACTCGATTAGTAATTGCCTTCATCGATCATTTGTCTTATTTCAGCGCGTCGCTTTTCATCAATTTCTCTATGGATTTCGTCGTGACAATTTTTGCAGACAGAAATTAAATCTTCCAACGCTTCATCATATAATCTTTCATAAGTTTTGTGGTGAACTTGTTCAGCAGGTTTCTCTTTACAGACTTGACATAAATTTTCATCCCGAATTAAAACTTCTTTTCTTTTTAATGCCCAAGCATTAGAACTCAAGTATTCGGTATATTTTGCAAATCTTGAAGTGCTATAATTTAATGGCTTTACAAACTCCCACAATTGCGTTGAATTTTCTTTACGTTCATTTGCCCAATTATTATAGTTCGGATAACTAAATTTAAATCTAATTTCTTTTGAATATTGTTTTGACTTAACGGTTTATTTCTATCCACGCAACCTCCACAATTTTGACATTGTCTATGAAGCCTCAACCTTTCAGGATTTCTATTATCAATAGTAACATTTAAAAAAGGATCATTACAACATTCGCCAAGAGTTGTAAGAATTAAATTATTGCAATCTACACATTGCAAGATATTATGAAATTTATGTGTAGAATAAATAATCGTTTTTTGGCTATTGCATCGAGAACATTTTTTCATCAAATAAATATTAATAATTTTCGGTTTTTTTAAGGTTGTTGCTAACGTTATACCGCCTTGAGTTTGCTGGAAGTTCGTAACCGCTCAATTTTCCGTTTAACGAAAACTTGATGCGAAACGGTAATTCCACTAAATTCCAGCTAGCTCAAAGCTGTTACCAATAGTTTTTATTCAAATTCAAATAGAGTAGAAGAATCATAAAATTCAACTTCAGTATTTTTTAATATTGATCTAATTCTGTTCATTTCAGATTTTAGTTCATTCATTGTTTTATTTTCGGATATTCTAATTGAAAAGGCTACTTTATCATAATTTTCATCAATTGCCTTTACAATATGCAAATCTTGGTCACTCAATGATTGTCCATAAATTACAAGATTCTTGTTTTTGTTTTCTTTTAATTCGCGAAAACAATATGTTAAATAATTGTTTGATTGAATACCTTTTAATTTCATTTCTGATGTCCCCTCGCTAATGAATAGAGGGTAATTATCTTTTGAAATTTCTTTTGTAATTACATCAATTAACCAATTCTCATCACGTTTTATTTTTATTGTATCAACCGATTTGTTAAAGACAAACAGGGCACCATGTAAATAATAAATATGATTTGATTTAAAAATGTCTCCAGTGTTAAATCGTTTAAATCTCTCGTCTTCAAAAAATGGCATATAGAAATAGTCTCCGAATTTTTTACTTTCTAAAATCAGATAGTAAAGAAATAAATCATAATTTGTGGTGAAAATTTGATCAAATTCTTTAATTTTTTTTGCAACAAGTTTTATCTGGTCTATTTTTATTTCATCAGGTGTTGGGTGAATTCGATTTATCGAATCAATTAGCCCTTGTTTAATTAAATTCTTATTTTGAGTTATTTTATGTTGTTCTATTTCTAAAGCACTACAAACTCTTTCTGTCGAATCCAGGTGTTCTAAAATAATTTCAAAATTTGTAGATTTAAATTCAGCAAAGAGTTTTTCAACATCTTTCGGACAAGTTTCGATATACTTTTCATATAAATTCCTATAAAGTAATCTTGAACTAAAATTTAAACTAAATCCATTTCCCAAGAGCAGTGGACAATTTAGAAATTGTTTTTGAATCCAATTCCATTGTCTTATTCCTTCTGCATTTAATTGTTCATTTGTAAATTTCATTTATAATTAGTGGTAACTTGTAAAAAACATCAACAAGTAACGCTTTTTTTTAAAGTTTTGTCATATATCAAGCTATTTATTCTAGTTCGTAAATAAAGACTTTTATAAGTATTGTTACAATACCCACATTTAGTGATATTTTGACTTAAATTGAATGTACAATAGAAAGCTAATTTTAAGGGTAAGGAATTTATGCCCAAAAGTGAAGGAAAACACTCAAAAACCAAGCTTAAAACCACTCCAGAAAAAAAGAGGTTCATAAATCCTCTTGATATTCTCTCTAATTTTTTTACGATAACTCCATGGTGTTGACAGCAGGTAATCGGTTCCGTTCAACCGCGGGTTCATTGTTGGCTTTTCAAGCCCAACGAGCCTTAGCTGTTGTGCGATATTTTTTTAGAACGGTAAGTCGTCTTCTTCCGAATTTTTAAGTTTTATTTCTTTAAAACTACTTAAGCATTCTTTGAACTTATCTCTATCTTCATTACTGTAACGTTTGTTTATAAAATCATAGATTAATTTATTTCCGTTTTTAATTTCATCGATGAATATTTCATCAAATGAACTAATAATTAAGAATTCATCTAATGTTTTTAAGTATCTACCAAAATATTCCAAAATAAATCTTTGCTTGTTTTCGTTTCTAGAGAGTAAAGATTCTTCTACTTTTAATGCAATAGAATCTTTTAGTTCGGATTTTGTAATAATTGAAGTTAGCCAAGTTGCAAAAATCCCTTCTTTTGTTACTTGTCCATAGATGTTTTTTTCAGCAAGTGTAATCAGATTAATGATTTTATTTTCCGCTCTTAATCTTGCATCTTCATCTATTTTTTCCCAAGTATTATCAAAAAGAGCAAAATTCTTAATCACTATTTCTGGTAAATCTTCAAATCTTAATTCTTCCGAAACTAGTTTAAAAAGTTCTCTCTTTTCAGACTCATTAAGTTTTTGAAAAATACTTTTCCATACAAATCTTATGTTTTGAATTTTTCCAAAACTTTTTTGCTTGTACAATTCAATTGCAACTTCATAATATTTATTTTTAGGTATTGATTCAACTAATATATCTGAATATTTTTTAGATTCTACAAAGTCTTTATCAAAGACTCTTTGTAAAAAAATTTCTGTAGAGAATTTACCTTTTGATTTATCTAATATTTTTAAAAGATGGTTAACAAATATTATTATTTCATTTGCATCACTTTCATTGTCATCTAGTTTTGAATGACTTCTTGGATTTCTATATGCAGAATATATTCCACGAAATATTTGTTCAATTCCTTTCTGGATATTTTTTTCAGTTTCAGTTTGGAGATTGTTTAGTTTTATTTTTGGATTATCACCACCAAATGCTATGCCAATTAATGTATTTCCATCACCGTCAAGTCCTGATTTTTCTCTAATTAAATCACCAACAAATTGAATAGAATCCAAAATGGCATTTGAATAGTTTTCAGAATTATAATTTTTCTTCACGAAATCCCATAATTTCTCTTCAATATTTTCTTTTAAACTTATCATTATATTTTCGGTTTTTTTGTAAATATCGCACAACGTTATGCCACTTTGAGATGACTGGAAGTTATTAAACGCTCAGTTTTCGGCTTAACGAAAACTTGATGCGAAACAGTAATTCCACTAAATTTCAGCTAGCTTTAAGTGAATGTTAACGGTAGTGGCACTACATTTTTGTTGTAATAGACAGCATTATGTTTTTGCAGGTTCATATGCGACAAGTTCTGCAAGTTTGGCAGCAACGTCTTTCATTGATTCTTCTGCAGTGCTCAAACCTGTTCTCGATGCAAGAAGTGGACTGACATCTCGTAAAGCTTCATATGTTGTATTGTGGACTATTGGAACTAGCTGGTCTGTTGCTAGTAACGCTGATAGTTCTTTGTCTGCGATACCTTCTAGAGGAAGGCGACGAAGTAGGGCAGGAGTTACTAATACTAGTCCGATTCGCGAGTTTGCTAAACCCTTGTCGATGGCACGCATTAATGGTACACCTAGTGAAACATCTTTCTCGCTGAACCAAACAGAAACCCCGTTCAAAACAAGTAAATCGTGGAGTTCTTTAGCTGCATCTTGTCTGTCGTCCCAAGCATGACAGAGAAATACATCTCTAAGGTCAGGTTTCGTTTCTACCAGATTCTCAACTGTGCGGCGGATTGGTGTAAGTGCTAATACTTCAGCAGATGTATAATAAACTGGAGAACTAGGTCGTGACCATCGAGGCTTTGAACTTCTTGTACCACCACTACTTCTGCCACTTCCACTTCCACTTCCACTTCCTCCACTACTTCCTGATGAGGAATACGATGTTGATGGATATGAAGGGTAGCTACTGCGATAACTTCTACTACTACATGCTGGACAGGCAGCTGCCCCGCTTGCTGTTTGATGTCCACGAACTGGTGCTGTACATCTTGCCATAATTTTTTTTGTTTTAAAGGTTGAGATTACACACAAATTTAATCTTTAAATTGAGTTAAACCATTTGGTTGTTAGTAAGTTAAATTTTTGTTGAAATATTTTTTGTCTGTTATTTCGAAGCCATTACCACCAACTTGTAAATAACATCAACAAGTAACGGTTTTTTTTAAGTTTTACCATATTTCAAGCTATATATGCTAGTTCGTAAATAAAGTCTTTTTTAACTATTGTTACAATACCCACATTTAGTGATATTTTGACTTAAATTGAATATACAATAGAAAGCTAATTTTATTGGTAAGATGACTTATGCACAAAAGTGAAGAAAAACACTCAAAAATCAAGCTTAAACAAGCTTAAAACCTCTCCAAAAAAAAGAGGTCTTCAAATCCTCTTGAAATCCTCCTAACTTATATATCGATATCCCCATAGTGGTGGAAGTAGAGCGGTTCCGTTCAACCGCGGGTTCATTGTTGGCTTTGCAAGCCTAACGAACCCTTAGCTGTTAGCTGCCGTTAAAACTGGGTAAATAGGTTTTTAATGCACTAACAATTTCTTCCTGTTTATCTCCCTTCATTAATCTCACTAACAATTTTTCATACTCACCTTTCGCTAATCCAAATATGCCCGAAATCCTAGTTGGCAAACTTTTGCGATTATAAATTAATAAGATTTTAGCATAATCGCGTGAGTCTATAGCGTCTTGAAACATTGCTCCCGATATTTTATAAATTTCGTCAATGTTTATTCGACTTAAGGTTTCATCAAGTGCTAATTTTAAAGCTTCAGCAGTATGATCTTTTTTTGAAAAAGCACCTAATTTATATTCAATAATTTTTTCAGCTTTTGAAGAAACTTGAACATCAAATTCACTTTTTAGGGATTCCACTATAAAATTAACTGCTTTGTCAAATGTTTCATTTGGATTAAGACCAAGGTATATCGAAATAATCTTTATAATAGGTTCAATACAATATAGGTTTTCAATTTCAGCCACTGGAATTGTATAAATTCCATGACCTTGTAATATTTCTTTCTCTTCTAATTCTTTATAGTCACTATCTATTAGACCATGTGCTACAAGATGATGTAAACTAGGATTATTTACAAAAGCTTTTGTTGATTCTATTACCTTGTCTCCACCGCCACGTGGCATAATATGATAATCAGGATATACTAATTGATAAACAGATGAATCTATACTATTATTTTCTCCTTCGCAAAAAATTATATTTTTTCTATTACCGAGGACTTCTAGGAATAGACTTTCTGGTAGACTTTCTTCAACTGGAATAAAATCCCATTCCCAAATATTTTCCCCATGATAAGCCTTTATCCATAGTTTTGTAGCATCACTTCTTGATGTGGCAAAATCAAGGTCATGTGTTATATAAATAAGCAATTTTTCTGGGCAATTTTCTTCTATTTTATTCCATAATTTAGAAACAATTGATTTATGTATATGAACTTCAGGCTCATCAATAATGATAATTGAGTTATCTGGAGCACAAAGACACGACCCGATTAAATATAGAATTACTCGCTCACCATCGCTCATATCTTTACCATGATATTCCTTTTGATCTTTTTTACTGATTAAAACTTGTCCATCTGAAAATTTAAGTGAGCGGTGAGGCATTAAGTCACACCATATCTTTACTATTTTATCTGTTACTGAATCGAAAACTTCTATATATACTTGTTGTGTTCGAGTTTTTTCCGTATGTAATCTATCTCGTTCAGTAGTTTTAGCGAAGAGAAGTGAAAGCAATTGTTCGTAATCATTTAATGAAGAGGTCGCTGGTGATTGATTTTGCCAACGATAACTATTTTTAGCCCAAGCTATACCATTAGATTGCAATGCTGTACCAGAATAGCCAACTAAAAATTCATCTTGTGCTTGACCGAGATTTTTAATTTGGGCGTAGTCTGGGAGTTTTAGTGCTTTTTGAGCACTAATGCGATGAACAGTAATATGTTCTTGTAATTTTTCTTCAACAAAAACACCTAAACGAGTTTTACCCGATCCATTCGCTCCAATTAATACTAGATTATTGGACAATTCAATTTCTTCGGTTGATTTTTCACCATTTCTATTAGGTAAAATAATTTTGTGTTTTATCATGGGTTTTTAATTAATGTCAGCTAATTTGTATATAACATCAACAAGTAACGCTTTTTTTAAAGTTTGACCATATCTGAAGCTATATATTCTAGTTCGTAAATAAAGACTTTTAAAACTATTGTTACAATACCCACATTTAGTGATATTTTGACTTTAATTAAAGAGTATAACAGTAAGCTAATTCCAATGTGGCATCTTTTCTATTTATCCCTCTTTTTCCAGCTACCATTATAATGCCTATTCCTCAAGGACTCATAAAACTTCCCTCTCATATAAAGACCTAAAATCCATATCACAATCACTCCTATAATTTCGTACCATTTCATATTTTGAATCTTTAATTAAGTTCAAAATATGTGTTTTTATTTTTAATACGATATGCATTTTGGAAAATTCAATATGCAATTTGGGAGAATTTGTATAAATAAAAAAAGATGCCTAAGCATCTTTTCATTTCTTTTTAAAAGCATCTGTGTCAAAAAATTGGTCTAGAGTAATTCCTAGCATATTACAAAATTTCTGGATTGTGTAAATTGTGACACCTCTTTTATTTGTTTTACTTTCCCATCTATTTATCATTTGCCTATCAATATCATTTGCCTTTGCAAAATCTACCTGAGACATCCCTGTTTTTAATCGAAGGAATTCAATTCTATCAGCGATCATGTCTTTAAGTATAATATCTTCCTGAGTTCTTTCTGCCATACTGCAATTTTGCGATAATCTTATAAATTATTGTAATCCACTTGGATTACAATTTTATTTTATTATATTTGATGAATTATTATATATTTGCGATACTTCTTATAAAAATATTAGAAGCATTCGCTTTGAATCTCGTTCTCGAAAACTAGTAACTTTTAAACACACGAGATGATAAGTGCAAATGCTCACGCCTAAAAGGGCGTGGGCTCACTTATTCGTGTGTAGGTATTACTAGTGCCTCGAGAACGTTTAAGCTGGGTCTGCGCTCCTTTTTTAAACCAATTGGCACATTACTCTCTTATTATTCTTAGCACCGCTTCATCCTTTTTCATAGTCTCGCAGCAGTTTTAACCGCTAAAAAAACCATAACTATGAAATAAAAAAAATACTATTTATTTAATGCCTGTGCTGTTTCTTTATTTTGAGTTAGTGTTTCAGTGCAGGTTCTTTTTTTATAATTGTGAATTGTGAGAAGCAAAAGACAATAATAAAGAAGTCATTTTTATTTTAAATTTTGAATTGTGATGAAGAGTGATGGCAATAATGCAAAAAATCAAACTTCCTTTATATAATTCTTACAGCAAATTACTCTAACAATACAACTGGATTTATAACATCTAAATTTTTACTATGAAATACTACAAACAAATAAAAATAGGAATAATTATACTTTTTATAGCAACGATGTTCATGTGGTTTTATGGTTATAATAGCGTGAACTGAACTGATGTTAAAATTCACATCGTCAGGTGAATAGAGGTTATTAATTATTTTAAATTTTGAATTGGGTTAAAGAATTTAGAACGTAGAATATAGAGACAAGAACCTAAATATAAATCTAATTAAAAATTATGCCTATGATAGAATAATAATATTGAGATTGCTTTGCTTCTCTCGGGTGCGTCGAACCTCGAAATGAGATTGCTTTGCTTCGTGCATCGCAACTTTTCGCAATGACAAAAAAGGCCCTCCAACCGTCTGGACAACTGCATAGAGGACCAATGCTAACAAAACTAACGTTTCATTTAACTAAACCAAAATTATGAATATATTTTCATTTTACAAGGGATGGCCGGCGATTCCTTTGCTTTTAGGAATTTGCTTATGCGATTTTCCTGCCCATGCCGCAACAATCAACCCTTCCGCTTTTGCGACGGTAACAAAAAAAATTATACCTCAACAGCAAGTGCAAGTCAGTGGTACTATCACTGATGGTACAAACCCTTTAGCCGGTGTGACCATTTCCGTAAAAGGAAAAGCTACAGCTGGAACTATTTCGGACTTTAACGGGAACTATACGCTAACTGCATCAGCAGACGATATAGTAGTCTTTAGTTTTATGGGGTTTTTAACCATTACAGAGTCTATAAACGGACGAAAAACAATCAACATACAATTACAAGAAGATGCGACCCAACTGCAGGAAGTGAAAATTAATGCGGGTTACTATTCTGTCAAAGAAAAGGAGCGCACCGGAAGTATTGCCCGTATTACAGCTAAGGATATTGAAACACAACCAGTAACAAATGTGCTTGCTACGATGCAGGGAAGGATGGCTGGGGTGGATATTGTGCAAGATAGTGGTTCACCGGGAGGTTCTTTTACTATCAAAATTCGGGGAAAAAACAGCTTGCGTGCGGATGGAAATCAACCACTGTATATTATAGATGGTGTGCCTTATTCTTCCGAAACCATTGGTTCCATCGCTACGTCAGGTACTGCACCAACCTTAACGAGTCCATTGAATTCGATCAATCCCTCTGATGTTGAAAGTATAGAGGTTTTAAAAGATGCTGATGCCACAGCTATTTATGGTTCACGCGGTGCTAATGGTGTGGTCTTGATTACTACTAAAAAAGGAAAGGCCGGAGTCACTCGTTTTAGTATTAATTCCTCCAGCAGTTTTGGTACTGTGACCGATACTCCAAAACTTATGAATACCCAGCAATATCTTGCGATGCGAAAACAGGCATTCGTTAATGATGGTGTAACTGTATATCCAAGTTCAGCTTATGATGTTAATGGTACTTGGAGTCCGAACCGTTATACGGATTGGCAAGATAAGTTGATAGGGGGTACAGCAAAAATCTATACTTTACAAGGTTCTGTATCAGGCGGCAGCGCCAAAACGTATTATTTGTTGAGCGGTAATTACCGAACTGAAACCACTGTTTTTCCGGGAGATTTTAAATATACTAAGGGTTCAGGACATTTTAGTATGCATCATATTTCAGATGATGAACGTTTTAAAATTACTTTTTCAACCAATTATACTTCGCAAAATAATAACCAGCCTGCTATAGATCTCACGGCAGTATCACGCACATTGGCTCCTAATGCTCCCGACTTGTATGATTCCAATGGAGCATTGAATTGGGAAAATGGAACATGGACTAATCCTTTAGCGGGATTGCAATCAGAAGTCGAATCCCGTATCAATGATCTTGTCGCTAATACAGTACTGTCGTATCGATTTATGCCAAATTTGGAATTTAAAACAAGTTTTGGTTTTACGGATTTGGATAACAATGAGAGCCGGACCCAGCCTTCGACAATGTATAATCCTTCGTTTGGTTTAGGCAGTAAGTCCTCAAGTATTGCTACCAATTTTACTAACCGCAGTTCTTGGATTGTGGAGCCACAAATTCATTACAATATGGCTATCCGTAAAGGCCGTTTTGAGGCCTTGTTGGGAAGTACATTACAAAACCAGCGCACCGAGCGTCTTTATCAGTTCGGTTATGGGTTTGCGAGTAATAGTCTTATCCACGATTTGGCTTCAGCGACTACCAAGGCAGTTCGATTGAGTGACGTTACGATTTACAAGTATCAGGCTCTTTTTGCCCGTTTGAATTACACGTGGGATAGTCGTTATATCCTTAATCTGACAGGTCGTCGCGATGGTTCGAGCCGTTTTGGACCGGGTAAGCAGTTTGGTACTTTTGGAGCAGTAGGTACTGCATGGCTGTTTTCGAATGAGGCTTTTTTGAAAGATAATAGCATCCTAAGTTTTGGAAAACTACGTGCCAGCTACGGAATTACGGGTAACGATCAGATAGGCGATTATCAGTTTCTGGATACCTATATTTCCACAGGCAATAATTACCAAGGAACTATAGGATTGCAGCCTACGCGATTGTTTAATCCTGAATTTGGATGGGAAAGTAATAAAAAATTTGAAATAGCTCTTGAAACGGGATTTTTGAAGGATCGTATTTTCCTGACAACTGCTTACTACTTTAATCGTTCTTCGAATCAATTGGTTGGAGCACCGTTACCAGGAACCACAGGATTTAGTTCGTTATACGGTAATCTTGATGCTACGGTAGAGAATAGTGGTTATGAGCTGACATTGCGGACGGTAAACCTGACTGGTGAACATATTGAGTGGTCTACTAATTTCAATATTTCAGTTAACCGAAATAAATTGATTTCGTTTCCTGGGCTTAAAAGTTCGACTTATGCCAATACGTATGTAGTGGGGGAGCCTACGAGTATTATCAAAGTGTATCATTATACAGGTATGAATTCTATAACCGGCGTTTATGAGTTTGAAGATATTAATGGTGACGGAATCACTACCGCCTTAGGCGACCGGAAGGCATTGGCTGATTTGACGCCTAGTTATTTTGGAGGGCTATCGAATCAGTTCCGATATAGAGGAGTGCAATTGGACTTCCTTTTTCAGTTTGTGAAGCAGGAAGCTTTTGGTGCCTTGCCCGGAGTTCCCGGAACACTGGTTAATCAATTGGCGAGTGTAGCGGATTCCGCAACGCAACAACCCTATACTGCTGGGAAGAACGGAAGTGTGATAACAGCCTACTATCGTTTTGGAACGAGTGACGGAGCGTTACAGGATGCCTCATACGTTCGTCTTAAAAACATTTCACTGACGTATGATTTACCATTGAAACTCAGCCAAGGTTTGCGATGCCAATTGTATTGGCAAGGACAAAACCTACTGACATTTACCAAATATACTAATGGTGATCCAGAGTTTAAATTTGGTGGCTATCTGCCCCCATTGAGAGTTAATGCCGTAGGGGTAAAGTTGACTTTTTAATCTAATATTTTATATCATGAAAAATTATACTATACGAATTACGATGCTTATCATATTGTTCCACTTTGTAGGATGTGATTCCTTTGTAGATGTGGATATTCCGGATTCGCAACTCACCGGAAACCTAGTTTTTGAAGACCGAATGACGGCAAATGCTGCTATGGCGGATGTTTATGGCAAACTGCGTGATACTGGTTTGCTGACTGGATTAACGATAGGCAGTAGTGTCAGCTTAGGAATGTATGCAGATGAACTGGTTTATTATGGCACGAGTAATGAAAATACTTCGTTCTTATTTAATAATACACTGCTGGCTAATACGGCGACTGTTGGACAATTATGGAATGAAAGTTATCATCAGATATATTGCGCGAATGCGGTGATATTGGGTTGTGAGAACTCAAAGAGTCTTTCTGAAGCCGACAAGAAATTGTACATAGGAGAAGCTGTTTTTATAAGGGCATTGGTACACTTTTACCTCACAAACCTTTACGGTGATGTGCCTTATATTACTTCCACAGATTATGAGACCAATCGGCTCGTATCAAGAATTCCTAAAACTGAAGTTTATAATACTATTATAGCCGATTTGAATCAAGCGATTGCCTTATTGCCCGAAAACTATAGTAGTACTGATAGGGTCAGACCCAATCGCTCTACAGCGCTTGCCTTACTTGCACGCGTTTACCTATACAATGGTGAATGGGCAGAAGCCTCGAATGCTGCTTCGGCTGTTTTGAATAACTCGCTATATGTTTGGGAAAACAATATTGATAAGACATTTCTAAAGGAGAGTAAGTCTACGATATGGCAATTTATTCCCAAACTGGTGGGTAATAATACGGATGAAGGTTCTGCTTTTATTTTTATGACAGGACCACCACCTTTTGTCGGTTTGAGCCCGGAGTTGTTTAATTCATTTGCAAACAATGACCTTAGGAAAACACATTGGATAGCAACAATATCAAATGGAACTTCGAAGTGGTACCATTCCAAAAAGTACAAACAAAAAAGCAATACCGGAACCGCTGTAGAATATTCGATTGTTTTCAGGCTGGCGGAACTATATCTCATCAGAGCTGAAGCGCGAGCCAAACAAGGAGAACTGACAGGAGCAAAGCAGGATCTGAATGTGGTACGGCGTACAGCAGGATTGCCTGATAGTGATGCTGTTGGTGTTGATGCAATTGCAGCTGCTATTATTCAGGAACGACGATTTGAATTGTTTACCGAATACGGACACCGGTTTTTTGATTTGAAGCGGACAGGGACTCTTGATGCAGTGCTAGCTGCTGTAAAACCAGCGTGGAATAGGGATGATTCCTTATGGCCGATACCGGAAAAAGAGTTGTTAGCTAATATGAAACTCACTCAAAATCCCGGTTACTAATGCAGGATTATTTTAGATCTATTGTTTATAGCATTGTTGCTGTAATTTTAATAGGGTTGGTTCCCTGTCCCGTTTTGGGACAGGTGCCAATCAAAAGGCAACTCACTGAGGGGGATTATTCGCTTTGGGGAACGATGAGCGGAGAGCAAATCTCTTCGAAAGGAAAATGGGCGACTTATCATATGGCTTACGAGTCCAAGGCGGACACTTTGTTTGTTCTAAATACTAAAACCAGACTGAAATATTCTTTACCTGGAGGACGTGCAGGAATCTTTAACGGTGAGCGCACTTTTGCCTGCAGTAAAAAAGAAGGTCTTTCCTTAATTGATTTGAGAAGTGGGAAAGAGAGTATAATTCCCGGTGTAGAACGCTATGATTTTTCATCAGACACCCATTATCTTGTCACGATAGAAAAGGGTCAGGGTAGCCCGCTTGTGATTCGAAAAGACGGAATGATTATCGATGTCATTTCGAATGTGACGGAATACCGTTTGAATGATGCTAAAAATATGTTGGTTTATGCGAGCACGGAAAATGGTATTGGTCAAGTGGGAAGTCTAACATTGGCAGGAACTTATGTCAAACGCTTTATAATTCCACAAAAAACTCAGACTTTTAAGGTTTTACGATGGCAACATAAAGGAAAAGTAATTGTTTTTTATGGTGTTAATGAGGGAGAGGAGGAGCTCTATTATCATGATATTGAATCGGGGCAACAGTATGTTTTAAATAGCATGGATGCAAATTTTCCCGTTTCTATGAAAATTGCGCCTAATCAAAATGTTGAGTTAGCACTATCACTAGATGGAGAAAAGGTATTTTTCGGGATAACGGCTGCAGTATCCAAACATAATAGGATGTCAGTAGATGCAGTGGAAATTTGGCATGCAAAAGACAAAATGATATTTCCCGACCGGAAGTTATCGGCTACAGTAAAGTATCCACAATACCTTGCTGTTTGGTATCCTAAGAGTGCTGTTGTGCGTCAAATCAGTACTGCGGAGCAGCGCTGGGTGATGTTGAGCGGTAATCAAGATTATGCTCTTGTGGCTGATCCTTTGCAGTACAATCCACAATATAAGTGGATTGCCGATATGGATTATTATCTGGTACATCTTGCAACCGGTAGACGGGAATTATTCTTAAAGGGACATTCGGGTCTTATTAATCACATGGGTATTTCGCCTGATGGACGGTATATTAACTATTATAAAGAAAGTAATTGGTGGGTTTATGATCTAAAACAGAAAACCCATACTAATGTCACCAAGGGACTTGATGTATCATGGGATAACAGTGCCACTGATCCTGGAAACCAATTGAATGTTTGGGGACAGCCCGGCTGGACTACAGACAATCAATGGGGACTTTATTATGACTATCATGATATTTGGGCCATTTCTCCTGATGGACTGGTACGAAAACGCCTCACCGATGGTAAAGAAAATCAGTTGCGTTTTCGTTTTGATGTTTCAGCCCTTTCAGATCGACATGATTTTAATTATAAAGGTAAAGGAATTTTTCGATATGACCTTTCAAAAAACCTATTGCTTACGGTACTTGATTTATATGGAGGATCAATTGGATATTACACTTTACAACATAAAAAGGGTGTGGTGCCTCTTGTAATGGATAATAGTTCTATCAGTAAATTACAAAAGACCAAAGAGCTTGATGCTTTTGTCTATGTTACGCAACGCTTTGATCGACCTCCCAGCTTGATGTTTCGACGCAGTATTGATAAACCGGCTACTGTTTTGGCGCAAAGTAATGCACATCATGAATTGTATCAATGGGGGAAATCGGAAATGATTCATTACACCGATAGTAAAGGCAGAATTTTGAACGGGGCTTTATTTTATCCCGCAGGTTATGATTCGACCATGCGATATCCCATGGTGGTTTATATTTATGAAATAGTATCACGTGAAGTCAATAGTTATGTCAATCCTACACAATACAATACTTTGGGATTTAATATAACGAATCTCACTAGCAACGGATATGCTGTTCTGTTGCCAGATATTGCTTTTGAAAAAGGCAATACAGGATTTTCTGCCGTAGATTGTGTGACGAAGGCAGCTACTAAAGTCATTGCAATGGGAATAGCTGATGCCGGAAGGATAGGCTTGATGGGGCATTCATTCGGGGCTTATGAGACCAATTTTATCATCACTCAGACTTCCATGTTTGCGACGGCCATAAGTGGTAACGGAGTTTCGGACACTATGGGGCATTATTTTACTATAAATACTGACTACAATACCATGGATGGGTGGCGGTATGAGAACCAACAGTATCGAATGGGATTTTCTTTTTTTGAGAATCGTGATGCGTATTATCGCAATTCTCCTTTAGTTAACGCAAGATCGATTACAACTCCATTATTGACTTGGGCAGGTGTATTAGATCAAAATGTGCAGCCCAGGCAAGCAGCAACTTTTTATGCGGCACTGAGGCGATTGCAAAAAGAGCATGTTATGTTAGTATATCCTAATGATGGTCATATTTTTTTTAATCCTAAAAATCAGATTGATTTGACCTATAAAATTCAGGATTGGCTTGGTCATTATTTGAAGGGTGAGGTAAAGGCGGAATGGATGAAAGCGGATAGAGAGGAGTAGTTTTTATTTTTATTAAGGGTATTTTTTCTTTTGTCTTGATTACTCACGAGTTAATAATTTATTGGAGTTCGTGAATCTACGATTTCAAAAGAAACAAAAAATCAAGCCAGAATATTTTTGCTCCAAAAATCATCGAACACATTTTCCTATCGCGACCCCAGCCGCCCGTGTTTCACACTCGACTCGGGGGTCACTCCCTGTCGCCAACGCTTAAATCCTTACCGTGATTTTTTGGAGTAAAATTATAAGGGCGGGGAGAAGAGGTGGATAAAGATCATTATTATTATTATTATGTTGGTAGTTTATTGGAGTTCGTAAATGTTTGATTAACCATTATGGAATAGTAGTAAAAAATAAGATGCATTTTCCTTTGCGGGAAACTGCATCTTACAATTTCTGCTTCTAGTCAATCACTTTGAATAAGTTGACGCTACAAGCATTCCCTTCGTTTTTATCAAAAACTTGTCTGGGGGTTGCCTCACTGGACATACAAAGCTGACCAGTGTTTACAGGAGTACAATCAACATTAACTTGGAGACAGTCTTCAGGGGAAGGATTCTGAATGTATCCCGAAATTAAAACTGTTTTTTTTGACTCCTTGATTTTAGCTTCATTAGTGCTAACCGCTGCAGCACTCGCTAATGTGAATGCCAATGCAGGCAGAATCACTTTTACAATTGTTTTCATAGTAAAAAAAATTAAATTACAAATTTGACTTACTCTTTTTTACAGGTTTTCAGTCTCAACCCTGTCACTAGCGCCAGTAAATTATTTATATTGTTTTGTATTGTAAATCATGGCTTTAGGGATATTGAAAAAATCCTTACCCAAACGGTATTTGTGTACGTGGTGACCAATTATTGCAAACAAATTATTTCCGGATATTAGCATGGATTGCACTTTGGCTCCATTTACATCATAAATGTAGATACTAAACAAATAGATGTTTCGCTCGATGTCGTACACATCTACAATTGCTGCTTGCTTCCACATCTTTTTTGATTCGAAGCGTCCTATTAGCTTGGAATTAATAAAGAGTAAATTACCAGACACGGCAGTAAGTTGGTTTACTGTGGATGGACGAGAAGCGATTTTTCGTTGTCCTGTCTCTTTTATAAATGTCACTTTGAGTTTTGCTTTACTTGTAGTGTCAATCGTGTTTCCTCGATACTCTAAGTTCCCGTTTTTATCAGCGACTATAAATTGATTGCGATAATAATAGATATACACCAATTTTTGAAGTCTTGAATCATAGTGTATCATGCCATCTGTATCAAAGAAACCATCAATTTGTTTTTGTAACAGGTTGGGAGCATATTGTACCTGCAGACTATCTGAGAATGTAAAGATTCCTAATACGTTGTTTGATGATTTTAGTTCTTGTGCCCGAAATGCAATTTTGTCTGGAGCTATAATTTCAGCTTTAGAAAAATAGTAATTATTGCTATGCATTATTAACTGAGCTTTCCAGTTGACTATATTTCCCTTATAAATTACAGGAACTGTTCCATCCATCAAGTAAAAATATGGGGGTGTAACTCGCACTTGAACTGCACTGAATGGAAAATTTTCTCTTTCCAACTGGATTTTATACTGGTGTTTGACTTTCAAAATAGTGTCAAAAGCAGTTATGTGAAGCGGTGCTTTATTATCACCCATGTAAATTGTGCTATTGTCTCCTCCGGCAAAATATAGTGAATTACTTTTTAGATCTACTTCAGCAATTTTTGTTGATGAACCTTGAATAAAGCGCCGGATAAATGGATTTTCGCGATGCATTGTGTTTTCAGAATTAATGTAAAGTGCCACTATTATGGTAGGAGCTACAATTGTGATACTTATTAATCCAAAGATTGTTTTCGATTTGTTTCTTGTACAAATCAAGCAAGCTGTTGCTGCCAAAATTGTAAAAACAACATTAAATATTAAGTGATGTTTCCATCCTAGTTTTTCCAATATACCACCGCAAGAACATGGAACGAAAGACGAATAATTGAGAATTACAATTATGTATGCGGTGAACATCACCATTAATAAAAAAGAGGATAAAAGGCCTATAAAGCGGGTTTTAGAAAAGGCAAGAAGTAAGGCAATTGTGAATTCCACTATTAAAACAGCGTAGGAAATAAATCCAGTATACGCACTTAATAACGGGGATTGACCCAACTGCGCTTGAAAGTTTTGGAATTCGAGTACTTTACTCAGTGCGCTATAGACGAATAATAGAACTAATAAAACACTTATTATTTCGACAACTACTTCTTTGAACTTGGTGCTATAACTTTTCATAACTCGACAGGATTAATACTGTAAAATTCTATCATTTAAATTTGTAATGTTATGCAAATCAGAACTTTCGTTATCCAAAACTGATGTTAAGCTATTTAAAAATTAAACATCAGCACTCGGACCACGATCCACTTCACTTGGAGTGTATTCAAATCTTTTTTTAAAAGCTTTATAAAAGTTGAGGTAGGTGTTAAAACCATTCATTATGGCAATTTCCTTGAGAGGAATCTTTGTTTGCTGAATCATCAAATGTGCTCTTTTTAGTCTTTCTTCATGATAAAAATTATAAATACTAGTTTTGAAAAATTCGCGGAATCCAAGTTTCAATTTGTATTCATTACAATCAAAAAGCACAGCTAATTCTTTTATGGTTGGGAGTGGTTGTTCCAAATGATTTAAAATGTAATCATAAAGATTTTGCATAATCACTGTTTCAGATTGTTTTTCTGTCGCTGTTTTTATCACATATTTTGCGTCTGACAGAAATTCTTGCAAGATGGTAGTAATTGAGTTTACAATTATTTTGTCACTGTAGCGCAGCCGTGATATGGTGCAAAAAGAAGGCACTAATTTATTATTACCCGTTATAAAAATAAGCTGAACGGTGCTGTGGTAATTATCATCAAGTGACGCTTCCTTCTTTTTTTGATTCCAAATACTGAAGGACTGTGGTGCGATAAATTTTCCAAAGTCAACTTGAAATAATTCTTCGGATTCGTAGTATAGTGCTTCTGGTACGTGTGTATTAAAATTGCGGATAATAAAGTTATCGTCTAAAATAAATGTAGTTTGTACTAAGTTTTGATAACTGTAATGCGGGTTAACAGAACCTGATCGGAGTATAATATCATGCATCTGTCCAGCAAGAGTGTTAAGCATTTCAGAGAGTTTATCAACTTCGTCGTTTTGGTCTGTTTTGATAATTCTGAATGAGAGGTTGCCGGTTGCCAATTCAAAAAGCATTTGGTAAATCACCTTAATCCGTTGTTGGTTTTGTTGCGTATCCATTGTGTTGTATTAGTGAAGATTTGTCGGAATGGAGTGGGGAAGTGGAGACAAAATTATATAATACAATTCTCTAAATCAAGAAGTATAGTGTGCAATTCGGGAATTGAATAGGTGTTTTTTAGAGAAAAGTGAGTGGTGTCCTTCGACAAGCTCAGGATGACAGGGAATAGTGAGAAGTGATTGGCGAAATGATTTTTAATTTCATAATCAAAGAGTAATTCTCGATGCGTTCTATAGTTGAGGTATGGAATAATAGGAATTATTGTAGTTTGTTTATTAGGTCTTTACGAGATATAGAAGGTTTTTGAGTTTAAGAACAGGTTATAATTAAGAGGGGGGAGGGATAAGAAAGATGCTGATGAGGTGTCTTTATTTGTGTATATTTTTTGTTTTTTTGATATTGATAAAATTGTAAAAACAGTAATAACAACATCCTTTTCAACTTCTGATTTAAGAGCATTTGCGAAAGCGATATTGAGTTAGCAAAATTGATTCTTTCAACAATAAAACGTTTTGAATTACTAATTGATTTTTTACAATCTGAGGAAGATTGTGAATATCTAGATATAAGTTTGTATCAGTATTTTAATTTAGAAAATTCTGAAGAATTAATCAAAGAAACTAAAATGCTGCCTCTTTAATTACTTAGAATTAAGACTGAAAATAACGGGTTCAAGTTTAAAGTAGAAGATGAAAAATCAAAATTATTCTTAAATTCATTAGTCTCATGTGAAATAATAGAAGTGGATGTTTTTTTAAATTTAAGAAATTTTTTAACACCTGCTGCTTTGGCGACTTGCTTCACCGCCTATTGCACGCCTCGTTGACTGTAGCGATTGTCAAAATCCCCTCCAGCTCCAGAAGCCAAAAACCTGCGAAAAATAGCTGACAGCTAATAAGTTTTTTTCTATGTTGAAGACAGCGGAGAAGATCGCTTACACCTGAGATATCATTGTTAAATATTTAACCTTACAAAAAGGTTTTTATGGGACATAAGTAATAACCATGGTATAATGTCGTATTTTAAAATCAGGATAAAATCATGTAAAAATCTGATTTAAAGCTGTTTTACTTAAAGTTAATTCTTTTGACTTTACGACTTTTAAACTTTCGACTTACTTAATAGTATTAGAAACGAAGATCTTCCTTATTTAACTGTTCATTTTACAGTAATTGTTTTTTTAATTTTTTAAAGAAAGGATTATTCATTAGCTTAATTTGATCAACAACCAAACGGGCTATAGCCAAAGCTCCTTTTCTACTTAAATGTGTGTCATCAGACTTTCCCTCTGGATAATAGGAATTCTCACCGGGTTTAAAATGCAAATGTAGCGCTTTCGATTTTTCGGGACCATAAGAGGTTTCAAGTAATTCTGAATAATATTCTAAATCCACAAAAGGCACTTTGTACTCTAGGGCTACCAAACGAGTTTCAAGCGGATAATCACCATGCGTTCCGACTAATACTCCATTTTCATTAAAATTTCTTCTGGCAATTGATGAAAACAAAATTGGAATTGCCCTTTTTTTTCTGCTTTCATTTACAAACCGAATGATGTTATGTCGATACGTTGTATGTGGATTTGTATACCGAGTAAAATCGGTTAATTTTTCATCATTATGCCCAAATTGTATAAAAACATAATCTCCCGGTTTTAAAACCTTAAAAACTGCTTCCCATTTTTTCTCATCAATAAAACTGCGTGTACTTCCACCATTTACAGCTCGATTCTTTATAATTACATTCGAATTAAAAAACAGACGCAATACCTGTCCCCAACCGGTTTCTGGGTTTTCTTCCGGTTTTATTTTATCAGCCATCGTAGAATCACCAATAGTATAAATTGTAGTTTTTTGAGACAGTCTGTTTAAGGAAATTAACAACGTCAAAACAATAATAGGTTTCATAAAAATTATTTTTTTTTAATATATTACTTTGCAGCAGTAAGAATTGTACCTCTCTCACCAATTACAACTTCATTAAAAGTTACATTTTTAGTAGTAGTAAGGCTCATCCGTTTTTAGCTCATTGTATTATAAAACGGTTCAAATTAACGTTTTCTACTTTTTATCGGGGTATCCTTCTATTACAATTCCCGTGTTGGTGACTTCAGTGCAACTGATATTAAAGAAATATCCGAATTTAGACGGAAATAATCCGCTTTCTACTCCATGTTATTGGCAGTGATGTAAATGCAGTCTTCCATGTCCTAAAAGAAATATTGGACAAAAATATATATTTAAAATAGCGCGCTCGATCTCTATTTGTTTTAATTTAAATTATCTCTTTTTAAATATCCACTCGCTTTACAGTAATCAACATACATATTTCGAACTCCGGCCATCATTTCACTTCCTATTACAATCGCATGCAGTCTTTTGAACTGGTAATTTCTTATTACGATATTTCCAAAAGGAGTTGCTGAAGTGCTACGTCATTAGTCATCTCTACCAAATTTCAGGGCTTGTCCACGGTATTGTCTCGAAAAATTCTAGCGATATCACTCAGTCATAAACAGATCAAAAATCGACTTTAAGTCAAAATAGCTGATGTTTTTTGATGGTCTGTTTAATATTTGCTCTTTTTTTACTATTGTAAAATCGTATCAATCTCATCTAATTCATCTTTGGAGAAAGTAAGATTCTGCAGACTGTCAATATTGTAATTGAGTTGTGCAATTGAACTAGCTCCAATTAATACTGAGGTAATACGATTATCTTTTAACAACCAAGCCAAAGCCATTTGTGCTAAAGATTGGTTTCTTTTTTGCGCAATTAAAGTCAATTGAATAATTCTCAAAATTTTTTCCTCCGAAACTTCTTCAGTTTTTAAATGACCATTAGGATTAGAGGCACGAGAGTTTTTCGGAATCCCTTTTATATATTTATCAGTTAAAAGTCCTTGGGCTAAAGGTGAAAAAGCAATACAACCAACTCCTTTTTCTTCCAGAATGTTTAATAATCCGATTTCCGGATTTCGCTCAAACATTGAATATTTGACTTGATGAATCAGACAAGGTGTTCCCAATTGCTTTAGAATATCGACAGCGTCTCTGGTCTGTTCCGGATTATAATTAGATATCCCAGCATACATAGCTTTTCCGCTTCGAACAGCATAATCCAAAGCCATCATGGTTTCTTCCAATGGTGTTTCAGGATCATAACGATGAGAATAGAAAACATCTACATACTCCAAATTCATCCGCTTCAAACTCTGATTCAAACTGGACAATAAATACTTACGGGAACCCCAATCGCCATAAGGACCCTTCCACATAGTATAACCGGCTTTGGTCGAAACTACAATTTCGTCACGAAGATTTCCATGAAAATTCTTCTTTAAAATTTTACCAAAAGTAATCTCAGCAGAGCCCGGATCCGGACCGTAATTATTGGCTAAATCAAAATGTGTAATTCCTTTATCAAAAGCAGCCTTAGCAATGCCTTCTGCATTTTCGAAACTATCTACCGACCCAAAATTATGCCATAATCCTAAAGATATTTGCGGTAATAATAAACCACTTTTTCCGCATCTGTTGTAATCCATATTTTTATCTAAAATAGTTTATAATTAAGAGACAAATTTATTGTTTCTTTGAATCAAATTTGAATACTAAATTCACGTATTTATTTTGAAAAGTTACAAAATTCACCATGCTAGAACGAAACCTAAAAAGGCTTGATTCATTTTATTATTTATCATAAATTGTTTTATTTAGTACTGTTTTTAGATGACTATGAATAGTTTCAATTTTTTTACTGATTTGATTAGCCGCTTTTAAATTTTTGCTTTTAATTTTTATTTCTATAGAAAAATCATTTTCTCTTTTCGAAACAAGCTTAACGGTAAACATTCCATTTGGATAATATACTCTCAAGCCATCCGTTTCTTCCATTAAATACAGATCGAATTCCCCTTTTAACCAATTGATAAATTGATCATAAAATTCAGTTTTTTCTACCTTTGCATATCTGGTAAAAGTATGAAATGGTGCCTCAAAAGAAATATTCATTTTTTAAATACATTTTTTAATTTCGTTGATAAATTTTATTGCCAGTTCGTCTGCCTCATCTTCGGAAATACTTTCGGTATAAATTCGAATAATAGGTTCTGTATTAATCGTATCTTCACAAATTCTGGCATCTCTTCCAATAATTAGTGAAATTTTTTTTAATATTTTGCTGCTTTAACTAGATACCATACGCTGCTGCAAATTTTATAGCATTTATTGGAGTCAAATTATCATTAACTATGCCTCCAATAGTTCCTGTAATTCCTGAAATCGATTTTATTGATGCCATTTTATCATTTACTTAAAATTCCCATCTAACAAATGCTTCCATTGCTGCATAATGGGACAATCCTAATTCATCATACAAATTGGCAGTTTCTTTATTTCTATCCTCGGCTCTTTGCCAAAACTCTCTGCTGTCTGCTCCTTGAAACACGACACCATCTTTTTGAGATTGATGCTTAAATATCCCTTTTCGTTTTTCCAACACTTGGTCTGGCCCCATCGGTACAGCCATTTCGATCTCGTCAATTCCCCATTCTTGCCAAGCCCCTCTGTATAACCAAACCCAACAATCATTCATGTACTTTTTAGGTTTTAAACGTTTTATAGCTTCAAAAATAGCATCTAAACATACTTTATGGGTTCCGTGTGGGTCTGCCAAATCACCTGCTGCATAAATTTGATGTGGTTTAATTTTCTCGATGAGATCCATCGTGATTTGAATATCTGATTCTCCTATTGGGTTTTTCTCAATAGTTCCTGTTTCATAAAACGGAAGTTCCATGAAATGAATCTGCTCTTCTGGAATACCAACATAAAAACTGGTTGATCGTGCCTCACCTTTTCGAATTAAACCTTTGATGTATCTTACTTCGGCGATATCAACCTCACTCGCTTTTTTGTTCTTTAGGAATGTTATTGCTTTTTTATAAATATTTTCTGCCTCAGGGCTTTTGATACCGAACTTATCATTATAATCACAAACAAAGCTTGCAAATCGTAGCGCTTCATCATCAGCTACTGCTATATTACCGGAGGTTTGATAACCAATATGTACTTCATGTCCTTGTTCATGCAATCTCTTGAATGTGCCACCCATACTAATAATATCATCATCTGGATGTGGACTAAAAATAAGCACACGCTTTTTGGCAGGCTCTGCACGTTCTGGTCGTTTGCTGTCATCGGCATTGGGTTTACCTCCTGGCCATCCTGTTATAGTATTTTGAAGCTTGTTGAACATTTTTATATTAATGTCGTAAGCTGGTCCTGAATCGGCTAATAAATCACTCATGCCATTTTCTATATAATCAGCATCTGTAAGCATTAAAATAGGTTTTTTCAAATGAAGGGCTAAACCCAATGTCGCTTTCCTTATAAGTTTATCTGTCCATACTATTTTTTCGACTAACCAAGGCGTATTAATTCGGGTTAATTTTGAGGAGGCTTTCCTATCTAAAACAAAGGTGGCGTTTGTATGTTCTTGCAAAAATGAAGCCGGTACTAAATTTGTAACTGTACCTTCTACCGATGCTTTTATAATATTCGCTTTTCCTTCTCCCCAAGCCATAAGAATCACTCTATTTGCTTCCATAATCTTTTTAACTCCCAATGTAATAGCTGTTCTAGGAGTATGATCTAAGCCAGAAAAGTCACTACTTGCAGCTACTCTTGTAATATGATCTAAAGCTACTAATCGTGTTTTAGAATTTTGTAAAGATCCTGATTCATTAAATCCTATATGACCGTTTCCTCCAATTCCTAAAATTTGTAAATCTATTCCTCCAAGAGCTTCAATTTTGGCTTCATATGTGGCACAATAATTCGCTATTTCTTCTTTTGACAATGTTCCATCCGGAACATGGATGTTTTCCGGTAAAATATCAACTTGATTAAATAACAATTCTTTCATAAATCGCACATAGCTATTTATGGAATCTCGCTCCATAGGATAATATTCATCTAAATTGAATGACACTACATTTTTAAAACTTAATCCTTCTTCTTTGTGTAAGCGCACTAGTTCTGAATACAATCCTTTCGGGGAAGAACCTGTGGCCAACCCCAATATACAAGGCTGTTTTTGGGCTTGTTTAACTTTTATCAAATCTGATATTTCTTTAGCTACAGCTTTAGAGGCAGCTACTGAATTTTCATAAACTACGGTTCCTATATTCTCAAACCGCTTTTCGAAACCTGTGGCTTTATCAATATTACTATTTAACATGGCTTAATTTTTATAATTTATTTTTAATTTTATTGATATTTCCCAAAATATTATCTAACACTCAGGATGTATAGAATTCTTGACTAAATGATTTTTTATATTTTGAACATGAAAAAATTTAATGTTTTCAGGTTGTTTTATTATCAAGCTTTCTTTAAATGAACCTTGTTCCAACTTAATTCTAGGGAGTGATCGTCTATAATAAGTAACAAATAATGGTATTTTCATTTCTTCAAAGACATTATTTACAAGTAAATATTCTTCATACGTTGATTCCATTGTTTTCTAAATACAACAAATTTTGCCTGATGCAACAACTTTTAGAGCATAATAGCAATGAGAATCTGGCGGAGTTGCTATACATAAGGAGTCGATTTCAGGATCATTTATTAAATCATCCACATCTCCATAAAACTTAAGAACACTGTACTTAATTGCATAATCTTCGGCTTTTGAAATATTGCGCTGCATGACTGCATGTAACTCAAAACATTCTACTTTTTGATAGGCAGGACCGCTTCTAAGTTCTGTTACATTTCCGCATCCAATAATCCCCCATTTATACTTTTTTCTCAAACATATTGACAAACTGTTATCCTAATATTCTCAATATTTATTCAAAATATATTGCCTCATCAAAATGTTTTTTTATTTATTATTTCTTGACCAGCTTTTATAATTATGCCCCCAGATAGCAAAAAATAGAATAATGGAATAACAGGGGATTAAAATCCAATAACTACTTGTTGCTGCTGTTGCCAAAGCATCTGATTCATTTATTCCTTTAGCAATAAGCTCTTGTTTATTGGCATCAACCATTCTACCATATAATGGTGGAATAATTGCTCCACCAGAAATCGCCATAATTAATAAGGCTGACGCTGTCTTAGTGAATTTTCCTAATCCATCTAAAGTTAAAGGCCATATTGCTGGCCAAACCAGTGCATTGGCAATGCCTAATGATGCCACAAATAAAATAGACGTAAAGCCGGTGGTTAATAATATACAAACACTGAAAATGAGGCCTAATGCAGCACTAATTATAAGTGCCGTTCCTTGTTTTAAATATTTGGGTATTAAAAAAACTCCTAGAGCATAGGTACACACCATTGCTAATAAGGTTAAAGTTGTAAAGAACTTGGCGTCTGCAGCTGGGAAACCTAACGAAATACCATAGGCTATTATAGTATCTCCAGCTATAACTTCTGCCCCTATATAGACAAATAATGTTAAAACACCCAACCATAAATGAGGAAACTGAAAGATACTTTTTTTTGTTTCAGATCCTTCTTTTATCTCATTCACTTCAGCTGCTTCAACGTGAGGCAGAGGTGCTTTTCTAATTAATAATCCTAAAATTAATAATACTGTAGCCATTATTAAGTAAGGCATAAAAACACTGTCTGCCATAGTATCTAATAACACTGCTTTTTCTTCAATCGACGCGCTTCCTAATTTTTGTTTGACTTCATCTATTCCTGATAATAATAATGTGCCAAAAATCAAAGATCCTATTGCACCGGCTGTCTTATTGGCTATTCCCATAATGGCAATACGTTTGGCACCACTATCGATAGGTCCCAAAATTGTAATATACGGGTTCGCAGCTGTTTGTAATAAAGTCATCCCGACACCTTGAATAAAAATACCTGTTAAAAACACCCAGTAAGTTCTTGCCTCAGCCGCTGGAATAAATACTAAAGCGCCAATCGCCATTATTATTAATCCTAAAGACATTCCTTTTTTGTAACCTATCTTATTCAAAATATATGAAGCTGGTAAAGCCATTACTACAAATGAAATATAGGATGCCGATGCTACCAAATAGGATTGAGCATCGGTTAATTCATTGATAGTTTTCATAAATGGAATTAGTGCACCATTAATCCAGGTCACAAAACCAAATATGAAAAATAAGCCTGCTATAATTAGTATTGGGACTAAATTGTTTTTTGATTTAATACTATTACTCATATCTGTGAATTTTTAATTCTATTAGTTAATTAACGATGCTTTATGGTAAAATTCAATAGTCTCTTTCAAGGCATGATCTATAGAATACTGTGGTTTAAATCCTAGTTGAGTGAATTTTGAAGGATTTGCTTTTGAATGTTTAATATCTCCTGATCTTTCATCCAGAAATTTTATTTTTGATTTGGAGTTGGTTATTTCAATGATTTTTTCCGCTAATTCTAATATTGACGTGTTATGGCCTAGAGCCACATTATAGGTTTCATTCCCTTTTTGAGATGCCAAAATATTTGCTCTTACCACATCTTTTACATAAATAAAATCTCTAGTTTGTAAGCCATCTCCAAAAATGGTTATCGGTTTGTTTTGAAGTGCATTATTTATGAAAATTGGTACCGCTGCTGCATAGGCTGATTTTAAATTTTGTCTAGGACCAAAAACATTGAAATAACGTAATGAAGCAGTAGGAAGACCCCATTGATCTTGATACATTTTCAGATAAAACTCACCATCTAATTTTGTAACAGCATACGGAGTCATCGGTTCCGGAGTCATTGTTTCTATTTTAGGCAATATGGGATTGTCTCCATAATTAGCCGCAGATGAAGAAAGTACTACTTTGCAATTTACATTCTTCTTTGCGGCCTCCAAAATATTTATTGTCCCCAATGTATTGATTTCAATACATTCGTTTATATTTAAAAGGGATTCCGGGACGCTTACCAAAGCCGCTAAGTGAAATATACCATTAGCACCTTGCACTAGTTCTTCCACAAGATTTTTATCCCTGATATCTCCTTTTTCAAATTGAACATTCAGCCCATTAATATTTTTTTCGAATCCCGTTCTTAAACTGTCCAAAACAATTACATGATGTCCTTTAGCGGATAAATATTCAGCAATGTGACTTCCTATAAATCCTGCGCCACCTGTTATTATATACTTCTTCATTTTTTTTAAATATTAGGAGTTATCCTTTCCGAATTATTAGTCATTCCAATTTAATACAGGATACTGTTTTTTTAGATAGGCCTTTACTTCAGCTATGTCTTCTTTTGCCGTTAAATCCGGTACGTGTTCAGAAAAAGGGATGCCAAATGTGGTATTTGGGTGTTCTTTTAATGCGTTTAAAAGTACGGTAGGTAATTCCTTTTCGTCTCTTTCAGGATGAACGGGACAGTTTTTTAGATAAGGATAGATAAGATCTCCTTTAAATTTAAAAGCATTCATGCTCACTCTTAACTTTCCCTCGGAATCTTTGTAACTCTCTAAATTAGCTGCAGTTGGTTTTTCAAGAATATCAAATAATTGATTGTCATGGTCGAGTTTGGCAATGGCAAATCGAGAAATTCGTTCCGATGGAAATTCCATCGCATCTCTATTATAACTTATAAAAGCATTAGGACTATCTGTTTCTCTAAGCGCATAAAGTGCATCGACTGAATACAAGTTGTCGCTGTTGCAAACCGAGTAATCCAATGAATTCAGTTCCGGATATTGTTCTACAGCTTGAAATAATGCATCTGCAGTACCTAATGGTTTGGCTCTTCCTTCCGGAATATATTGAATAGCAAAAGAGATAGTTAAACCATGAAAATCATTGTATTTGTTTTCACTTCCGTAAAATTCTTTAAATAGATCACCCCGCTCACCAATAACAATATAGATATTTTTATACCCTGCTTTTTTCGCATTCAATAAAAGATAATCCAATAATGGTCTTCCATTTGGGCCAACACCAATTAATCCTTTACTTCTTTCATTCGCTTGCGCAATTTCTTCGTCACTCAAATTATCAACTGTAACTTGTTTTTTCATTCTGGAAGAAGCGCCGCCAGCCAAAATAATTAGATTGTCATGCATAATTAATTCTTTAAAATTTTAATGTTTTCTAGTATTCTCGCGCCAGGATCAACGGTTACCGTATAGGCTTCTATTGCCCCTGCAGTCAGTATTGCTGCCACTACTGGAGCTTCATTTCCCGGTTCAGCCAGTACTACAATACTACCGCCTCCACCTGAACCAACTATTTTTGCCCCATACGCCCCAGCTTTCAATGCAGCATTAATCATGGCATCAATTTTTGGCACAGTTATTTTTAATAAATCTCTTAAAACAGCGTGATGTTGATTCATTAAAGCACCAATCTTCTTTAAATCTGGAGTTGGTTTTTCAAATTCTTTTAAAGCCTCTTTTGTATAATGGTAATTCTTGATGGCAGCTTCAAAATAAGTAATCAATCGGTCTGGTAAATAATTATAGTATTTATCTAAATCTTCTATTTCGGATGTATTTAAATCAAAATCTTTAAAATTTTGTTTTATAATGTCAATTGCAATCAAGGCATTTCCTTTTAATTCTCCTATCAAACCAATGGTTTCTTTAGGTACCCCGGAAACACCGGTTATTAATCCTTTTAGTTCTGTTCCAATAATGGTATAAGAAAAAGGATCTTTGGTATTGATGTGTACAATATTGCCCACTCCGATGCTGTAATGATCCATCATTCCGCCTGGTTCTCCGTGCTCTAAAACTTCAGAAGCATACCCCATTTTTGCAATAAATTCCGGAGTAACTTCGGCATCAACTCCAAAAGCGGTAACCAAAAAATGAATCCAAGCCATTAATAAAGCCGATGAACTTGAGGTTCCGGAATTGATAGGAATATCTCCTTTTATGGTAATATCGTATCCTACAGTTGGAATACAACCTTGTCTTCTCAAAACTCTTAAGGAAGAGGCAAAATAATCTCGAGGTGCTAATTCTGAAAAAATACCGTGAATATCAATGACCCTAACTTCATTAATATCCGCCATGTTTAGTCTGAAAACTGAAGTGTCATTTTGAACTGCAGTTAATTTTATATTTAGATTGATTGCACATGCAATGACGGGCAAACCTAAATAGTCTTGATGATCTCCAAAGAGACACGTTCGTCCAGGAGCTAATGATATAATTTTTTTCACTTTTTAGAGATGTTAAAAACGCTGTATTAATAGTGTTTAATGCTAATTTTATTTATAATTCTAACTGTTTATTTAGTTTTACTTTACGAAACTATAGATTAAATTCTAATAAAACAAGTAAAAAACAATAAATGTGCTCGAACACACTTATTTCGTGTTGTCGAGCACATTTTTAAATTGTATGAAAAAATACGATCATAAAAAGATTATTACTAACAATGAAAGAATGTCAAACGTATAATTAGGTACTCATTCGTTAATTCAGTCTTACAAAAAAAAATAAAACCAAAGTTTTTATATATTTGCTCATTATGGATAAAAAGTATACAATAAAGGATATTGCTAAATTAGCCGGTGTTTCGAAAGGAACTGTTGACAGAGTTTTGCACAAAAGAGGTAAAGTCTCACCAGCTGCTTTGGACAAAGTCAACGAAGTTTTAAAAGTAATTGACTACGAGCCAAACCTTATTGCTAGGAATTTAAAGAATAATAAAATTTATCGCATTTGTATTGTTCTTCCTGATCCCAAAATTGATACTTATTGGCATCCTTGCCTGAGTGGTATTGATGATGCGGTGAAAGAATTCAAAGCCTATAATTTGATTATTGAAACCTTTTACTTTAATCCCGAAAAAAAGAAATCCTTTTTAAAAACGAATAAAGAGGTATTGGAATTATCTCCGGATGCTGTTTTGCTAACGCCTTTATTCCATAAAGAAACTGTAGATGTTATCGAAGAATACAATTCGTTAAACATCATTGTAAATACTTTTAATAACCAAGTCGAGTCCAGTTTTGTAAAAAGTTTCGTTGGTCAGGATTTATTTAGAAGTGGACGAGTGGCAGCAAAATTAATAGATTCGATTACCGGTACCGGTCAAATTGCCATTGTTCATATTGATGAAACCTACAAAAATGCAATTCACATGCAGGAAAAGGAAAAAGGTTTTAGAAATTATTTTGATGAGAAAGAAAATTCTCCATACACGATTATCACTTTAAAATTAAAAAATCCAAATGTTGAGCTTAGTTGCAATACTTTCCTGAATGAAAATCCAGAGGTTACAGGAATTTTTGTTACTACTTCTAAATCGTATCAAATTGCTAAGGTAATTAGTGAATTTAAAGGTAAAAAAATTAGAGTGGTCGGTTATGATTTGATTGATGAAAATGTTACTTATTTGAATCAAGGCGTCATCGATTTTATGATTCATCAAAACCAGAAAAGACAGGCATATCTCGGAATAACCTCTTTGGTGGAACATTTTCTCTTTCAGAATGAAATTCCAAAAATGATTTTTTTGCCGATTGATATTGTGAATGCGGAAAATGCGGAGTATTATATTGAATAAAAAAAATTATTCTTTTAAAATAAAAACTCCGAAGGAAGATGCAATGTGGAAATTGGGAGTTTCCGTATTTGGGTTTACCCAAGTAATCCAATTAGGTTCATAACATTCATTTTGGGCTTTACTATATTTAGCCCTAAAAACACCGGTTTCAATAATGTTGTTTTTTATTAAATTAAGACTTTTCAAAGATTCGATACTAATTGATCCCTCAACCATAAAAGTATTAGCTTGTACAGATGATTTAACTACTAAATCATTTTTGGGCCAGTTCCAACTGAAATCGAAATTCTTATTAGGATACGCAATAAAATCCATTATTCGCCCAGAAGTGTCGATCTCTAAACAATAATAAGGATTCAGTCCATTATCAGTTCTGAAAAAGAGTTCAACTCTATCAGAAACTCCAATACTTTCAAAACTTTCATCTTGCTTTTCTATGTGGATTTCAGTATCTAAAACTGTAAAATTAAAAAATAATTTGTCTCGATTCCAAAGTGCTTTAAATGTAGTTTCAGTTACTTTTTTGGTATTCCACGGGGAACAAAAATCAGTTAAAATCTGGGCTTCAGTCCACGCTATGTCATCGCCTTTTCCGGAGACAGTCAGATCTTTGTTTTCAATTAAATGGACATTATATTCTTTCATTTCTGGAATCATTTTATGTGGTATTTAATATTTCTGTAAAACTGTGTTTGAACAGAATCTCTCGAAATATAGTTAAAAGAAATTTCAATGAATCTATTTATTCTTTTTTTAGCCTAATTATAAGTCTTACATTCATCTCTTAGCTGTTAAATTTAAAATTAAGTGATGGTAAATTGAGATTAAATGGTCAATTTATAGTGCGTAACTATTGTTGAAGTTTTAATTTTTAGTTTAAAAAATTCCGAATTTCTTATTATTTAATGAGTATGTCCTTTTTTACTTGAAATAAATGATATGAAACCCCACAGGATTTTATAATTGAAAAACTAGAATTTTAGTACTAAAAAAACGTTTCGAGTATTTTTTGTGTGCTCGACAACACGAATAATATGTGTTCGAGCACATTATTTGTGTTTTTCCTTGTTTAATAAAAATATAATCTCTAGTTTCGTCATGTATTAAAAAATAATCAATCTTTTATTAGGTCAAAATTTAATGTTTTTGAAGATTATATCAAAGGCTGTATTTAGAAATATGCATAAAAAAAGAGGGTGGATTTAGACAAAAATTAGCTCAGTTAAGAAATTATAAATCAAATTTTTTAGAGTTCATTTTTGTCCATCAAAAAAACATACAAACAACACTTAATACTGAATAAACCAACAAACAATTATTAACTAAAACCATTTCAAGAGTATGAAATTATTAACCCAAAAAAAACCAAGGGGCTTAAGGATTAAAAGTATGACACACAAAGAAATTAAACTAACAATTCTTTCTTTTCTAGCTTTAACTTTTCAAGTTTCTACTGCTTCGACCATAAAGACAATCGCTTTATCCGAAACTAATGTATTATTAGTTCAGAAAGTTGTAAAAGGAAAAGTTACCGATGAAAGTGGAGCACCTCTTCCTGGAGCTAATGTGCTTATCAAAGGTACTACTATTGGTGTTCAAACTGATGCTGATGGTAATTTTGCTATTGATGTAGTAGGAAATAATAATACTTTAGTTGTTTCATTTATTGGAATGGAAGAACAAGAAATTGCTATTGGCAATGACCCATTAACTATTGTTTTAAAAGAAACCGGACAAAAATTAAATGAAGTCGTTATTGTTGGCTATAGTACGATTAAAAAAGAAAGTTTGACGGGTTCCTTACAAACAATTACCAATAAGAAGCTTACAGATGCTACAACTCCCTCTGTTGAAAATTTATTAGCAGGGAAAGCTACTGGAGTTTATGTAAATTCTGGATCTGGACAGCCTGGTGAAGCTGGTAAAATAATTATTAGAGGTAAAACAACTGTAAACGGAAGTACAGATCCTCTATGGGTTGTTGATGGAGTTATTGTAGGAAGTAGTGCCGGGAGCATTAATCCCATGGATATTGAAACTATGACGATTCTAAAAGATGCAGCCTCTACTGCTGTATACGGTTCTCAAGGGGCTAACGGAGTTATTGTGGTTACAACAAAAAGTGGAAAATCAGGCAAAGCAACTATTAATTTCTCGACGAAGATGGCTGCTACCACATTAAACACGGGTAATTTCAGCTTAATGAATGGAAATGAATTATATGACTTGTACGATTCTTTTTCGAACAAACAGGACTTTTCAACGGCATGGTGGTGGACTCCGGAACTGAGAAATAAAAACTTTGATTGGTGGGATAATGCCACAAGAACAGGTTTAGCAACCGATCATAACCTCTCTATAAGTGGTGGTAATGAGGATTTCAAAAGCTATGTTTCTCTGGGGGTGTATGATGAGACAGCAGCCATAAGAGGCTATGACTACAAACGGTATAATGCACTATTGAAATTTAGTTATAAAGTGAATAATTGGTTAACCATACGCCCACAGATAAACGCAACCCGCAGAGATGTTTTAAATAAACAACATTCAGTTGGTGCAATGTATGGTAATATGCCTTGGGATAACCCGTATTTAGCAGATGGAACTTTGGTAGGAAATCAACCAAATCCGACTTGGGTAAACACCACCGGATCAAACTATTTGTATGATTTACAATGGAATTACAGCGAGTCTGAAGCCTATGATATTCGAAGTAATTTTGATTTTGACATAAAACTTACGGATTGGCTGACTTTTGCCTCTGTAAACAGTTATATCTTTTCAAATTCAAATTCTACCTCCTATTCAGATCCACGTTCTTCAAGAGGATTAGCAGTAAAAGGAAGAATTGAGGATTACATGAGTTCGTATAATAGAGCCTATACCAATCAATTGTTCAAATTCAAAAAATCATTTGGAAAACATGATTTTAATGCCATCGCCGGCTATGAATGGAATGAATTTAATTCTAAAAATACAGTAGGAATTGCAACTGGATTTGCTCCGGGGTTTGTAGTGAGTGATGTGGCCTCGATTCCTGAAAGAGTGAGAGGAAGCAAAGCGCAATGGGCCGTACAATCATTATTATCGAATGTAAATTATACCTATGATAATAAGTACTTAGCACAAGTTTCGCTTAGACGTGACGGAGCTTCAAATTTTGGGGTTAATTCACAATACGGGAATTTTTACTCTGTAAGTGGTGGATGGAATATTCATAAAGAAGCTTTTTTTAAAGCGGATTATATCACAAATTTAAAACTTAGAGCCAGTTATGGATCAGTAGGAAACAGACCAAACAGTCTTTATCCACACTATGCCCTGTATTCATTAACGACAGGGTACAATGAAAATCCAGGAGCCATAATTTCTCAAATTGCGAATCCTGATTTAAGTTGGGAAAAAACATATACGGCCGGTGTGGGTTTAGATATTTCGTTTTTAAGACGATTCAACCTGACTTTGGATTATTATGATAAAGATACTTCGGGTTTATTGTACCAAGTTCCTTTGCCAGGAGTTATTGGAGTGACTAGTATTTGGAAAAACGTAGGAGCAGTAAGCAATAAAGGTTTTGAAGCGGCACTTAATGTTGAAATTATTAATAATGAAGATTGGAGATGGGCTGTAGATGCTAATATTGGTGTGAATAAAAACAAAGTAACGAGTCTTTATGGCGAAAGACAACAAATCATCGTGAGAGATGGATCTGGTATTTCCGGTTCAGCTAATAAATTATTGACTCCCGGAAAGGATGTAGATACGTGGTACCTTACAGAATGGGCTGGTGTAGATCCAGAGAGCGGAAGACCACAATGGTTTGAAACCAATGCAGCAGGAGAACGCGTTAAAACCTTCAGTTATAGTGCCGCTTCAAAAACACCAATTGCTATGGGAGCGTATACGCCTTCATTTTTTGGTGGATTTTCAACGAATTTAAATTATAAGAGTTTTGATCTTGCTGCCATATTTACCTATTCAGTAGGAGGCGAAATTTATAATTATGCCAGAGCTGAATTTGATTCAGATGGAGCCTATACAGATCGCAACCAAATGAATCTTCACAGCGGATGGAGCCGATGGGAAAAACCAGGTGATATTGCTACGCATCCTCAAGCCAGTTATAACAATCAAAGTAACTCAAATAAAGCTTCGTCTCGTTTCTTAGAAACTGGAACCTATCTAAAAATGAGAAGCCTTTCTTTAGGATATAATCTAAATGTGGAGCGTTTTAATATTTCGAATCTTAGATTATTTGTAGCTGCAGAAAACTTATTTACAATTTCTCACTTCTCTGGAGTTGATCCTGAGATACCACCTAGTAATGGTCAAATAACAGGAGTTGCCACCTCAGTATATCCTCAGACACGCAAATTTGTATTAGGTCTTAATCTTACTCTTTAAAAAAAATAAATCATGAAAAAGATATTTATATTATTCATTACAATTAGTTTTTTATACTCTTGTGAACTGGAGAGAGAACCTTTTAATGCTTACACCGAGGACAAAATCCTTGCAGATAAGGAAGCGGCTGTCGAAGTACTTTTGAATGGGTGTTACGCACAACTTAAAGGTTGGTCAGATGTTATGCACAGAGTAGGGGAATATCCCGGAGATAATATCATGATAAGAGGAACTTCTACGGATGCTTTCTATTCCTTTATTTCGTACCAGCACATACCGGATAATGGAAGATTATCTGTTTTTTGGAACAACAGTTATAAAATTATTTCACAATCAAGTGACTTAATCAAAATTATTTCAGAAGGTGAAAATGCGCAAATTGACCAACAATTAGGAGAAGCCTACTACTTAAGAGGAATGATTTACTTCTATTTGTCTCGTACCTACGGTAGACCTTATGCACAATCCCCTGACTCTAATTTGGGAGTACCCATTGTAAACGGAATGCCTGCCGATATTGATAATTTACGTCTCCCAGACAGATCCACAATTAAAGACAGCTACCAACAAGCCATTAATGATTTGAAAAAAGCAGAAACGCTAATGACCGTAAAACGTAGTGCGACTTATGCAACCAGAGAGGCAGCGCAAGCAATGCTATCCAGAGTATACTTATACATGAGCGGAACGTACCAAAGTCCAAATCAAGAATATGCTACTCTTGCCATAGAATATGCTACAAAAGTAATTGCAAGTGGAAATTACAATTTACTTAGTAGAGCGGATTTTATGAAATACAATACCTTTGCTCCTGATGCTGCCGGACAAACGGAAACCATTTTTGCTGTTAAACGTGTGGCTTCAGAGTTCTCCGGATTCGATCACTATTATGGAATTGGCGGCATGTACGCCAATATTCAAGGACAAGGTTGGGGCGAAATGTATGCCAGTGCTAAATATTTAGATTTACTGCGCAAGTCTGGTCAAAAGAATGATGCTCGTTGGGCATTTATTAAACCACAATACGCACTGGATGCATCAGACAATAAAACAGAAGCCTTCCGTTTTGTCCATGATTCGTATAATACCAGCTCAGTACAAACAGGGTATAACTATTTGCAACAACCGCTTAAGCGTAATGCTGACGGTACATTTTACATTAATATTGGGACAGATAAATACGATCTAACTGTAGTTAATGCTGCTGAAAATAGTTATTCGATTGACTATAAAGGAAAAACATATGTTGGTGAAAAAGATTTTATGATGTTATTGAACCGTGTATATCCAATGTATTATATCACTAAATGTTCTTTACAGGATAACGATTCGCATCTTCATTCGCCAATCATTTCAAGACTATCTGAAATGTATTTGAATATGGCAGAAGCGTATGCAAAAAAAGGGGATTATCAAAATGCACGTATTAACCTAAATATAGTAAGAGAAAGATCAATTCCTGGTGCTGGATATACTTCATTAACGAGTGCCAATGCTATTCAATTTATTGATGAAGAACGTCAATTAGAATTAGCTTTCGAAGCACATAGAGGGTATGATGTATATAGAAACGGACAAACAATGACCCGTCATTATCCGGGACCACATCGTGCCATGGAAGATATTCCTGCATCCAGTTTGCGTGTGATACAGTACATTCCTCAATCAGAAATAAATGCTTATCCTGGAACGCTGACCCAAAATCAATAATAAAAGGTTAGAATGAGGTTGTAAAAACGTCCATTTGGTTAAGAATAAAAGGGGTCAGAAAAGGGAAATACCGAACATAAAAAGTATAAAAATTATAGATGAAAAAAAAATTCTTTACAAACCTATTAGTAATCTTAGTATTGATTCCACTTACTTCTTGTAGCGGTAATGAAAAAAATGATACTATTGTTGGGGATGATTCTAAAATGATATCCGAAATTTCTCTGCCTCTTGGTGGAAATGCTTTTAGTTCAACTCCCTTTGCGGAAGTTGAAACCATTACAAAAAATGGAATCGAGTATTGGACCAATTCAGAAGAATATTTTACTGCTTACTTTCGAATTTCTGAGCCGGGAGTGTTCGAATTTTCAATAAATAAGGATTCATTGGTAGTTCTGGGAAAAGCAACTTTAGAATTCACCATTAACGACGAATCCAAAAGTATTGAATTCAACGACACCAAAAAAAATTCTTACCCAATAGGACGTTGGGAAATTACGGAACCGGGTTATGTTGCTTTAAAAATAAAAGGGATCAGCAAGAATAAAAGTCATTTCCCTTCTATTTCAAGAGTAACAATTAACAGCTCGATTGCGAAAGATAAAATTGCATTTGTTCAAAATGACGAAGCTAGTTTTTATCATTGGGGAAGAAGAGGTCCTTCTGTACATCTAAATTATCAAGTACCTGAAAAAGTAAATGCCGAATGGTATTACAACGAAGTTACTGTACCAAAAGGACAAGATATTATAGGGTCTTATTATATGGCAAATGGGTTTGCAGAAGGATATTTTGGTATACAGGTTAACTCGGATAAAGAGCGTAGAGTATTGTTCTCCGTTTGGAGTCCATTTGTAACGGATGATCCAGCAACCATTCCAGATTCCAAAAAAATTAAACTTCTTAATAAAGGAGAAAACGTAACGACGGGTGAATTTGGAAATGAGGGTTCCGGCGGACAAAGTTATTTGAAATACAATTGGATCGCAGGGAACACCTATAAGTTTTTACTTCGTGGAATTCCTCAAAATGATAATTCAACGACCTATACCGCTTACTTTTTTGCACCCGAATTAAATAAATGGCAATTAATCGCCAGTTTTAACCGTCCCGAAACCAATACTTATCTAAAACGATTTCATTCGTTTTTAGAAAATTTTTCTCCGGAACAAGGAAATAAATCTCGAGAAGTCTTGTTCAATAATCAATGGTATTGTGATGCTACCGGAAATTGGACAGAGATTAACTCCGCAAAATTCACAACAGACAACACGGGTACTAAAGGGTACCGTATGGATTATTCAGGTGGTTTGCTAAATAACGAATCATTCTATTTGAAAAACGGAGGCTTTTTTAATAATTTTACCAAAGCTCAAAGTGTTTTTACAAGACCGTTACATCAGAAGAAACCTGTTATTGATTTTAGTAAATTACCATAGATTACTCACGGTTTAAGCTAACACAACAAATAGTAAAATAGTGCAGAATGGGTAATCTACAGTTTGATTATCTTCCTTTTTTTTAATAAATAAATTAAATTATGAAAACTAGTATTTTTAAATTGCTACTTATTTCCTTTCTTTTTCTAGGATGGGCCAATGTATCGGCTCAAATGATTAAAACTCCGGCTCCAAAACGAGATAAAGGACAAACCGATGTCTTGCGTCTTGCAACAGCTCCCATTCCTAATGTGCGTATTGCGTTCATAGGTTTAGGCATGCGTGGTCCAGGTGCAGTAGAACGTATGACACATATTCCTGGCGTTGAAATTGTGGCTTTATGTGATATGACACAAGAAAACACTTCTAAAGCAAATGAAATTCTTACTAAAGCGGGGCTTCCAAAAGCGAAAGAATTTTTTGGAGATGAAAATGCTTGGAGAAAAGTAACTGCTCTTCCTAATGTAGATCTTGTATATGTAGCAACAGATTGGAAAAACCATGCGAAAATTGGCGTTCAAGCCATGAAAGATGGTAAAAATGTAGCAATTGAAGTTCCTGGAGCAATGACTATGGAAGAAATTTGGGACTTGATTAATACTTCTGAAAAAACACGTAAACATTGCATGCAATTGGAGAATTGTGTATATGATTTCTTTGAATTGACAACATTAAACATGGCGCAACAAGGATTGTTTGGAGAAATTCTGCATGCCGAGGGATCTTATATCCACGGACTTCAACCTTTCTGGGGTGAGTATTGGAACAACTGGCGTATGGATTATAATAGAAAACACCGTGGCGATATTTATGCAACGCATGGAATGGGACCGGCTTGTCAAGCATTGAACATTCACCGCGGAGATAAAATGAACTATTTGGTTTCTATGGATACTAAAGCCGTTGGTAATCCTGCGTATATTAAAGAAAAATCAGGAATAGAAGTAACGGACTTTAGAAATGGGGATCACACAATGACTATGATTCGTACCGAAAAAGGAAAAACAATCCAAATTCAACATGATGTAACTTCACCACGCCCTTACAGCCGTATGTACCAACTTAGCGGAACAAAAGGGTTTGCTAATAAATACCCTGTTGAAGGATATGCTTTGGATTCAAAAGCGATAGGTTCAGATATTGCACCAAATCATGAAAACTTGAGTGCACACAAGTTTGTTCCTGAAGACGTGAAAAAAGCATTAATGGAAAAATACAAGCATCCTATTGTAAAAGAAATTGAAGAGCAAGCAAAAAAAGTAGGCGGTCACGGTGGAATGGATTTCATCATGGATTACCGCTTGATTTATTGTTTACAAAATGGACTTCCATTGGATATGGACGTTTATGACTTGGCTGAATGGTCTTGTCTTGGACCACTAACGGAAATTTCCTTGGATAACAGTTCTGCACCAGTTGAGATTCCTGATTTCACTCGTGGGGGTTGGCAAAAATTGAAAGGTTTAGAGTTTTCTAAATAAAAATTAATTTTAAAATCATTCAAAAAGAGGATTATGACATAAAGTAGTTTATAAAGTTGATTATTAAGTGACATTATAAATGAATGCAGAATACGATTTGGGTGGTGGATTGAGATAATAATAACAATAGTTTCAAAGGATACTATTCAGTAATGGGTGTAAATTTAAAATAAAGGGGTTTAACTTTTTAATTAAAGTTGAATCCCTTTACTTTTAATAGTTAAACAATTAAAATACTAAAACATACTTAATGCATATCATCAAACTGTCAGATGAATTGGTCCGTAAAAATATAGCATTTGCCGCAGATCATAACCCATTACAATTGAGGATTAATATCATCACGGTCCAAAAATGAAGAAATTTAAAAATTCACCTTTAACACCAAAATAGAAACGGTCAACGAAAAACCTCCCTTTAAAATTCAGTTGATATAAGATGTTTGGGTGTTAATGGGTATTACAAATAGTAATGGCTGAATACTAAAGGTAAAGCATAAAAAACATGAATTAAGTTTGCCCAACGAAGTACTTCTTGTCTTTGCAGGATTATATTCCAATTGGGTAAATAAAGAAACCGGAGAAATAAAAAACATATACACCATACTAACCACCGAAGTCAATACACTTTTGTCTGTAATACACAATCGTAAAAAAAGAATGTTTTAAACCGTAATAATGAATCCAGATAGTTGAATTATGAGCTAATAGAGTACTTTGCATTTCTCTATTAGGCAAATTTAATCGCTGTTAAATGATGAAGGCATCATTGACAACATTACTGGAAAACATACCAGATTTTTAATTCTACTATAGGTTCTTCATCGCGTGCAATCCTTTAGTTTTGTCTATGCAATAAATTTGTAATTTTAAATCAACAACCCAACCGATTAAGTGAACCTACGCG
>NZ_RYDN01000024.1:37212-47095 GCF_003968735.1 Flavobacterium sp. RSP49 | reverse complement strand
GCTTCACATAGCGTGTTTCTTCATGTTTTTCCATTAGGATACTTTTTGTGTATCGCTATTTCAGGACGGGACAGTTTGAGCTAAAAAAAAGCTGATATAAATTTATATCAGCTTTTTTTATCCTTTTGCTAACTAAAAATCCTTTACAATTGATAAATAAACGATTCTGAAGGTGCTATTGTAATTTTCGCGTTTCCTTCACCATTGAATACTTTCAGCTCAACAGAACTTTTATGGTATAATTGATCCGTAAGGGTATAATTTCCGTCTTTCAAATTCCATTTTTGGATTACATCTGAAGGGATTTTTAACCCGAAATTGCTAGTAGTAAGCCAGGAAAAATTAGTGATAACGATTAATTTTTGCGTATCAGACCAGCGTGTGAATGCATAAATTCCAGAATCGTATCCTTGAGTCGTATGGCGATTCACCGTTTGTATTTCTTGGTATTTCCCCATTAAAGCAGTACTATTCAAAGAGAAATTCAATAATTTTTTATAAAAATCTCGCAAGTCCTTTTCATCCTGCGTTAACTGACCACCATCAAATTTTCCTCCGTTCATCCAGCGTTGGTGATTGGGAACACCTATATAATCAAAGATTGACGTTCTGGAATGGGTACCAAATCCAGCATTTTCATTTCCAGCCTCTCCTACTTCCTGTCCAAAATAAACCATCGTAGGCGACGTACTTATGGTTGTAGAAACCACCATCAAAGGCTTCCCTTTTTGTGGCGTTCCCGCAAATTCCGGACTTGCTAAACGTTGTTCATCATGATTGTCCAGAAAATGCAACAGGTGATGCTCAATATCTGAAATTCCGTTTTGGATGTCAGATAAGCCATCAGGCAAAGCTTTTCCTTGAATGATATCTTTCAATTTATCATACGTTTCTACTTTATCATACAAATAATCCATTTTACCTAGATGAATATAATTTCTATATTCTTTAGGATTGTAGACTTCGGCTAATAAAAAAGCATTCGGATTATTTACTTTAATGGCTGAATTCATATAACTCCAAAATTCATACGGCACCATTTCGGCCATGTCAAATCGAAAACCATCGACTCCTTTTGCCGTCCAGTACAAGGCAATGTCTTTGAATTTATCCCAAGAGTTTGGAACATCTTTTCCTCTCCAAAAATCGAAATGTTCCTGATAGGATTTGGAATCAAAACCAGTAGGAAGTTCCGGAAAATCTTTGGAACCATCCGGACGAATACCGTAATTTACTTTGATGGTTTCGTACCAGTCATTTCGATCTGGTTTTGCCATACGAGAACCATTACCAGTCCATTTTGCTGGACTTTCTACAAATTTTCCATCAATTAACGGATTCTTTTCTCCATTTAATGGCTTGTCTGTGTCAGGGATTTCAAAGTGTGTATTTGGAATATAATAAAAATTATTGTCTCTTTTGTATTCAACGGTCGTGTCATCATCCGCACCAAAATCTTTGACACCAACCGGATTACTTTTTCCTTCATACTTTCGCGCAATATGATTGGGAACAATATCGATAATCACCTTTAATCCCGCTTGGTGAGTTCGCGCAACTAAAGCTTCAAATTCGGGCAAACGATTTTCAGGATTTACAGCCAAATCCGGATTTACATTGTAGTAATCTTTTACGGCATAAGGAGAACCGGCTCGTCCTTTGACCACTTCCGGATCATCATTAGAAATTCCAATAGCGGAATAATCCCGAATCACAGCATGATGCGGAACTCCGGTGTACCAAATATAAGTAACTCCCAAATCCTTTATTTCCTTTAAGGCCGTATTTGTAAAATCGTTGAACTTCCCTACTCCATTTTCTTCAATGGTTCCCCAAGGCTTGTTGTTCGTGTTTTTATTCCCAAATAATCGGGTAAAAACCTGATACACCACTTCTTTTTTATGGGAAACTGACTCCTTTTGTTCCGTATTCATTTTTAACTCTTTCGTTTTACAGGCTGTCGCCAAAAGCACTACGCTTATACCGGCAACAATAGTTGTTTTTTTCATCATATAAAATTATTTATGCTGATTTTAATTCTTTTGATACTAAAATGAATATCAATTTTTAAATTTAATATTTTTTAAATATAAAGAACTCTATATTGTTTGAAATTATATAATCATCTCTCCATTAGAACAAACTACAACGAAGGAGTTGCCGCATTTGTTGATAACTTTAAAAAGGAAAAGTCATCGTTTATCATGCACTTTTGACTAATTATAAATAAATCCTAATATGGATTAGGATTGTATCCTTTTTCATAAATTTGACAAAAATTAAATCCATTGAAAAAATCGTTATTTTTCCTTCATTACTGTTTCATACTGTTCACTGCTAATTTAGTTTTGGCGCAAGCCCCAAAAAAAATTATTGTAGAAAATTCAGATTTTGCCGATGTAAATCAAGTAGAAATACCGGATGCATTATTGCTGATTGGGAACGTACGTGTCAATCATGATGGAGTGATAATGACTTGTAATAAAGCGTATTATTTTCAAAAAGAAAACTACATCAAGGCTTTTGGCAATGTTCAAATGGTGCAAGGTGACACTTTATTCCTAAACAGTAAATATGCGGAATACAATGGAAATGTAAAAAAAGCCTATGCTTCCGGAGATGCCGTAATGAGTTCCCCTGATGCGACTTTGGTAACAGAGATTATTAATTTTGACCGAAACACTCAAGAAGTATTTTACGATACGCCAGGAACAATTACCAATAAAGACAATACGCTAAAAAGCAATTCAGGAAGATATTATGTGAAACAAAAGAAATTCCAATTCCTTACAGCTGTTACTATTACTAATCCAACCTATGTAATTAAATCAAATCACTTGGATTATTTCAGTAATTCCGGGCATTCGTATCTTTTTGGACCATCCACAATTACCAGTAAAGCCAATTATATATACACCGAAAAAGGATTTTATGACACCAAAAAAAATCTGGCTCATTTCCTGAATAAATCGTACATCAAATACGATGATCGGGTGATTAAAGGCGACAGTTTGTACTATGACCGAAACCGGGAATTTGCATCGGCAACGCGAAACGTAAAAATAACGGATTCCATCAATCGCGGAATTATAAAAGGGCATTATGCTGAAGTGTATAAAAAACTGGATTCTATGTACGTAACCAAAAGAGCTGTTGCCGTGAATTTTGTCGAAAATGACTCGGTTTACATCCATGGAAAAAAATTAATGGTTACTGGAAAAGAAGGAAACCGAATTATCAGAGCGTTTAACAATGTCCGGTTTTTCAAAACTGATATGAGCGGAAAATGTGATTCGATTCATTCAAGTTCTAAAACAGCGTTGACCAAAATGATTGGAAATCCAATACTTTGGAACGCAGAAAACCAAATCACAGGAGATGTCATGCATCTCATAGGAGACAACAATACCCAAAAATTAGATTCGCTCAAAGTACTCAATAACACATTTATAGTCTCCAAAGACACGATAGGAACTGGATATAATCAAGTCAAGGGTCAAAATCTCTATGGGAAATTTAAAGACGGAAAACTCCATGATGTTGATATAATAAAGAATGCCGAAGTCATTTATTACATGCGCAACGAAGCTCAGGAACTCATTGGTATCAATAAGAATGTAAGCAGCAAAATCAATCTTATTTTAGAAGAAAATGCGATAGAAACTATTACGTTTTTCCAGCAAGTGGATGGCGATATTTATCCAGAGAAAGAGTTGCCAGAAAATGCACGTATTCTAAGAGGACTGCTTTGGCGAGGAGAGGAACGAATAAAATCCAAGGACGATATTTTTCCTGCCGAAGAAAATGAAGACAACGATAAAATAGATAAAGCAACTAAAGCGGCAGAGGCCAAAGAGGATATTCCTATGAAAATCCGAAAAGAAACTCTGAATTACGATAAGAAGAAGAAGTAAGTGATCAGTGAGCAGTCCTGACTCTTTGGGATTAGTGGTCAGTCTGCTAGGTATACTGGTCAGTCACTATTCTCTCAGTTTAACAAATAAAAGATTAAAAAAATAACCGTGAACAACGATTTCTTAAAATACCAAGCACAAACCTCACCATATCCATTGGGTATGGAAGTCTCGCATGCTGTAGGCTCTTACATTTACGATACTAATTCTAAGAAATACTTGGATTTTGTGGCGGGAGTTTCCGCTTGCACATTGGGACACCAGCATCCAAGAGTCAATCAAGCCATAAAAGATCAGTTAGACAAATATTCTCATGTTATGGTCTATGGCGAATATTCACAAAGTCCGGCGGTTCAGTATTGCAAATTGTTAGCCTCGCTCCTGCCCGCACCTTTAGATAAAACTTATTTGGTCAATTCAGGAACCGAAGCCATTGAAGGTGCTTTAAAACTAGCTAGAAGAACTACCGGAAGAAGCCAATTGATTTCGTGTCATAACGCATACCATGGCAATACAATGGGTGCTATGAGCGTCATGGGATTTGAAGAACGCAAACAAATTTTTCGTCCATTGATACCTGATGTTGATTTTATTACCTTCAACAACGAAGCCGATTTACAAAAAATAACCACTAAAACGGCTGGAATTATTCTGGAAACCATTCAAGGTGGTGCCGGATTTATTCAGCCAAACGATGATTATCTCAAAAAAGTACGCGAGCGTTGCACAGAAGTGGGCGCAATGATGATTCTCGATGAAATCCAACCAGGCTTTGGGAGAACCGGAAAACTCTTTGGATTCCAAAATTATGATGTTGTTCCTGATATCGTAGTTATGGGAAAAGGAATGGGAGGTGGCATGCCTGTAGGTGCTTTTACGGCTTCATCAGCAATGATGGATTTGTTGAGCGATAATCCAAAACTGGGTCATATCACGACTTTTGGAGGCCACCCTGTCATTGCGTCAGCCTGCTTGGCTACTTTGCAGGAAATTACCGAGACCAATCTCATGGATGAGGCGATGGAGAAAGAAAAGCTATTCAGATCACTTTTGGTACATCCTTTGATACAGGATATAAGAGGAAAAGGATTGATGCTGGCTGCAATGACCCAAAGTGCCGATATAACAAACGAAGTGATTCTTAAATGTCAAGACAAAGGACTCATTTTATTCTGGTTATTATTTGAAGATTGCGCCATAAGAATTACGCCACCGCTTACCATTTCTGAACAAGAGATACGAGAAGGTTGCAGCATCATATTAGAAGTAATGGATGGAATAATGATTGAAGAAAATGATTAACGATTTTTGATAGCAAAAGTTGTACTATTGGATACATATTGAAATACCTATTCAAAACAATTAAAAAAATTGGGAGCTATTCCTGCTATCCGTTTTAATCTTTTACTTTTTGTCAGCAAAAAGCAAAAGGATTTCCACTCTTATCAGGGCTAGGGCATACGTTTAAACTACCTCTTTTTTTGTTAATTAAATTGTTCACAACAATTCCAACTTTCCCTCGCAGTACACGCACGATTCCCTAAATTTATTTAGGCCAAATTAAAAAAACAAAGTATGCAATTAAGCAACGAAGAAGAAGACTATAACTTATCATTGTCTAAATTTGAGTCCATGTTGAAAACCAACAAAGTACTCTTTTTTGACTCCGAAGAATTTGAAGAAATTATTCTTCATTACCTCGATATGGGTAAGGCCGCTTTAGCAAAAAAAGCACTCAAACTGGCATTAGAACAGCACCCAAAATCTACCGGACTAAAATTAGTTCAGGTGGAAATGCTAGTTTATGACGACAAACTCGAACTAGCCGAAAAGCTATTGAACGAGTTGTATGCCATTGAACCAACCAATGAAGAAATTTACATTCAAAAAGCCAATATCTGCTCCAAAAGAGACCAACACGAAAAGGCGGTTGAATTATTACAAACCGCGTTAAAATACACAGATGATTATGCTGATGTCTATAATTTAATAGGCATGGAATATCTTTTTATGGACAATCTTGAACTGGCAAAAGAAAGCTTCATCAAGTGTTTAGAAGAAGATCTGGAAGACCAATCCGCTTTGTATAACGTTGTGTATTGTTTTGAATTTTTAGATCAAAACCAAGAAGCGATTGCTTATTTAAATAAATACATTGACAAAAATCCATACAGCGAAATTGCCTGGCACCAACTGGGCCGTTTGCATTATGGTGTAAAAGAATATGAAAATGCGATTCGTGCCTTTGATTACGCTACTTTAATTGATGATGAATTCCTTGGTGCTTTCATGGAAAAAGCAAAAGCTTTTGAACGTTTAAAAAAATACGAGAAAGCCATAGAAAGTTATAGCAGAACCATTGAATTAGATGATGCAACTTCGTATGCGTTACTTCGAATGGGAAAATGTTATGAAAGATTAGGAAACAAAGCTTTAGCCTTAAAATATTTCAATCAAACGGTGCATGAAGATCCACTCTTAGATAAAGGTTGGATTGCCATCACGGACTTTTACGTACGTCAAAAAAATTACCAAAAAGCATTATTTTATGTCAATAAAGCATTAGCGATTGACAACCAAAATCGCTTGTATTGGAAACGCTTTGCGACTATCAATAAGCAAATGAACTTCTTTGAAGAAGCTGAATTTGGATACAGGAAAGCAGTTGAATTTGGCGATACTGAACTTGACACCTGGTTATTCTGGGTGGATATTCTACAATTTTTAGGAGAATTCGAAAGTGCCATTCAAACCTTATTACAAGCTTCAGAATATTTTCCGGAAGAAAATGAAGTTGAATACCGCTTAGCAGGATTGTATTTTATGCTAACAGATAATACAAAAGCAAAATTCCATTTAAGCAATGCCCTACGATTAAATTTTGATAATTACATCCTTTTAGAAGATTTATTTCCAGTAGTTTGGGCCAAAAAAATGGTGCAAAACTACATTGCAAAACATAAAAAACAATAATGACAGAAACAGTTAGAAAACGTTTTGGGTTACTGGGTCGCAATATTAGTTATTCTTTTTCTAAAGGATATTTTACCGATAAATTTAACAATGAAAATTTTACTGGTTGCACCTATGAAAATTTTGATATTCCAGAAATAACAGCACTTCCAGAGATACTAAAAAACACTTTAAATTTAAAAGGGTTAAGTATAACTATTCCATACAAGGAGACCGTCATTCCGTTTCTGGATAAATTATCTAAAAAAGCGGAATTAATTGGCGCTGTAAATACCATCAAAATTACCAAAAAAGGAACGTTGAAAGGGTATAATACCGATTATTATGGTTTCAAAAAATCATTAGAACCCCTGTTGCAACCGCACCACAAAAAAGCCTTGATTTTAGGCACAGGAGGAGCTTCTAAAGGAGTTGCTTTTGCTTTGGATGAACTGGGCATTCCTTATACTTTTGTATCGAGAGAAGCTAAAGAAAATGCGATTGAGTATAACCGAATCAACGCAACAACATTCGACAATTACCAAATCATCATCAACTCGACTCCAGTAGGAACAAGTCCAAATGTGGATGCGTTTCCATTGATCCCGTATGAGTTTTTCACAGGAAAGCACATTGCATTTGACTTGATTTACAATCCTGCAGAAACACAATTCCTAAAAAAAGCCAAACAGCAAGGAGCACAAATCAAAAATGGTTTGGATATGCTTATTTTTCAAGCAGAGAAAGCGTGGAAAATCTGGAATAAATAACTAAGAAGTTTATTTCTTGTCAAATCGAGCGTAATCAAGATTATTGTTTTAGCTCTCGCTTAAATTAATTAATTAAAATTTCTATCGGTCGTCTCGTTTTAAAACAGCTATTTTACTGTTTTAAAACGAGACGATTTTTTTATACAAGCAATTTAAAAGGCAGATTGAGGTTTCCCGTAAAATAACTGATTATTAAATATGTTAATTTGATTGATAATCAAATATTTGCAATTAATTTAACGGCTTAAATTATGATCAAAAGAACAATTCTTATCGAAAATAAATCCTCAATCACGACAAAAAACCAACAGCTAATACTAAAATCAGAAATAAGAGAAAGTACCATTCCAATAGAAGACATTGGTTTTCTGGTACTCGATCATGCTGAAATTTATCTGAGTATTCCTGCTATGAACTTAATTGTAGAAAATAATACTGCTATTATTATTTGTGGTAGCAACCACTTACCCAATGGAATGTTACTCAACCTCAACAGCCATCACATTCAGCAAGAAATATTCAAAAATCAAATCGAAGCTTCAATTCCTCTGAAAAAACAACTATGGCAACAAACTATTATTGAAAAAATTAAAAATCAAGGGGAATTGTTAGCAAAAATAACTGAAAATAAAAATACGTTTGAGTTTCTGGCTAGCAAAGTATTAAGCGGTGACACCACAAATATGGAAGGCGTTGCTGCACAACAATATTGGAAAAATTTTCCGTTACCTAATCATGCAAAAAATGGCATAAAAAGAGAACGTTATGGTGATTATCCCAACAATTTTTTAAACTACGGGTATGCTATTTTAAGAGCCGCTACGGCTAGAGCACTTTCCGGAAGCGGATTATTGAATACACTTGGTATTCATCATAAAAGTAAATACAATGCTTTTGCACTTGCTGATGATATTATGGAACCTTTTCGTCCCATTGTTGACGAAAAAGTTTTTGATATTATGAACCGGTATCAAGAACAAGAACTAAACACCGCAATAAAAGCGGAACTATTACAAATGCTGACACAAACTGTTTATTTCAAAGAAGAAAAAAGCCCTTTAATGGTAGGATTGCAAAAAACGGCTAGTTCGCTCCAGCACTGTTTTACAGGTCACCGAAAAAAAATTAAATATCCTAAATTATGGAACTTAACGGATACCGAATAATGTGGCTGTTCGTGTTTTTCGATTTGCCTACAGAAACTAAAAAAGACAAAAGGAATGCCTCTCAGTTTCGAGGAAATCTCTTAAAAGATGGCTTTAGCATGATGCAATTTTCAGTTTATATTAGGCATTGTGCGAGTGGAGAAAGTGCTGATGTTCATGAAAAACGCATTAACCGACTCGTTCCTTCGTTAGGAAAAGTTAGTGTTTTACGTATTACCGACAAACAATTTGGAATGATTATCAACTATTTAGGAAAAGCCAAACAGGAAAATAGTAATGCCCCAACGCAGTTGGAATTGTTTTAAACAATAATTTTATTTTTCAAAAAGCGCATCTGTATTCCACCTCTCAGGATTTGTTTCGATATAATTATAAATTCTTTCATAAGACCCATCGTTTCTAATTATATGATCATGAAAAGAACGCTGCCAGGCAAAATCAGACAAACCGGCTAAATGAATTTGTTTTGATGAGGTCGTTTTATAAGCACCAATTAGTTCCGATACTGATTTTATTTTTATTTCACAATCAGAAATCAAATTACTATCAATTTCCAAAATTGCGTGGACATGATTCGGCATTACTATAAAAGAATGTAAAATAACATACGCATACTGATTATCCAACCAATTCCATTGTTTTTGTGCAATAGAACCATATTCATTCCATTCCATATACGGATTCATTGGCTCGTGTACGGACAGGTCGCGACCTGTTCCTGCCGTATTAACATTCCCAAAACAACATTTTCTATTTTGTACACAAATCGTAACGAAATATAAATTATTTTGCGAATAATCATATCCCAGCATTCTATTTCGCTTTCTATTTTTCATTATTTTTTCTTTTTCATAATTAGTACGGACAGGTCGCGACCTGTCCCTTCCCTATTCAAATTCTCAAAACAACATTTTCGATCTTGCACACAAATCGTAAAAAATATAAATTATTTTGCGACTAATCTCTAACGTACGGACAGGTCGCGACCTGTCCCTGCTCTATTCCTGCCCTATTCCTGCCCTATTCACATTCCCTAAACAACATTTCCTATCCTACACACAAATCGTAAAAAAATATAAAT
>NZ_RYDN01000024.1:0-37206 GCF_003968735.1 Flavobacterium sp. RSP49 | reverse complement strand
ATTCCTGCCCTATTCCTGCCCTATTCACATTCCCTAAACAACATTTCCTATCCTACACACAAATCGTAAAAAAATATAAATTATTTTGTGACTAATCTCTAACGTACGGACAGGTCGCGACCTGTCCCTGCCCTATTCCTGCCCTATTCCTGCCCTATTCACATTCCCTAAACAACATTTCCTATCCTACACACAAATCGTAAAAAAATATAAATTATTTTGTGACTAATCTCTAACGTACGGACAGGTCGCGACCTGTTCCTGCAGATTGCACTAAAAATTAATCATTGAATCTTGCCTCTTACTATGATTCTACTACCATTTATCGAATTTTTATTGATAGAAATAAAAAAATGCCTCAATATTGGGATATCAATCCAAAAAAGAGGCATTTTTTTATACGACATTCACCCATATTACTTTGATAATTAGAAGGTAACAAGCCAACTATATCGTGTTTTCTAATCTTTAATCAAACCACAACGAAGTGATGGAATTCAAGAATACCGCATTAATATCGTGTTTTCTAATCTTTAATCAAACCACAACGAATTAATTTTGCTTCCGTGTATCAATAAGATATCGTGTTTTCTAATCTTTAATCAAACCACAACGTATAGTTGCGCTTTTGGTTTATTTCTAATATATCGTGTTTTCTAATCTTTAATCAAACCACAACCAAAATTCCCTGAACTCTTCCAAGGATATGATATCGTGTTTTCTAATCTTTAATCAAACCACAACCGCACAACTTTGTATAAGCGTTTGCAATGCATATCGTGTTTTCTAATCTTTAATCAAACCACAACTCTGCGAGCATGTCTTTAATCCATTCGGAAATATCGTGTTTTCTAATCTTTAATCAAACCACAACTTACTAGATTATGATGATATATGCAACTTGTATATCGTGTTTTCTAATCTTTAATCAAACCACAACTACTCTATCCAAAGCGTAAAAAAACCGTACATATCGTGTTTTCTAATCTTTAATCAAACCACAACACGGTTTTAGTTTGGTAGATAGTTTGTGTCATATCGTGTTTTCTAATCTTTAATCAAACCACAACGCTATATCGTCACCATCTTTAGCAACATTAATATCGTGTTTTCTAATCTTTAATCAAACCACAACGAAATACGGTTTCTCACCACGTCAAGCCGAATATCGTGTTTTCTAATCTTTAATCAAACCACAACTGAAGCATTAGTAAATAACGAAAAAGGCAAATATCGTGTTTTCTAATCTTTAATCAAACCACAACCTCCTTGGTTAGCTAAAGTTGCGGGGGAAAATATCGTGTTTTCTAATCTTTAATCAAACCACAACAAGTATTGGTATGCAGTCATGGTTTCGTCAATATCGTGTTTTCTAATCTTTAATCAAACCACAACGTTAAATAAAGAAGCTTTTGACTGTTGGTTATATCGTGTTTTCTAATCTTTAATCAAACCACAACGATATTCTAATTAGCCCTTATTTGTATTTAATATCGTGTTTTCTAATCTTTAATCAAACCACAACCACTTTGATGGCACAATATCATCAATAATGATATCGTGTTTTCTAATCTTTAATCAAACCACAACAGTAATTAATACAACTAATTTTATGGACAGTATATCGTGTTTTCTAATCTTTAATCAAACCACAACAATGTTCTTGTACAAGGATTAGTTGGGAATATATCGTGTTTTATATCGTGTTTTCTAATCTTTAATCAAACCACAACAATGTTCTTGTACAAGGATTAGTTGGGAATATATCGTGTTTTCTAATCTTTAATCAAACCACAACAATGTTCTTGTACAAGGATTAGTTGGGAATATATCGTGTTTTCTAATCTTTAATCAAACCACAACATTCTATTAGCGTAAACTCTGTTAGCTATTATATCGTGTTTTCTAATCTTTAATCAAACCACAACTTTATGTGATGAAGTTAAAATTGATAGCAAATATCGTGTTTTCTAATCTTTAATCAAACCACAACACATCTAATATTATAGCTCTTACGGCCGTTATATCGTGTTTTCTAATCTTTAATCAAACCACAACGTCTAACGGTACTACTGCAAAGGTGGCATTATATCGTGTTTTCTAATCTTTAATCAAACCACAACTAGTGGTGAAAAAATTGTGAAATATTGCGAATATCGTGTTTTCTAATCTTTAATCAAACCACAACGTCTAACGGTACTACTGCAAAGGTGGCATTATATCGTGTTTTCTAATCTTTAATCAAACCACAACTAGTGGTGAAAAAATTGTGAAATATTGCGAATATCGTGTTTTCTAATCTTTAATCAAACCACAACGTCAAAGCTTCTATACCTACGGCAGTGTTAATATCGTGTTTTCTAATCTTTAATCAAACCACAACTGTGATCAATACAACTAATTTTATGGATAGATATCGTGTTTTCTAATCTTTAATCAAACCACAACCGAAGCTCGTACATGTATGCCGTAACCTGTATATCGTGTTTTCTAATCTTTAATCAAACCACAACGGAAATTCTGTAAACAACGGTATAGACCAAATATCGTGTTTTCTAATCTTTAATCAAACCACAACACGGTACGAATAAAACCCCTATCAGTTCTGATATCGTGTTTTCTAATCTTTAATCAAACCACAACTGAAAGCTACTGCATCCCTGCTGGGCGGATGCCATACCTTTCAGTTGTGGTTTGGCTGTTTAAGATGTCGAACGAAATGTCAAAGAACATTCAAATTTACAATTTTTCAATTTTTCCTGAAACCGAAATTTTTACTTTTATTGGATTATGTGTTTGCCAACCTCCTATTCCTTCTCCATAACCTGTTATTCTTCTATAATAAGGCAAAACATTATTTTGAATTGAAGCTTCTTTACTCAATCTAAATTCATAAAATTTAGAAGACAACTTCTGAACTCTGAATAAACTCTCTTTCAAATCTTCATAATTCGGGTTTTTCCAATCTATTTCTTCTTCTTTCAACCCCAATAAAAACATATCATTTATTTGTAAAGTTGTGACGATTTTATCTCCATCCACTGGCAATTGAAATACCTTTTGTTTTTGACGTTTGCGTTCCACAGCTGTCCAAAAAGTAACAACATCTTCTTTTAAATTTCCTTTTTCGTCTTTATAAATTAATACGTGATGGTTACTATTTGGATCTACAAATTGTTTTATATCTTCTTTCAATCGCTCTGCTTTACTTAATACTTTCTTTACTCTGACTTTTTTTATTGGAACAGGTGTTCTGTTAAAATTTTCAGGTTCTTTTTTATTCAAACGCAAATACCTTTTTCCTTCATTTGGCATAAAAAAAGAATTTTCCTTTAATATTTTATCAACTTTCTCTTTAATTTGTTTTTGTTTACTTTTATCAAGATTCTTTTCCTTATCAATCATCTTATCAAAAAATTGAATTTCATCATTGCTAAACTTTGTCAATACATCATCAATTATAACCTTTTTCAGATTGGCATCTAAAATATTTGTAAGCTGTGCAAAACTTAATTTATTAATATCTACTCTATAAACATATTCATCTTCATTACAATTTTTATTCTGACCGTAAACAGTTTCTAAATGTAATTGTCCTCTTGCAGCTACGCCAACATTTCTATAAACCTGTCCGTTTTTCTCTGTTTTATGAGTTCTAACAGTTATTATATTGTTTAATTTTTTATGCGAAACCAGAATTTTATCCACTGCCACTTCGGCATCCTTTACGAAACCATCCCAAGGCAATGGAAAGTTTTTATTTTCAGGTTTTCTGTCGTATCTATTCCATTCGGATAATTTTTGCAAATGACTTACCGTTCCGCAAGCCATCACCAAAGCGTCAATTGCATGATGACGGTGATCTTCTCGAGTTTTGGTTTTGTCTTCTGGATTTAGAATGGCATTCAACCCCCATTTTTGACGCAAATTAGCTGTCATTTGCCCAGGTGAAACGGATACTTTTTTGCAAATTTTAGACATATAATTTTTAGCTTCCTTGCTTATATATCTCGTATCATTTAAATTTTTACTTGCAAAATCATCATCGAATTTTTGTTGTACAAAACGTTTGAACTTTTGATAACTATTTGGATATTGTGCTGTGTCCGAAAATAATTTCAACGCTCTTTCTTTTACTTCGTGCCATTTATTTTCTCCCTGTAAACTATAAAATTCAAAAGGCGTTTTGTCTCCTTTAGCTCTGTTTTCATCAGCAAAACAGAGTGTTTTATTCATAAAACTATCGTTAAGGGATTTACTCCAAGGATGAATATGTTCAATTTGAACTTCACCACTAAACAATTGGGTTACACCGATACTTCTTCCTGTATATGGACAAGTACGCTTGCATTCTTCCCAAAGTTTATAAAGTAAAAGATTATCGTGAGAAATATGTTTCCCCAAATTATTGAGTTCCACTTTTACTCTGTCATTTTCTCTTTCTAATTTTTGTTGCCGATTTCTTTCTTCTCTTCTACCTGATTTTGAAGCTTTCAAGTTTCGAGCTAGTTCCACTTTTATTTCATCTGGTTTTCCATATTCATCGACAATTTCGTTTACTAATTTTCTGATTTCAAATAATGCAGTTATGACAACAGGATTTCGTATGGCTTGAATTTCTTTGTCAGCATTAGCATTTACAGGAAGTCTTTCGAGTAATATCTTTTCATCAATATTAACAGAATGATGATACAATTTGGCTAATTGTTTGTCCGAAAAATGTAAATCCATTTTCAAAAAATGTTTCAAAGGTTCTATAAATCCTCCTTTAAAATTAGAGCGAACAATTTCATAAACATTATCCAAAATTAAACCTTTGTCACTACTGTTTAAAGTTTCCCAATTTTGACCATAAGCATTTTTTATTCCGCCAAGAACGACGGAAATATCATATTGAAATCCCATTCCTAAAAACGGCAAAATATTGTTAATTGCTTTTCGACTTAAACTGGCATATTTGTCTTTTAAGTTAAATTTAGAAATAGCCTCTGCTTGTGTTTCATCAAAACCCCAATTTTTAATGGCATATTCTTTTACCTTGTCTTTGCTGTCAAAGAAATATAAAACGTGCCAAATATCCTCTTGTTCCTTTTCTGTGAAATCAAACCATTTTTTTCCAAAGAACTTCTTGTTACATAGATTAGATATAGTATGCGTTCCTATAATTTTATCTTCATCTTTGTAATTGAATTTATAAATGGCGTCGAGCTTGTTGATAGCTTTGCGAATCTCTTTGAAACTTGGTTTCTCTTTTTCAATTAGAAAATTAAAAACTAACTTTCTTTCATCGGCGTGTAACTTATGACCATTATATTCAACCGTATTAATCCATTGGTGCAATCTATATAGTTCAAAAGGAATTGCACTTAATTGACATTTTGTTTTATTGTGTTCGAATGTACAATTACCAACTAAATGTTTTTGAGAACGCAAAGGGCGTTGATGAAATAAAATACCATCTTCTTTGAAACCTTCATCATTCTTTCTCCCTCCAATTTTTTCTTTTATTTCGTGAGTTAAATTAGAATGATATTTTTTTTGATATTCCCAAATTTCTTCAAATTCATCAACATACATTTGGCGAGTAGTATATCTATTTCTAATGCGCTCCAAACCATCTGTGAAAGGTTGATTTTTTTTGGGTGAAATTTCATAAAAATAAGAGCCTAATGTTTTATTCTCAATTTGTTCTCTAGTTTCATCAATTCCTGTTTTACCCTCTTTGGCATTGCCTTTAAAAATAGTACCATCATCTTTTCCTGCGCTTCTGCTATTGCTTAAAAATCCTCTTCGTTGAATTAAATGATAAAAAATACGCCCAATTTCTTCAAAACTTAACTTTTCATTCAATGCTCTATGTCTTAATTCATAAGGATTCAGTGCAAACCAAGAAGCTAATTCTTGAGACGGAAACTTTTTAGTAGTTTTCCAATCATCAAAATTTTGATTTGTTAATGGACACATATTTAAAGAAGCTAATTCTTTAAGTAAAACTTTCTTTCGTAACTTTTTTCTAAAAAACTGTCTTCTTGTCCCTCTTGCTCCAGTTCTACTTGCATTTTTGGAAATTTCATTATCTCCATCTCCCAAATTCTCAACACCCATTGGAAATATTCTACTTCCAATTCCTATAATTTCATTTAATTTATCATCAATCAAAGCCCACCCAATGCTATTTGTCCCTAAATCCAATCCTAATATTTTTGCCATAACAATCTGTATTTTGTAAGAATTTTTAAAGCTACGGAGAAAATAATTACCTGCTTTACGGTTTCCCTCATTGTATCCTAATTATTTTATAGGTATATTTACAACTGATTAAAATTTCTAATCTTTAATCTTATCACAATAAGGCTATATGCCGTAGATGAAAATCTTTAGTCCTGCTTCGGTGGGACTTTTTTTGAAAACAATTCATAATTTTAACCCAAATGCCTAGCCCTGATGGAAGCGGCATCTCCCGATTTAGAAAAACAAGGCTTTTCAGCCGTAGTTTTTATTAATTGGGAATACAGCGGACAGCAGGAAATAGCTCCAAAAAAAAGCCATTTAACCTAAAATGACTATAAATTAAGTTTTTGTTTTGTATTTTCATACTGCTTTAGTATCTTTCGAGTTGAATCTATTTAGAAACCTTACACATTGAAAAAATGTTAGAAGAAAAGAATGATAACCTGCCTGAAGCAGACGGAAAATTAGACAAAAATACTGTTGAATCTAATTCATTAGAATCAAACGTTTTAGCAACTCACGCCACTGATCCAACAAATGAACCCGAAGCTGCTGTTCCCGCCGAAGAGAATGTAATAGCGCCAGAAACAGCAAATACAACTGCGCTTCATGCCATTACACAAACAAATGCAGCTGAAAGTGAAGACGAAACACTCAAAGAAAGTCACGATATTCCGATGCAGGATTATGATACCTTATCACTTGAAGTATTGGTCAACGAACTGAAAAATTTAGTTTCCAGCGACAAAATTTTGACTTTTAAACAGCATATTGAAGAAATTAAAAAAGCATTTTTAGCTAAATACAACCACCTCCTCGAAGAAAAAAAAGAAGAATTTCTAGCAGAAAATCAAGACCCTAACGAAGAATTTCAATATCATTCTCCGTTGAAATCTCAATTTGATACTTATTACTCTCTTTTTAGAGATACTAAAAATACCCATTTCAAGAGCTTGCAAACGAATCTAAAAACAAATTTAGAAAATCGTTTGGCCATTGTTGAGGAATTAAAAGAGTTGATTAACCCTCAGGAAAACATCAAAGACACCTTAAAACATTTTAATGATTTAAGAGAACGATGGAAAACTGCCGGGCCAATTCCTAAGGACAAATACAACCACGTGTGGAATAACTTCCATTTTCATGTGGAAAATTTCTATGATTATCTGCATTTAGACCGGGAAGCGAGAGATTTGGATTTCAAACACAACTTAGAACAAAAACAAAAAATTGTAGCGCGTGTTGAAGAATTGGTCACTGAAGCTGATATTAACAAAGCCTTCAGAGAACTACAGGATTTACATCGAATCTGGAAGGAGGATATTGGACCGGTATCTAGAGAACATCGAGATGATATTTGGAATAAATTCAGTGATTTGACCAAGCAAATGCATGATAAACGGGAAGTTTTATTCGAAAATCAAAGAGGAACTGAACAAGAGAATTTAGAAAAGAAAAAAGAAATTATTGCTCAAATTGAAGTTTTGGCGACCGAGAAAGTGAATGCACATTCTCAATGGCTGGCTCAAATAGAAAAGGTAGAAGCCTTGAGAACTGCTTTCTTCTCTGCCGGAAAAGTGCCATCGGAGGTAAATGAGGATACTTGGGCCAGTTTTAAAACTGCTGTAAGAAATTTCAATTCTTTCAAAAATTCATTTTATAAAGACATTAAGAAAGACCAAAACGACAATTTAAGCAAGAAAACAGCTCTTGTAGCTAAAGCCAAAGAATTGCAGGAAAGCACTGATTTTGATGCTACAACTCCTATCATGAAACAAATTCAGGATGAATGGAAACAAATAGGGCATGTACCAAGAAAATATTCGGATAAAATATGGAAAGAGTTTAAGGATGCCTGCAATCATTATTTTGACAAATTAAAAGAGCAAAAAAATGAGGAAAATGGCGAAGAAGTAGCCGCTTTTGATGCTAAAAAAATCTACCTGGAAACCTTAAGAGAGTTCCAATTGATCGGAGATCATAAAACAGATTTAGACTCCATAAAATTGCATATTGAAACCTGGAAAAACTTTGGTAAAGTACCGTTCACAAGAAGACATATTGAGGGAAAATTTAACAAAATACTGGATGCCCTTTTTGAAAAATTAAGTTTGAGTAAAAAAGATACTGACATGTTGCGTTTCTCAAACAGAATGGATCATTTGTCAGAAAGCCATGATACGCGCAAATTAGATAATGAAAAGATTTTTGTAATGCGTAAAATTGATGAAGTTCAAAATGAAATTTTTCAATTGGAAAATAACATTCAATTCTTTGCCAATACCCGAAATGCAAAAAAAGAAAATTCCATCGTATTAGAAGTTCGTAAAAACATTGCTATTCATAAAGAGAGTCTTGATGTTTGGAAAGAAAAACTCAAACAATTACGAAACTTAAAAACCGAATAAATTTCAGCACGTACTAATGATCAAAACCTCGAGGGTAAACTGCTCGAGGTTTTTTTATGGTCAAAAATGACTTAGCTGATTTCAATATTTAACGTTCCTATTTGAATACATAACAAAAAGCTAAACAGAGTGTAGTGTAAACACTTAAAACCAGTCAAAAGAAATTTTGACGAATAATCTAATCCATATTTGAATACACTTACGGCTCTTCTACTCTGTGTTTTTCTGTATTTTTTTTTCCTTATCCAAATAGTCTTCAATTTTATAACAGCTTACAAAAGCTACTATTGTCAGTAAAAAGAGTTTTCTAATCTTTCCAAATCAGTTACATGAGAATGTTCTATATTGATTCCACTTCTTTTGAATCCTCTAAAAAGGGTTTTGATTTGGCAGCGTCATTTGTAATATATTATTGCTTTCTTAGGTTTACTGAAAAAACTAGAATCAAAAAATCTATTTTCCATCTCTGTCAATTGTTTTACTTCCAGAGAGACAACATCTTTGTCCGTGTAACTCTACTATTTTTGGATAGTGATAAAATGCACCAACTTTCAAATTATTAAACAACCAAATGCTTTTATTTCTCCTTACTTTTGATAAGACTAAATTTTGAAATTATTTCTAATCCGAATGTAATACAAAAGAATATGAGCAAATGCGAACATGTATCGTCAGAGAATTTAGCTCTTTAAATGCCTTAACGAAAGACGAATTAATAAAACTTTCTTATTGTAAAACATCCCATAGTATTAAAAAAGGAGCGGTTATATTTGAAGAGGGAGAGAATGTAAACGGTATTTACTGTATAAAAGATGGTATTTATATTCCAAAATCAGAAGTGATGGGATGCTTTGGCAAGAACAATCAGTTTTCGATGAATGTGATGAAAAGCATTTGCGGTGATCTAAAAGAAGCCGACGATCACATGGTGCATTTAGCCCAAAAAACAGTCAAGAGAAGATTAGCCGAGGCACTTCTCTATTTGCATGACACCTTTGGAAAAAACGAAGATAACTCCTTAAAAGTACAACTTTAGAGAAATGAACTAGCCAGCATGATTGGAACAGCCATTGAAAGCTGTATCCGTTTACTTTCGGATTTAAAAAAACTAGGATTGATTGAATTAACCGGTAAAAAAATCGTTTTAAAAGACATCAATTCACTCAAAAAATTAGCTAATTAATTCCATTTGCTTTACTCTTTCTTGTTCATTACAAAATAATACACCGGAATTCCTAACGCCACAATGCACAATCCCAATCCCGTATTGAAGGTATCATAAATCAGTAAAGTCAGACAAATGGCTGATGTCACCACAATATAAAGTGCGGGTACAACCGGATATCCAAACGCTTTATAAGGCCTATCGGCATTGGGTTCTTTTTTTCTAAGAATGAAAACTCCCAGAATAGTCAGGATATAAAACAACAATGACGCAAAAGTAGCATAGGTTAATAAGTCCCCGAATTTTCCTGAAACACAAAGCATACAAGCCCAAATGCACTGCACCCACAATGCTTTGGCCGGAACCTGATTTTTATTAAGTTCTGTAGCTTGTTTAAAAAAAAGTCCGTCTTTTGCCATAGCAAAAAATAATCGTCCTCCCGAAAGAATCAATCCGCTGTTGCATCCAAAAGTAGAAACCATAATCAATGCAGCCATTACAAAAACGCCTACATTTCCCATAATCATACTTGCTGCGGCCGCTCCTACTCTATCATTACTGGCAAACATGATTCCGTTACTGGCAATATCAGCAGCGTTTGGAGCTCCCTGCATTGGCAATAAAGCCAAGTACGCCAGATTTGCTAAAACATAAATAACAGTAACAATTAAGGTTCCAAGAAACAAACTACGGGGGATATTCTTTTTAGGTTCTTTAATTTCCCCTGCAATGAAAGTGACATTATTCCAAGCATCACTAGAAAACAAGGAATTAATAATGGTAGCTCCTGCTGCTCCCAAAATAGCCATTCCTGCTAATTTTGTTACTGTAATTGTTCCGTCAGGATTGACTACCGTTTTGCTGGCTTCCCACATAGTTGCGAAATTATTGGACAAAACATCCGTTTGCAGACCCACGTATAATCCTAAAATTATCAAGGCAAAAAGCGCTATTAATTTTGCCGAAGTAAAGAGCAACTGAACTGTTTTTCCGCTTTCTACTCCTTTGGTATTGATGTAGGTTAACAGGATTATACTAAAAATAGCCAATACTTTTTGATACGAAAAAATAAAACCAGTACCAACCCTAAAAAGAGTTTGATCTAAAACAGGAAAGAAGATAGCGGCATAATTCGCAAAAGTAACCGCTATAGCCGCAATAACTCCCGTTTGAATTACTGTAAAAACAGTCCAACCATATAGGAAAGAAACCAATCGCCCATAAGCGCGTTGAATATATACAAATTGTCCGCCCGCATTAGGCATCATTCCTGCCAATTCTCCATAACTCAATGCCGCGGCAACCGTGATTAATCCCGTTACCAACCAAATAACTAATAACCAGGCAGCAGAACCAATATCTCTTGCCATGGCTGATGTTACAATGAAAATTCCGGATCCTATCATGGAACCGGCAACTAAACTCGTGGCATCGATTAATCCTAAAGAACGTTTTAACTCGATTTTATTTTCTGACATTGGATAATTTTATAAGTGATCCTAATTTAATTATTTAATAATAAACACTATAGTTTCTTCGCTTCTTCCCAAAAAACATCCATTTCAGCAAGTGTCATATCCATTAAAGGTTTTCCCAATTCTCCTGCTTTACTTTCCAAATATTGAAAGCGCTTGATAAATTTTTTATTGGTTCGTTCCAAAGCATCTTCTGGATTTACATTTAAAAATCGGGCATAATTGATCATTGAAAATAAAACATCCCCAAATTCGGCTTCAATTTTATCCTGATCTCCTGCTTCAACCTCAACGTGTAATTCGTCTAATTCTTCTTGAACCTTATCCCAAACCTGATGCGATTCTTCCCAATCAAAACCCACTCCTTTTACTTTCTCCTGGATTCGGCTTGCTTTTACTAATGCGGGTAAACTTCTTGGAACACCTTCCAGAACGGACTTTCTACCTTCTTTGAGTTTTAGTTTTTCCCAGTTTTGTTTCACTTCTTCCTCGTCTTTTACCACCACATCACTGTAAATATGGGGATGACGGTGAATTAGCTTTTCACAAATTTCATTACACACATCAGCCATGTCAAAATCGTTCGTCTCGCTTCCTATTTTGGCATAAAAAACAATATGCAACAACAAATCACCCAATTCTTTTTTGACTTCGTTCAAATCATTGTCTAAAATAGCATCGCCTAATTCATAGGTTTCTTCGATGGTAAGGTGACGCAACGTTTGCATGGTTTGCTTTTTGTCCCAAGGACATTTTTCACGCAAATCATCCATAATATCTAATAATCTTTCGAAAGCTTGCAGTTGGTTTTGTCTTAAATTCATCAGAAATAGTTTTTGGTAAAAATAAAAAAATCCTGTTCAGAAAAACAACTGAACAGGATTAAATAGTATTTTAAAATATGATTATTCTTTTTTAGCTTTTGCTTTTTTAGCAGGAGCGTTAACTTCCGCTACTGGAGTTTCTTCGGTTGCAACCTCTTCGGTCACTGCAGCAGCAGGAGCTTCATCAGTAACAAGTCCTTTTGCTTGAAGCATATTATACCAGTTCAACACTTTTTTGATATCAGAAGGATATACTCTTTCTTCATCATAATCAGGTAAAACTTCTTTGAAATAAGCCATCAATGTAGTGTTGTCTTCTTTATGGGATATCGCCGCGCCTTTGTTTTCTTTATCCGCAATTTTTTGCATGATTTCCGCTAAAGGTTTTTCGCCTTCATAGGTATAAATTGAAATTTCCGATAGTAAGCTTACATTGCTTTTCAAGTTTACGGTGATTTTTTTTCCATCCGCTAAAGATTCTGCTACAAATCCGGTTCTTGTTTGCACTTTCAATACATATAAACCTGGTTTACCAGAAATGGCTAATATTTTTTCTAAATTCATGTTATTGTGGAATTATTATTAAGAATTTGACTTATTTATTTTTATTTGAAACCAAAAATCATACCAAGCGAAGTTAAAAAGCTGTTTTTATCTTCCTTTTTTAGCAAAGAATTTCATTCGGTAGTCTTGGAATGTTTTTCCCTCTAAAATATTTTTTAGTTTCTTTTGAATCAATCGTTTTTTTAATGATGATATTTTATCGGTGAATAAAATTCCTTCAATATGATCGTATTCATGTTGGATTACTCTGGCGATTAATCCGTCAAAAACTTCGGTTTTCATTACAAAATCCTCTTCGCAATACTCAATTGTAATGGTTGGATTTCTGTATACATCCTCTCTGACATCCGGAATACTCAGACAGCCTTCATTGAAACTCCATTCTTCACCTTCTTCTTTTATCATTTTTGCATTGATAAAGGTTTTTTTGAATCCTTTTAATTCTTTTTGTTCTGCATCTTCTAATTCCTCATCGTCGCTAAAAGGAGTCGTGTCGATTACAAATAAACGAAGCGCTAATCCTACTTGTGGCGCAGCAAGACCCACACCATAGGCATTATACATCGTTTCATACATATTGGCAATCGTTTCTTTCAAGTTTGGATGTTCTGGTGAAAGAACTTCCCCTCTTTTTCTTAAAACTGGATCACCATATCCTATAATTGGTAAAATCATTCGTGTTATATTAAATATTAGCTATTAAAATCGAAATAAGTTCTCTTTTAATTCGGTCTGCAAAAATAGTAAAAAAATAGCCAATGAATAATGCTCTAATGATAATTCATCACTATTTAAAATTTAGGTTAAAAGACCGATAGTATTCCCTTTAAAAATTCTTACAATCCTTACCTTTGCAAGCAATGCAATTGTATGATTCATAAAATCCAAAAATTTACCGATACGACGTATTTCACTAATGCCCTAAAAGTAACTATCGCCACTGTAATTCCGGTGATGCTGTTTTCTTTTTTTGGCAAATTCGAAGTAGGTTTTACAATAGCTCTTGGAGCCTTTTTTACTTATCCCAGTGACATTCCAAGTAGTCTGAAACATAAAGTCAACGGGATTCTTGTAGCCACCATTCTTGTTGCTGGTGTGAATTTGCTAGTAAATATAATTTATCCGTATTCTTGGATTTTTTATCCTTTTTTAGCCCTGTTAGTTTTCCTGACATCCATGTTATCCGTTTACGGACAACGAGCTACAATGGTTTCTTTCTCCACCCTGATTTCACTCTCCTTGACATTTTCTAATATAAATACCGGTTGGGCAATGGTGCAACATTCGGGTTTGATTCTAGCAGGAGGATTATTCTACCTCGTTGTTTCCCTTGTTTTTCACTACATCAGACCACATCGCTACATCGAATTACAAATTGCTGAATGCATCAAACTTACGGCTAAATATTTGAAACTAAGAGGAGATTTATGGACCATAGACGCCGATAAAAAAGCAATTATTGAAAAGCAGTTAAACCTTCAGGTCGAGTTGAACACCATTCATCAAAACATAAGAGAAGTATTAATTAACAGCCATATAAGCGCTGGTTCTTCAAATCAAAATCGAAAAATGTTGCTTGTTTTTATAGCAATGGTAGAAATCCTTGAAGTGGCATTGTCTACAGCATTTGACCATGAAAAATTGCACCAAAAATTCGACAATCATCCGAAGGTGTTGCTGACGTATCAAAACTTAGCCTACAATTTGGCCGCAAGTTTGAAGCAATTATCCAAAAGTGTAAAAAAACGAACGAATTATATTCCAAAACACACATTGCTAAACGATTTGAACGCCTTACAGCTGGCAATCACTGATTATGAGAAGGATTTAGGAAAAAATTATGCCTCAGAAGGCGTTTTTATGCTTACCACTATGCTGGAATATGCGGAAAAGCAAGTCGAGAAAATAAAAATTGTAGAACGTGCTTTTACCTCAATTATTAATTTACAGGATTTTACAGGAATCGATACCGATTTAGAAAAATTCTTAACACCGCAGTATTATCCGTGGCGCACTCTGACCGAGAATCTGAGTTTTTCCTCCACTATTTTCAGGCATTCCTTACGATTAACAATAGCGCTATTAATTGGTTTTATTATTGGAAAAATACTGCCTTTTCATAATGTATACTGGATTTTATTGACTATTATCGTTATCATGCGACCCGGTTACGGATTGACTAAACAACGTTCTTTTCATAGAATTCTCGGTACTGTTTTAGGTGGGTTAATTGCCTTTGGAATTCTTTTCTTTGTCAAAGACAACATTATAATCAGTATTCTTTCTATTCTTTGCATGCTTTTAGGATTCTCTTTTACCCAAACAAATTACAAAGTAAGTGCCACATTTGTAACGATGTATGTTGTTTTTATTTATGGAATTGTAACTCCAAACATTGGCGACCTTGTTCAATTCAGAATTCTGGATACCCTAGTAGGTGCCGGTCTTGCTTTTTTGGCCAACCATTTTTTATGGCCCTCTTGGGAATTTTTAAACATGCCCATGCATTTAGAAAAATCCATCAATGCCAATCAAAATTACCTGAAGGAAATTTCAATTTTTTATAATAAAAAAGGAACCGTTTCTACATCGTACCGCTTGGCTCGTAAAAATGCTTTCATCGAGATTGGGAATTTAATGGCTTCTTTTCAGAGAATGGCACAAGAGCCTAAATCAAAACAAAAACAGCTGCCTAAAGTCTATAAACTAACGGTATTAAATCACTCTCTTCTCTCCTCATTAGCGTCTTTAGGAACTTACATCCAATCCCATAAAACAACCTCCGCATCTGAAGCATTCAATGTGGTGGTGGATACTGTGATTAGAAATCTGGATGAGGCTATTGCACTTTTGAAGCAAAATGATTTCAAGCTAAAAGAAAACCTTCCCAAAGAGGATTTAGCGCTACGTTTTACCGAATTGAAAAATATACGTGCCCGAGAATTGAAAGCAGGAATTCCTATTGATGAAAAGGCTTTTCAATTGAAAATGCAAGAAGCACAATTGGTAATCGAACAATTAATCTGGCTGACCAGTTTATCCGAAACTATTTTAAAAACCACAACAGCATTAAAGGAATCTTAACAAGAAAAGCGCTTAAATCAGACTTCTATCTAATTCAAACGCTTTTTACTTATATACTGACGTTTTAATTATTCAGTTTTAGAACGGCAGCCGTTTCTTTTCTGATTTTCTCCAATAAAACTGGCTCTTCATTGAGATTTTGACCATAAGAAGGAATCATGATTTTTAATTTCTCCTGCCACTCCGTTGTTGTAATTTTGTTTTTAAAACATCTTCCAATCAAATCGATCATAATAGAAACTGCGGTTGAAGCTCCAGGAGAAGCACCCAGTAAGACTGACAATGATCCATCAGCAGTGGTGATTACTTCAGTTCCAAACTCCAATATCCCACCTTCCTTTTCGTCTTTCTTAATAACTTGTACACGTTGTCCGGCACGTTCTAAAATCCAGTCTTTGGATCGTGCTCCCGGGACATATTCTCGTAATGCAGTAATTCGGTCTTTTGGAGACTGACGCACTTGATCTATTAGATATTTAGTGAGCGGTATATTTTTAATACCAGCAGCTAACATCGGAATAATATTATCCGGTTTTATTGATAATGGTAAATCGGAATACGAACCATTTTTTAAAAACCGTGTTGAAAAACCTGCAAAAGGGCCAAAAAGCAATTGCTTTTCTCCATTTATCATTCGGGAATCAATATGTGGTACAGACATGGGTGGTGCTCCCACGCTTGCCTTACCATATACTTTAGCCTGGTGTTTTGCAATCACTTCCGGATTTGTGCATTTTAGCCATTGTCCGCTCACGGGAAAACCTCCATATCCTTTTCCTTCGGGCACATTTGCTTTTTCTAATAATGGCAAGGAGCCACCACCGCTACCAATAAAAACAAAATTGGCGTATGACTTTCTCTTTTGACCAAAAGCTAAATCAGTAATTTTAATTCTCCACGTTTTATCTTCTCGTTGTTTTAATTTTTGAACTTCGTGGTTAAAATGAATCGTAATCCCTTCTAGTTTTGTCAGATGACTAAAAATACTTCGGGTCAATTCACCAAAATTCACATCCGTGCCAATTGCCATCGAAGTGGCTGCAACTTTTTCAGTCTCGGGCCTTCCTTCCATCACCAGAGGCATCCATTTCTTTAATTCTGAAAAATCAGTGCTAAACTCCATTTGCTTAAAAAGAGGATTGGACTGTAAAGCCGTAAATCTTTTCTTAAGATAAGCTACATTTTTTTCTCCCCAGACGAAACTTATATGGGGAATACTTTTAATGAAATTTTCTGGAGAGGGAACTTTGTTTTCTTGAACGAGATATGCCCAAAACTGTCGGGAAACTTCAAAAGATTCGGCAATACTAATTGCTTTTTTAGCATCAATACTTCCATCAAGTCCTTCGGGAGTGTAATTGAGCTCACAAAAAGCAGCATGTCCGGTTCCGGCATTATTCCATGCATCAGAGCTTTCAGCCGCCGCTCTATCTAATCGTTCGTAAATTTCAATTTTTATATCCGGTTGCAGTTCTTTTAGGATTAAGCCCAGCGTGGCGCTCATAATTCCAGCTCCAATAAGAACTACTTCACTATTTGTACGTATGGTTGTGTCAGGCATAACTAGATTTTAAAGTGCAAAGGTAAATGATATATTCACAAAAAAAAGCATAAATTTTACCTCAAAAGTTACATTTATCAAACCGTTTTAGTCCTAAAACTACTTTTTTATACTGTTTTTAAAATTTTTTTCTGGTCAAATAGTCCTGAAGCATAATCGTGGCCGATATTTCGTCAATAAGTGCTTTGTTTTGACGCTGTTTCTTACTCATGCCGCTATCTATCATGGATTGAAAAGCCATTTTTGAAGTAAACCGTTCATCAACCCGAATGACTTTCATCTCCGGAAAATGATTGGTAAAGTGCGTGACAAATCCTTTAATGATCGAAGCACTTTCTGAGGGTTCGCCATTCATTTGTTTGGGTTCACCAATAAGAACGGCTTCTACTTTTTCTTTGGAAAAATAATCCTTCAAAAAAGCAATTGCAGTTGCCGATGGGATTGTGGTTAAACCCGAAGCTATAATTTGCATTTCATCAGTTACCGCTATTCCGGTTCGTTTTTGACCGTAGTCTATGGAGAGAATTCTAGGCATTTATAAGAAGTTTTACAAACATATTGAGCTTAATCGGCTAAATCCATAAAAAAAATCAGAATAATTAATTTTCATATTTTGAAATCACTTTATCAAGATAGGCATCAACTTAGTATATTGTATAAAGTTTTGCCGTACCATTATGATTTTTTTCTAGTGAAGCGTCTACTTTTTTTTATTTCTAGTAAACGCCTCATCTTCCTGTACTATTTACTATTGTAAGTTCATCTGATGAAAAGGAACTCAATAACTCCAGAATTTTGGCTTTGATTTCGGGTTGAAATTCTAATCTAATGGTTTCTATAGTACCTACAAATTAAAGTACAAATATATAACATTTTCAAATTAATTTGACTTTTTGCTTTTAGTTAAAAACCCTATCTTTGTCAAAAATATATCAAAAATGAATCCATTACAGCCGATTATAGAACAAGCTTGGGAAAACCGTGCTTTGTTACAAGAAACTACAACAACTGATGCTATCAGAGCAGTTATTGAATTATTAGATACCGGAAAATTACGTGTTGCTGAACCAGTTGGAGCGGGATGGCAAGTAAACGAATGGGTAAAAAAAGCAGTAGTAATGTATTTCCCTATTCAAAAAATGGAAACATTAGAGTCTGGAATTTTCGAATACCATGACAAAATGTTATTGAAAAGAGGCTATGCCGAGAAAGGAATTCGTGTTGTTCCTAACGCAGTAGCGCGTTACGGTGCTTATATTTCCAGTGGTGTTATCTTGATGCCAAGTTATGTAAACATTGGTGCTTATGTAGACGAAGGAACTATGGTAGACACATGGGCAACCGTAGGTAGTTGTGCTCAAATAGGTAAAAACGTACACTTAAGCGGTGGCGTTGGTATTGGTGGCGTACTTGAACCTTTGCAAGCGGCTCCTGTAATTATTGAAGACGGCGCTTTCATTGGTTCCAGATGTATCGTAGTTGAAGGGGTACATGTTGGGAAAGAAGCTGTACTTGGTGCCAATGTTTGCCTGACTGCCTCCACAAAAATTATTGATGTAACCGGAGAAACTCCCGTTGAAATGAAGGGATATGTTCCTGCCCGTTCCGTTGTGATTCCTGGAAGTTATACAAAAACATTTCCTGCTGGAGATTTTCAAGTCCCTTGTGCTTTGATCATTGGAACTCGTAAACCATCCACTGATTTGAAAACATCATTGAACAATGCGTTACGTGAATATGATGTTGCGGTTTAATATGTTTTAAAACAAAAAAAAAGTGTATATTCCTCCCTTCAACGGGAGGTTTTTTTATGTTATGAAGATACTAGTAATACAACAAAAAATGATTGGCGATGTTTTGATTAGTAGTATAATCTGCAACAATCTTCGTGTAGCCTATCCGGAAGCCCAAATCGATTATTTGGTTTATGAATCAACTACACCTGTATTACAAGGAAACCCAAATCTTGACACTGTTATTTTATTTAAAGAAAAACATCGTAAAAACAAAAAGGAATTCTTCAAATTAGCCCTTCAAATTAGGGAAAATGAATATGATTTACTTATTGATGCCTACTCTAAACTGGAGAGTTGGCTCATTGTATTATTGAGCGGAGCCAAAAGGAAAATTTCCTACCGAAAAAAAGGTCGAAACTTTTTGTACACAACCACTGTCCCATTTGAATCATTTCCAAAAACAAGTTTGGGTTTAGCCATCGAAAGGCGCTTATCCTTATTAAAACCTTTGCATTTACCCATTGAAATTGATCCGTTTCCGAAATTATTTGTTACGGCAAAAGAAAAGCAAGTAGCAATAACCCTTTTTGAAAACCATCATGTTAGAAAAGACAGAAAAACGGTTATGATTAGTCTTTTGGGAAGCGAAAAACTAAAAACATATCCATTAGAATATATGGCAAAAGTAGTAGATGCGATTGTTCAAAATCAGGATGTAAATATCCTTTTTAATTATTTTCCAAAGCAAATTGATGATGCTACAATAATTTTTGATGCCTGTAAACCCTCCACTAAAGAAAATATTTATTTTGACCTATTGGCCAATGATTTAAGAGGCTTTATTGCTATTATGAACCATTGTGATTTGATTATTGGAAACGATGGTGGTGCAATAAATATGGCCAAAGCGTTACACAAACCCTCCTTTATTATTTTTTCGCCTTGGATAGAAAAAAAAATATGGGCTACTTTTGAAGATGGAAAACAACACATGTCAGTTCATCTAAATGATTTCAAACCTCAATTATTGCATTCGAAAACTGAAAAAGAACTCAAGAAAGAAGCGCTTTCTTTGTACCAAGAATTTACACCTGATTTATTTGGCGATAAAATTGAGTCGTTTTTAAACCAAAATCTAAACACTATCCTTAAACCAAATATAACGGTGCATCAAAAAAAAGCGCCGATAAGTGCCTTAATCATAACTTATAATGAAGCAGAAAATATTAAATCTGTAATTAACGATTTAGATTTTGCAGAGGAGATTCTGGTAATTGATTCTTTTAGTACAGACCAAACAACAGCCATAGCTAGCTCCTATAAAAATGTAAAAGTAGTTCAACATGCATTCGAAAATTATGCTGCACAGCGCAACTTCGCAATACGTTTAGCCCAAAATAATTGGATTCTTTTCCTTGATGCTGACGAAAGAATTAGTGAAGCACTTAAAGATGAAATCATTGAAACAGTTTCTAAAAAAGAAAGTCAATCAGCCTATTTTTTCGACAGAACCTTTATGTTCCAAAACAAAAAACTACGCTTTAGTGGTTGGCAAACCGATAAGATATTCCGACTTTTTCAAAAAGATAAAGCCCATTATGCCTCTCATAAAATCGTTCATGAAAAACTAATTGTACACGGAAGTATTGGCAAATTAAAAAACAAACTCATTCATTTCTCGTATAAAGACTATTCCAGTTACAAACAAAAAATGATTCATTATGGCCAATTAAAAGCCCAAGAAGAATTTAATAAAGGCACCAAACCAACATTATTTCACTTTTACATTCGCCCTCTGTATCAATTCCTGTACCAGTACATTATCAGGCTGGGGATTTTAGATGGCCAGAAAGGAATAACAATTTGCTATTTAAATGCACTTAGTGTCTATGTGCGTTTTCAGGAGTTAAAAAAACGTAATTCCTATTAAGATTCCCAGAATTTTAATTTCTTTTTTAATCGTTTCTTTTTTGCGAATTTCTCCTGAAATTCACCTGTTGCCTGCCACATTTTATCAAAAATTGAAGTGCTTGACTCCCTATAATACTTTGCATATTCATCGCTCATGACCGCAATCATTTCCTTTTTTGGCGTAAGCCTGCTTAAGTTTTTCATTCTTGCATCAAAATCCATTTCATCATGAAAAGCCATTCGGTTCAAGTCGACTAAATAAAAACTAAACTGAGCGTCCGCTACCTTTTTGATCAACGTATTTCCGGGAGAGTGGTCTAAAAATTCAATTCCTTTTTCATGCAAATCGAAAGAAAATTTAGTAAACTGTCTCAAAATAGCGTCATGATCCGGATAATCTGGAATTTCAACGAGTTCTCTAAATGTCAAGTCGCTCTCAAGATGTTCACTTACATAATAACTTTCATTCAGTCCCCAAAAATCAAAATTCTCGAAATAAGCTATAGGTTGTGGCGTACCAATTCCCTTTTCTAATAAAATAGTTGCATATTCGAAAGAACGTCTGGCTTTAGATTTTCTAAAATATTTATAGGCTATTTTATTGATTATATTTGGAATTTTGAAGGATTTGATATTAATCATTTTCCTTTCTAATTCAAAAAGTTTTATTTTGTTTCTTTGACCGTCTCCAAAAAGAATTCCTAAATCAGAATTAAATTCTTTTATGAAACGGAGGACTTCATTGGAATTACCAACAGATTTAGAAAACATAAATTTTATAGTCATTTTTGTTCTTTTTGTACAATTATCTTAATGTTGATTTAATATTGGTTCCCAAAACTCCATCACTTTCGGTTTATTAATTCCGTGACATCCAAATGGTAGTTCATTGTTATTTAGCATCAATGCAATTTTAGGTTTTCGATCTATTGCAAAACGCAACGCTTCTATATAATCTGGTATTCTAAAATCAGGATTGAATTCAGCTGCCTTCAGCGACCAAAAAACATCTTCAATAGCATAGATTTCTTTTTCTTCAGCACGCAAAAAATCAAGAATAAATGGCTCGTTTTGCTTCACAACGGCATAATGAGAAGCTGTTTTACGCAATGAAAAGCCCCCATTTCCTACTTTAAAAAAAGTTTGCTCTCTGTCATTTTTCTTTTTAGATCTAAATTTTCTGGCAATCAAATTAAAAAATTTTGCCCAAATAGATTTCTTTAAACTAGCAATCCAAGGCGCCCCTATGTAATCATAACCTTGATTACACCAAAACGCTAATTCATCTTTAAAAACAAAAGCATCCAATTGATAAATTAAAATATATTCAGAATCTAAAAAACGTTCATAAAAGGAAGAAGACAATAGTAATTCATTATATCCTTCAATATTTTGGAAATACTTTTTTGGAAAATTCTCAACAGAAATCGCATCATACTTAGCTGTAATATACGAATTATCTAAACCTTCTGGCTGAACTAGAATAATTTCATATTTAACAAGCACTTTCAAACATCGCAAAAACGATTTCTCTTCAAGTTCCCCAAAATAGGATTTGTATATGGGGATGACAACTTTTACTGAATTTTTCATTTTATTATGTTACTTTTAGGTCAAAAAATATAAAACTGATTTGTATCTATTAATACTTTTTTTCGTAATCCGCATTGGCAATTTTTCCAGTTTCATCTATCTTCCAAGAGCTTGAATCATTGGCTGTTTTAAAATAAAAAAGTTGTTCTTCAGAAAGATTATCCATGTCAATATACCAACCGCCATGCAAAGCAACGTATGGGTAATCCGTACGCAAGGCTGTTTTGAATTTCTTGTTTTTCCTGTGGTAAAAAGGTTTGTATAAAGCAAAAGTAGTATCAATATCTGCATCAAAAACTCCTTCGGAAATCTTTTTTTTCCAAAATTTAGATTCCCAATTAATAACTTTTTCTCTATTAGGATTACTTAATGGAATGTCATCTATTTTTAATCCAAAACCTACTTTCATTCGTTTCTTGTTTTCAATTAAAGCCGATTGGAATTTTATCAAAAAATCCGCAGGACAATCTGCTAAAGGCACAATATCAGGATCAGTAACAACATAATATCCATTACCATATTTTATGAATAAATCATACTTTTTCCAAAAAACTAAATGTCCATAATTTTTTTTTAATCGATGAATTGTTACTTTCTTTTCGATTTTATCAAAATAACGCAATAATGGCTCATAGGTAGAATTATTGTCAATAATTACAAGGTTTGAAAAACCTCTTGATAATAAAAAATCAATAAGTTTTTTTAAATACTCCAATTGATTAAAACTTGTAATAATAATTGGGATTTTATAAGACTCGGTTAGTGTCAAATCCTTGTAATCCAAACCTGAAAATTTGTAGAAATAAAAACAAATTCGAATATATAAATATTTTAAAACTGTCAGAATCATTTAAAAAAGAATGAATTAATATTCAAAAGCGAATCAATTGACATACAATTTCGTTATGTAATTGTTATAATAGGAAAACAAAAATAATCTTATAATTAATAAAAACTACACTATTCTGAATTAAATTTAAGATTTATACCAATTAGAAAGATTATTTTTGTGGCAGAATCTATCTAGAAATAATACATATGAATCTCAACGAAGAAATCCAAAAAGCTTACGAAGTCATAAAAGAAGGCGGAATCATCCTCTACCCCACTGATACCGTATGGGGAATTGGTTGTGACGCCACAAATCCAGAGGCTGTTGCTAAAATTTACAAACTTAAGAAAAGAGCCGAAACCCAAAGCATGATTGTTTTGATGAATGGCGATAAAATGATTTACAATGTATTCAAAGACATTCCGGAAGTAGCCTGGCAAATTATGGACTTCTCTGACCTTACCGATAGCGAACAGGCAAATCAAAAACCAACCACTTTAATTCTGGACAAACCACGAAACGTAGCACCCAATTTAATTGCAGCTGACAACTCACTAGGAATTAGACTTGTAAAGGAACCTTTTTGTTTTAAATTGATGGAAAAAATGAAAAAACCGTTGGTTTCCACATCAGCAAATATCTCCGGACAACCTACTCCAAAAAGTTTCAAAGAAATCAGTCCTGAAATTATAAAAGGCGTGGACTATGTTGTAAATTTGCATCGCGAAAAAATTGCCGGAAAACCATCTACAATCATAAAATTGACAAGTGATTCTCAGGTAAAAGTGATACGGAAATAATTGTTTTTTTACCGCTAATTCGCTAATTCAATTTTAAAAATGGATGATTTAATTTATAAAGATGAATGTTATAAAATTGTTGGACTCCTGTATGAAGTACACAAAAATCTTGGTAAAGGTTTCTCTGAAATAGTTTATAAAGATGCCTTAGAATTTGAATTTAACGAAAAGAATATTCACTATGAGAGGGAAAAAGAATATTCAGTTAATTATAAAAATTCAATTTTAAAACATAAATTTTATGCCGATTTTATTATCCAAGACAAAATAATTCTTGAAATAAAAACTGTCGAATGTTTTAACAATAGTCATTACAATCAGTGTTTAAATTATTTAAAAATTTCTGGAAACAAACTTGCAATATTGGTTAATTTTAACTTAACCTCTTTAGAATACAAACGTATCGTTGATACTAAAAAATAATTAGCGAATTCGCGGTAATAAAAAATGAACTACAAAACAGCATTACAAAATAAAATTTTCGAAGTAATTTCTCAAGCTTCTCAAGAACTTAGCGTTGACAGTTATGTGATTGGTGGTTTCGTAAGAGATTTACTTTTGAAGAGAGACTTTAAAAAAGACATTGATATTGTTGCCGTGGGCAGCGGAATTGAATTGGCTTTAAAAGTGTCACAACTGCTTCCTAACAAACCAAAAGTTCAGGTTTTCAAAACTTACGGAACAGCGATGCTGCGTTTTGAAGACACCGAAATTGAATTTGTTGGAGCCAGAAAAGAATCCTATCATTTTGAAAGCAGGAATCCAGTTGTAGAAAACGGCACCTTAGAAGACGACCAAAATCGTCGTGATTTCACCATAAATGCACTGGCTTTATCTTTGAACACCGCTAATTTTGGAGAACTCTCCGATCCTTTTAACGGATTGGAAGATTTAAAAAACAAAATAATCAGAACCCCTTTGGATCCGGATATTACTTTTTCTGACGATCCTTTGCGCATGTTGAGAGGGATTCGTTTTGCAAACCAATTGGGATTTGAAATCGAAGAAGATTCGCTGAATTCGATAACCAAAAATGCGGAACGAATCAAAATTATTTCCGGAGAACGCATTGTCGATGAATTGAATAAAATACTTTCGACAGACAAACCTTCCGTAGGATTCTTGCTATTGTTCAAAACTGGACTTTTAGATATTATTCTTCCAGAATTGACTGCTCTGAATCAAGTGGAAGAAATTGAAGGCCATACCCATAAAAATAACTTTTATCACACGCTGGAAGTTGTCGATAATATTTGTCCGCATACTGATGATGTTTGGTTGCGCTGGTCGGCGTTGTTACACGATATAGGCAAAGCACCAACGAAACGTTTTACTAAAAAACAAGGCTGGACCTTTCACGGACACGAATTTCTTGGTGGCAAAATGGCCAAAAAGATATTTGAACGTTTGCACATGCCGCTGAATCAAAAAATGAAATTTGTGCAAAAAATGGTCATGATGAGTTCACGTCCGATTGTTTTATCCCAGGATACGGTAACGGATTCTGCCGTGCGCCGTTTGGTTTTTGACGCTGGCGAAGATGTTGAGAATTTAATGACGCTATGCGAAGCGGATATCACTACTAAAAACCCAAATAAATTCAAGAAATACCACAATAACTTTGAAATTGTCCGCCAGAAAATTGTAGAAGTAGAAGAACGAGATCAGGTTCGTAATTTCCAACCGCCTATTTCAGGAGAGGAAATCATGGAACTATTCAATTTGCAGCCATCACGTGAAATTGGTGTTTTGAAAGAAGCGGTGAAAGAAGCGATTATCGAAGGCGAAATTCCGAATGAATATCAAGCAGCGTATGATTTTGTTTTGAAAAGAGGTGCAAAAATGGGTTTAAACAAAGTTTAACTTTTGTGTATTTTATTTCTAGACCAAAAAAAGATAATTTTACAAAAATATTATTTCAGTGCAAAAATACTTTTTAAATTCAGCTAAAATAGCTTTAGTACTTGTATATCTGGTCATATTTGCGGGTGCATTTGTGCGACTCACAGGCTCAGGAATGGGATGCCCAGATTGGCCAAAATGCTTTGGATATTACATTCCGCCAACAGAGCAAAAAGAATTGCTTTTTACCGCCGGAAAAGAATATGATAAAGGTCAAGTAATCATTAAAGAAGAATCACTACTAGTCGCTAAAACTGATTTTATATCAAAAGCAACTTTTGAGTCATCCAACTGGGAAAAATATACAAAACACGATTACGCTATTTTCAATCCTTTACACACTTGGATCGAATACATCAATCGCTTATTTGGTGCCCTGGCCGGGATTGCTTGTATTGTAACTTTTATACTATCATTCAGCTATTGGAAAGAAAACAAAAAAATTATTTTACTGAGTTTCTTGGTGTGCATTTTAATGGCGTTTCAAGCGTGGTTAGGCAAAACCGTCGTAGATTCAGTATTAAGTCCTTTTAAAATTACTGTACACATGCTTGCCGCTTTATTGATCGTCGCCATGCAATTAATAGTTATTTACGCCGTACAAAAAAATAGAAAGACAACCGTTTTGAACACAAAATTTAATTGGATATTGATGCTTTCATTACTTCTTACAATCATCCAAATAGTCTTAGGTACTGATGTTCGTGAACAAGTAGATATCATCGCTAAAACTGGAGCGCCTGAGGTATTGTGGCTAGAAAATCCTAGTATTGTTTTTTATATTCATCGTTCTTTTTCAATACTAGTCTTAGTCACTAATTTATATTTATTTACGTTAAACAGTAAACTAGCGTTAGGCTTTTCAAAGATAAAATGGGTGATTTTTCTGTTATCTTTAGAGATAATTTCAGGAATAATAATGTACTATTTTGACTTCCCATTTGGAACTCAAACCATACATATTGTAATAGCGACTCTACTATTTGGTGTGCAATTTTATATTATTTTAGAGTCTAAATCAAAAACAGTTATTCAATAAAATGAATACCTCTGACTATATTGTCACATTTACTTTTGTTTATGAAATAAAAAAATGTCTAAACTTGCCGCTCAAGATAAATTTTTAGATTTATCAGATTATGGAAGAAGCTTCGGGAAATTTCTAGCCAATCAATTAAAAAATACGCGTTTTACTCCCATTCACGTCACCATGCTTTTTGGCATTTCCGGCCTGATCGCCATTTACTATATTCTTGACGGATCCTACTTTCTGGCTGGTTTTTTCATCCTGCTGAAATCAGGAATCGATGCGGCCGATGGCGAATTAGCACGCTTAAAAAAAACGCCTTCTTACACCGGAAGATACCTGGACAGTGTGTTCGATATCGTTTTGAATTTTCTCTTTTTGATAACGATTTGTTATGTTTCAAAAACGACGCTGTGGCTGACCATTTTAGCCTTTATTGGAATCCAATTACAGGGCACTTTATACAATTACTACTATGTGATTTTAAGAAACAAATCCGTTGGCGGAGACACTACCAGTAAAATTTTTGAGTACAAATCACCCAGAGCTTTACCTGGCGAAACCCAAAAATCCGTCGATATTCTGTTCCTTGTTTATACCCTCGTATATGGCACATTCGACAAGATCATTCACACACTTGATAAAGAAGCTTACAAAGTAAAAACGTTCCCTAATTGGTTTATGACACTACTTTCTATCTACGGTTTGGGCTTCCAACTATTGATAATTGCGGTAATGTTACCTATGAATTTAATTGAATATATCATTCCGTTTTTTATACTTTACACGGCACTCATTTTTGTTTTAATTGGTATCCGAAAAACATTTTTAAAGGTATAAAAGCATTATAGACATATTCTATACTACACACATAATAAACTAAAAAACAGTTATTTAATACCAATTATATACTTTATCTGTTTAATCCCATTATCAGCCTATCCAACTCTTGAAATCAGAAACCTTTTCTCTACTCACAATTACTTCTTCGTCTTTGTAAGAAGGTAAAATAACTTTCAAACGGGAGTTGCTGTAGACTACAATTTCTTTTATTGCTTTAAGAGGAACTATTAATTTTCGGCTTACCCGATAAAAATCCTTTGGATCTAATTCCTGTTCCAAAAGTTCTAAAGTTGTTTCTATTAAATAATTCCTGTTGTCAAAAGTATGAAGATACGTTCCTTTATTTTCACTAAAAAAACACTCAATTTCATCGGCAGAAATCACCTTTAAATGTTGGCCTATTTTTACAGAAAATCTTTTTTTGTATTTTTTTTCAAATGGATTAGATAGCATTTTTTTGATTTGTTCAAAATCTAATTACACTGGCTACGGCTGCGGCAAACGCACTAGATAAATCAGAAAAATCATCTACAAACTTTGATTCCCAATTGTTGAGTCGTAAAACTAAAATTCCCCCATTTCAGTACTGGAAGTACCATCATACGTTCCTTCGATAAAAATATTAGCACCGGAAACGGGTTTTCCTTTTTCATCTACCACTTTCCCGGAAACTGTATTTTGTGAAAAAATAGTCAAGCTAAACAATAAAAAGACAAATAAAAAAAATCGAATTAAGACTTTCCTTGGAATGATTTGGCTGTTTAATACATGTTAGTTTCATCGTATTTAATTTTTTTATAAAGCAAATGTATTTTAGAAAAGAAGGTAGCAAAACAATACAATACTGAACTGTTGAAATACGAGAATGAGTTGTAATAATTTTAATTTTAGATTATATTTACAACGTACTATTGCGCTTCAAAAGCAGGATCAGCATGAGGGATAGTAGTGAAAATCCTTTCTTGGCTCGATGTTAAAGCGAGACAAGAAAGATTGTAACGAATAGCCCGACCAGAGCTTTTGCGCAGGGCATGCCCAAAAACAAAAAAACTAAGTATGGAAATAAAAACCGAAAAAGAGAAAATGATTGCCGGAGAATATTATTTAGCAGGCGATCCTGTTTTAGTAAAAGACAGGCGAAAATCTAAAAATTTGCTCCACCGATTAAATGTTGTGGAATACAGAATAACTAAAAAAGCACGGGAAATTCTAAAAGAACTGATTCCCAATGCCGGAGCAAATCTATATATTGAACCTCCATTCTTTTGCGACTACGGCTACAATATCAGTTGTGGGGAAAACGTGTATTTTAATGTAAACTGTGTTGTTTTAGATTGTGCCAAGGTCACTATTGGTTCCAATGTGTTTTTTGCACCGGGCGTTCAATTGTACACCGCCACACATCCGCTGGATGCTGAACTGAGAAAAACGCTGGAAAATGCCTTACCAATCACCATTGGTGATGATTGCTGGATTGGAGGAAATTCCGTTATTTGTCCTGGAATCACTATTGGAAATGGCTGCGTTATTGGTGCTGGTTCAGTGGTTACAAAAGACATTCCTGATAATTCGTTAGCCGTTGGAAATCCGGCAAAAGTGATCCGGCAATTAAATCAACAATAATATGATCCAACTTAACAAAATTCACCATATTGCTATTATTTGTGCCAATTATCAAAAATCAAAAACGTTCTATACAACTGTTTTAGGACTTACCGTTATTCAGGAAATTTACCGTGAGGAAAGACGATCGTATAAACTTGATTTGGCACTTAACGGAGAATATGTAATAGAATTATTTTCTTTTCCAAATCCGCCAAAACGTCCATCCGCTCCTGAATCGGCAGGAATGCGTCATTTAGCTTTTGAAGTAGACGATATTCAGAAAACACGCGCGTATTTTGTGAATCAAAACATCCCCTCAGAAGAAATACGCATCGATGAATTTACCGAAAAAAAGTTCTTCTTTATTGCCGATCCGGATGAATTACCTTTAGAATTTTATGAAAAATAAGATGCTTCCTAAATTTAAAAGAACAAAATAATACCAGAATCGCAAAAGAAAACCATGCCTTTCTTTTTTTAATTCTAATCTGGTTTTGTTTCTTTATCTTTGCAACATTGAGTTAAATTCTTTTTATTACACTAATAAAGATTCCATCCCCCCTTTAAATGAACACTACTGCAAGAATAAAAAAAAATTATCACTTTATTAAATTCCGAAAATTAGTTATTGTCTCCGTTTTGATTGGTTTTCTTTCTGCTTTTTTAGGTGTTATTTTAAAGAATGTTACAGAATATTATGAAGAAATATTTTTTCATCAAGCCGATCTCAATCCACTATTCTTAGTTATTTTCCCCATATTTGGATTGTCAATTATTTATTTTCTTAGGGAATATTTATTTAAGAAAAAAGAAAACAAAGGCATAAAAGAAATCTTTGAAAGCACCAATTCTAAATCTAAAAATTTACCCAGTTATAAAATCCCTTCTCATTTCATTAACGGATTATTAACCGTCGTTTTTGGCGGTTCCACCGGGATAGAAGTCTCAACTGTTGTGGCTTCGGCAACCATTGGCTCCGTTGCGCAAAGAAAGCAAAATGTGTTTAGACAATACAAAACTGAATTGATATGTGCCGGAATTGCCGCTGGAATTACAGCTATATTCAGCAGCCCGATCGCTGGAATTCTTTTTGCGATAGAAGTTATTTCTAGAAAAGTCACTCGCGCATTCTTACTCAGTAACTTGATTGCGGTAGCCATTGCTTTTGGGCTGGTATTTTTATTGGACGAAAAACCATTGTTTGCAGTAAATATTACAACTTGGCATCTCAACGCCATTCCCTACTTTATTCTTTTAGGCATTTTGTCAGGATTGAATTCCGTGTATCTAACGCGCAGTGTATTGTTTTTCAAAGCCCAATTTACGAGAATAAAAATTCCATATTTCAAAATTATAATAGGATCGCTGATTTTAAGTTCCTCTTTATTCCTGTTTCCACAGCTTTATGGCGAAGGCTATCATGCTATTAAAACTATATTTGTTAGTTCGAATGAAATGTCATTGACTTTCCCTCTGGCACTAACGATCATTGGCATCATCATCCTGAAACCCATTGTAACATCAGCCACACTTGCTTCAGGAGGAGATGGAGGTGTTTTTGCACCAAGTCTTTTCATGGGTGCTTTTTTAGGATTACTTCTTGCTTTAGTTTCAAACACTTATTTTAATGCTCATGTAATTCCGATAAACTTTATTATCATGGGGATGGCTGCCGTTTTAAGCGCCAGTATTCATGCCCCTTTTACTGCTATTTTCTTAGTTTGTGGGCTAACGAATGATTACACTTTGTTTATTCCTATTTTGTTGGTTTGCTTAATATCAAAATATACGGCAAAAATGATTTACCCTTTTACCGTTTATTCCTATTCGCCAAGTTTAATAAAATAATCTCCTATGCACGTTCAAAAAATAAAAAGGAGTTATCGCAAAACCAAATACATCCTCTACAAGGAGACTTTAGTTGATTTTAAAGAACATTCCTGGGCTTTTTTGGGTTCTTTTATTGGCATTGGAATAATAGCCTATTTGCAATCAAAAGCTTTACCAGAATCTGATGTTATTTATTTAATTGGATCCTTTGGCGCATCGAGTGTATTGGTATATGGTGTGATTCAAAGTCCATTAGCACAGCCTAGAAACCTTATTGGCGGCCACCTGGTTTCAGCAATTATAGGTGTAACAATTGCTAAATTTGTCCCTGATATTCTATGGTTATCCGCACCGCTTGCAGTTTCCTTGTCTATAGTTTTGATGCAAATGACAAAGACGCTTCATCCGCCGGGAGGTGCCACAGCATTGATAGCCATAATTGGCTCCCCAAAAATTAAAGAACTGGGATACTGGTATGTGCTGTATCCTGTGCTAACTGGCTCACTAATACTCCTTGTTATTGCATTGATTGTAAATAACATGACATCAAAAAGACAATACCCAAATCATAAAAAATACCACCAGTACCGAAAAAGAGTAGCCCGTGTATTTAAAACAAAAAAACTGTAACTTTTTATTCAAATAAGTGATTTGAAAACAAAATACACTTTCCTTCTTTTCTTCAAAAAGACTTTGACATTGATGTATTTCTTTCTCGTGCATACGCAAAAATCTTATTAACAAATCTGAAATCTGAAATCTAAATCTAAAATTATATTTTACCTTTGGACTTTTAATATAAATAAAGATTATGGTTTATAAATTTAGAGTGATTCTAGACGCGGAAGAAGATGTTTTTAGAGACATTGCAATACTTGAAGAAGATACTTTAGAAGATTTACACAATGCTATTTTCAATTCTTTTGGTTTTGACGGGATGGAAGTAGCTTCTTTTTATACTTGTGATGAGACTTGGAACCAAGAAGAGGAAATTTCACTTTTTGATACCGGTGATGTTCCCGGTGAGCAAAAAATCATGAGTGACTATCAATTATCTGATATTTTAGACAAACAAAATACCAAAATTCTTTATGTCTATGACTTTATCAATATGTGGACATTTCTTGTAGAACTTGCTGCTGTAGAAGACCAAGTGCTGGGTAATTTATACCCGGAAACTATTTTTTCTCATGGGGAAATGCCGGATGAAGCGATGGAGAAAAACTTTGAATCTGACAATGCCGATAACTATAATGATGAATTTGAAGATGGCTTGGACGAAGATGATCTGGACATGTTTGAAGGCGATGATAGTTTTGAAGACTACGGATTTGAGGAAAATTGGAATTAATTTTCAGATCGAAAGAATCAAAGTAACAAAGATTCAAAGGCTTTTAAAATAAATAGGTATGAGTACATTTAGAGACTTATTAATTTGGCAAAAATCTATGATTTTAGTTAAGGTTATCTACCAGTTAACAGATTCATTTCCAAAAGAAGAAATTTACGGTTTGACTTTGCAAATCAGGAGAAGTTCAATATCAATTCCCAGTAATATTGCTTAAGGATATGGCAGAGATGGTAACAAAGATTATTTGAAGTTTTTGAATATTGCGATAGCTTCATTATTCGAAATGCAAACACAACTTGAAATATCATTCAATTTAAAACATACCAACGAAATTCAATTTAACAAAACATGCGGAGAAAGCAGAGAAATAGAAAGAATGTTAAGTTCATTCACTCGAAAAATTAAAGAGCGAATTTAAAACCTTAGTATCTTTGTCTCTTTGCTCCTTTGAACCTTATAAAAAAATATGATCAACTTATATAACACACACATCGAGAACTTATCCATTCACAGAGTGGGTAATAAAAGCAGAAACGAAGCCATTTTTTTATCAGAGCAGCCCTTTAATTTAAATGATGAAATTGTTCCCTTGATGAAAGAATTTTTCTTTAAACCCTTTAGAGAAAAAGAAGAAAACTATTTTCAGTTTGCCCATGAAATTGATTTGGATTACAATGATATGTTCAAGTTTGCAACAGAAGTTTTTGACAATCCAAGTAGCGTTCATGAGATTTCTAAAAAAATCACAACCCACTTATTTGAGCAATCCAATCATCCGCATATCAAGAATGGCGAAGTGTACGTTACATATTTATCTAACGTAAATATTGATAATAATGTGGTGGATGCGATAGGGATTTTCAAGAGTGAAATACAAGCGGATTTCTTGCAGTTTGAAGAAAAAGCAACACACTTAGAAATGATTTTACAACAAGGTGTGAGTCTGAATAAACTGGACAAAGGCTGCATCATTTTTAATTATAAAAAAGAAGAAGGATACAAAATCCTGACTGTTGACAGCAACCGCTATGATGCCAGATACTGGTTAGAACATTTCTTATCCGTAGATGCTTTTGAGGATGAAAACTTTATCACTAAAAAGTATTTAAAATTTTGCCAGAACTTTGCTAAGGATGTTGTTTTCCCTGCCGAGGACAAGAAAGAAGAAGTAATGTTCATGAACCGTTCCGTGAACTATTTTGCCAAAAATGATCAGTTTGAAGAAACTAATTTCCTGAACGAAGTTTTAGACAATCCAGACCTTATTCCAGAATTCAAGAACTACAAAATGGACAAAGGAGAAAAATACAGTATTGAAGATGTTACTTCTTTTCCTATTGCAAATGCAGCGGTTTCTGATGCTAGAAAATCAATCAAAAACATCATTAATTTAGACACACACATCCAAATTAAAATGGATTTTATCAATCCTGAAAGCGCTGAAAAATATGTTGAAAAAGGATGGGACGAGGAAAAACAAATGTACTACTATCTCGTTTATTTCAATAAAGAACAGAAGAGCTAGTTTACAGTGTTCTATTGCCGTTTACAGCACCAATAATGATATCAATCTCCATTTACGAAAGTGTAATTGGAGATTTTTTTTTAGAAATAAATACAAAAACCAACCTTGTAAATTTGGTTTATTTGTAAATTTACGGTTCCTAAAAACTAATAAAATGGCGCATACGTTTTTTAAAGAAAGTCCGTTCAAAACCTTGATTTCATTTCATAAGCTTATCGAAGCCTTAGAAGAAATTGCGTCTACCAATATTGATTATCGCGCGAATTATGCAAAAGCATTACTTCAAGAAATTGAGCGTTTTCCGGTTTAAACTAGGTAATTTTTTTAAAACACAGCAATACCGTGATTCAACTGAAAAACAAGGAAATTTATACTTTTGTTTTGAATAAAGTACTGGTTTTGAAATTTCTGGTAATAAAATGAAAAGCTGCACTCATGATACCGCCCATTGATTTTGCACTTTTAAAATTCAAATCATTGGTGTACCTATAAAGCTCTAATCGCAATTGTTCAATATGTGCCTCCGGAGCAATTACGTCCTCGCGCATAATTTTCAACAACCGCTTGATCCTGTTTTCGGCAGAAAGGATTCTTTTGGCTAAAACGGCTCTTTCTTCATCCTTATATTGCTCTATGGAACTGTTTTGAAGCTTATCTTTAACTAATTTTACCATAGGGTAATTTTCTTTAAAAAACTGAGGGCGGTACACTTTGAAATTTCCTTCGTAGCATTGCTGATCAAAATCAATCGCACGTATTTTATAGACCACTTGATCAAAATCATGGGTTGGCACAATTACATAATTATAGGAACGCATATCCCCTAATAATCGAATCATACAGCGCTCATTGAACTTGACAAATTCTTTGGCTATTTGCGCTTTTTCGGTTTCAGTACAATCAACAAGCAATGTTTTCATAAACACATCACCAGGAATCCCCATAATATGTTCTTCTATTAAAGTGTCTTCGTATACTAAAAAATTTATTTTGTCCGGGGAAAGAATATGCTCTAATTCCAATCCGTAAATACGAGAAGCATCTGCTTTTTTAATATAAAAATGGGTATAATTATCATTCAATATGTTCCTGACTTTTATTCGAAAAGGCTTTGAATTTCCAAAAGTGCAGTAATCAATGGAATCCACATTCAAGAATTTAATAATCCCCAGGTTACCATCAGAATGGAGCAGTGAATAGATTTTTTTCAGGTTCAAATCAATTTCTTCCCGCTCAAAGTCATTGTAGTATACCCGTATCCATAAGGTATCCTGATCATTTTTATCATATACCGTTATTGATCCGGAAAAACGCAATAAGTCATCGTAAAAAATAGAAACTTTTGATAAGCGATCAAACCGTACCAAGTATTCTAAAAGTGATTTATTCACAGGATAGGATGGTTTTTTAAAAAGCATTACTGGCTCACTCATTGCAAAAAAATTTTATGCAAAATTACAATAAATTAAGGCGTTGGTTGCTAATAGTTTCTAAAAGATATTTTAATAAATTCGCGTTTTTTTTCATAATAAAAAGGCTGATTTAAGCATAAAATAAGATGAATATAATAAAACTATCATTTTATGTAAAAAAACATTTAATACAAAAAATAACGTTTACATTTGATAGTTTCTAAAACTTTTTAACAATTTAAAACCTACTAATGAAGAACAAACTAGAACTTTATTTCAGGGCGGCTCAATCTGCTAAGATTGGAATATGGAAAATGGACTTGCAAACGAATCACATTTTTTGGGATGCGGTTACGAAATGTATTCTGGAAGTTCCTGAAAATTTTGAGCCCATAATTGGGAATGGAATTAATTTTTACACCATGGGCGAGAATAGAGACCGGATCAAAGTTCTTATTAATAGTGCAATAAACCACGGGATTACATTTAGTGATAAATTTGAGATTACAACCGCAAAAAACAATATCAAATATGTAGAATGTATTTGTCAAGTCGATGTGATTGATGGAAAAGCGGTACATTTATTAGGTACTTTTCAAGACATTACAAAGGAGCAAAACCTAATCAATGAACTTCAGCTCAGTGTTGAAAAATTCTCTTCCGTTTTTTCCAGTGCCAATGATGCCATCCTAATTATAGACACCTCTAATGGTATTATTACAGACTGTAATTCCAGATCCACCGAACTTACCGGATATTATGATTCGGAAATTAAAGGAATACATCATTCGAAACTGTTTCCTGTCGCATTTGGAAAAGAGCTTCGTTTCTTCTTAAAATACAATTTAACAAAGAATGAATATAAGGTCAACGAAACATCCATAAAGACTAAATCCGGAAATTCAATTGCTGTTGAAATTGCTTCTGGCAAAAAATTCATGGTGGACAACAGTACCTATTTAGTCTGTTTTATCAGAGATATCAGCGAAAGAAAAAATGTTGAAGCAAAATTGAGTTTGCTTTCCCTAGCGGCCTCAGAAACTACAGACACCATTGTAATTGCAAATCCTAACGGTGAAGCAGTATGGGCAAATCAGGCTTATTTAGACCTTACAGGGTTAAAAATGGGAGAAGTAATAGGCCAAAAACCCGGTTATGCCTCTAAAGGTCCAGAAACGGATGAACAAGCCAGCGAATTAATGCGAAAGGCAATTCAGAATCAGGAAAGCATAAAAATCACCATCCTTAATTACACTAAAAACAAAGAAAAATATTGGTTTGAACTCAATATAACAACGGTATTTGACAGACATAATACCTTTATTCATTTCATAGGTGTAGGCCGAAATGTAACCTCAAGAATTGAAAAAGAAATAGAATTAAAAAAATTATTGGATATTACCAACATTCAAAATAATAAATTATATAATTTCACACATATTGTTTCCCACAACAGCTAGGGATTCGTTGCGTGCGTAGCACGAACAATGAAACCCGGGTTGAACGGAACCGATTGTACGTCCGTTA
>NZ_RYDN01000023.1:0-47354 GCF_003968735.1 Flavobacterium sp. RSP49 | reverse complement strand
GCAAAAACGTTTTTGCAAGTGTTTAATTAAATATTTTTATCTAATAATCTGTATCGGTTATTCAGGACAAGACAAACACTACAAATTTCCCATAATTTGGTCCATAACCCAACTCGTATGCGTTGCTGTCAAACCTGTAGAAGGGTGTGTACTGTGCCCAAGAAGGTCCTCTCGCATTTGCTGTACATGATACAACTGAATATTTTCAGGATGGTCAATGAGTACTTCTGTTTGTCCTTGTGCGTTCGAAAGCACTACAGGATCATTTTCAAATACAGAAAACGTTATTTTTCCTTTGCTTCCATAAATGTCCACTTTATCTTCCCGTTCATAGCACCCAAAATTCCAGCTGCCTGAACCTGTAATTCCAGACTCATGCAACCAACAAGCGGCAACAGCATCTTTGGCCGTGTACCATCCCTGCTGATTAATACTAAGCCCCGAAACTTCTTTTATATTTCCCAATAAATGCGTGAATAAATCCAGACCGTGACTTGCTAAATCATCAAAATAACCGCCTGCAGCAATCAACGCATCAGTTCGCCAATTGTATTCGCCTGAAAAATCCGTAGAACTTGCAGGTTTACTCAAATGCCATCTTATGTGTCTGATGTCACCAATGCTATTGGTATCAAGCCACGCTTTTATTTGTTCAAAACGAGGTAATGTTCGGCGATAATAGGCTACAAACAACGGAATTTTTTTTGCTGCGAAAGCAGTACAAATCGAGAGACTGTCTTGATAATTTGGAGACAAAGGTTTTTCGATACAACATATTTTACCGGCTGCAGCCACCATGAGTCCATACAATTTATGCACATCCGGAGGCGTGGCAATATAAATCGCATCAATCTCAGGATCATTAATCAAATCATCGGCATTTGTGTAATATTTGCTGATTCCGTGTCTTTTAGCATAATCCGCAGCCTTAACCGCATCTCTTCGCATTACTGCTACCACTTGAAAACCATCCGTTTTCTGGTATGCAGGACCACTTTTCAGTTCGGTAACATCGCCACAGCCTAATATTCCCCAGCGGATTACTTTTGTAGGTTCACTCATAATGATAATTTTTCATTGCCTCAGACGATTGTGCGCTACTGCGACTGTTTTGCGTAATAGTTAACCAGAAAGAAATTATGCTTCTTGTAGATACAACGCTGGATGGAACTTAATTGCTTATCGTTTGAAATTCTCGTTTTACTCACAACCATCAATTCCACAACTGTCTCCATCGGTGGTATTCAATACCGTGACTTTCGAATCAAATTTGCCTTCCTCCCATACTTTTTCAAGTGTTTTCACAAAGGTTTCCACATGTTGCGCACCCGAAACTGCATATTTATTATCGAAAACAAAAAAAGGAACTCCTTGAACCCCGACAGATTGCGCCTCATTTATATCCTGCTGCACTTCATTTGCGTACGCATCAGAATTTAGCACTTCATCAATAGCTTCGCCATTCAGTCCTACTTCCAGTCCTAACGCTTTCAATGTATCCAAATCATTAATATTCTTACCATCCGTTAAATAGGCTTTGAACAGTAATTCTTCTAAGTCATTTGCCAAATCATATTTTTTAGCCAAATGCAACAAGCGATGTGCATGCAGCGAATTGGCCATAACCGCTTTTTCAAAATTGAAATCCAATCCTGCATTTTTAGCATTTTCAGTCATATTATTCAGCATCTCTTGTGCCCAATCTTTATCTTTTCTATATTTTTCGGCCAAATGCTCAACCATATCATCCTCTGGAGAAGCAACAAAGCCGGCGTCTAACTGAAAACTTTTCCATTCAATTTCAACTGCATCTTTATGCTCAAAATTCTGTAAAGCACCTTCTATTCTTCTTTTTCCAATATAACAAAACGGACACATGATATCCGACCAGATTTGTATTTTTAATGTATTTCCCATTTTCCTTTAATTAAATTCAAAAATTAATTTTATAATACAAAATTAATCAATTCAGTTTTGAGCTTTTGGGGTTTTAGTGTTTAATTATAGATACTGGAATAGTAAATATTTATTTGAATCAGAAAGTCAGAAAAGTAATCCTTTATAATAGAACCAAAAAAACCATCAAAATTGCTCGTGATGGTTTTTTGTCAACTATAATCATTATACTAAAACTTCAACGTCAATCCCACCAAGAAATTAATTCCCGCTTGTGGGTAATAATATGGATAAACGTCATACATGTATCCGTTAGAAACGTATTGCTTATCTAAAAAGTTATTCACTAAACCGGTCAATACGATTTCTTTGAAGATGTTTTTAGGTTTAAAAGTGTAAGCAACATTCAAATCATTCACAAAATAATCCGCCAACTTTGCAGCCGGTAATTCGATGTTGTTCATGTATTGTTCCCCAACGAATTTTTGCAACCATGAAATATGAAGATTTTCAATGGGCGTATAAACCAAAATATTTCCCGCAATTATTGATGGTGAATATGCGATATCTGTAGTGCCGTAATCCTTTCCTTCAACAGCTAAATCAATATTTTTATTGGCACTCAAGGTAAAATTAGGACGAATAATCAATTGGTCTGTCAACGCTATTGTAGCATCTATTTCCAGTCCTAAGCGGTAACTTTTTTCGCTGTTCGAACGTATAGGAGCACCTACATCGTCTAAACTCCCTGTCAAAATCAATTGGTCTTTATAGGCCATATAATACACATTCGAGTTAAATTGTACTTTTTCCGCAACATATCTCCACCCCAATTCAAAGTCATTTAGTTTCTCTGGCTTTACGTTTCCGCCTTCATAATCACTCCTATTCGGTTCGCGATTGGCTCTGGCATAAGACAAATACACGGAATTTCCGGAATTGATCGTATAGGTCAATCCCGTTTTAGGGTTAAAGAAATTAAACGTATCATCCACAAGTGTTGGTTGAACACCATTAGCCTTGTAATTCACTGAACGATATTGCAAATCTCCAAATAAACTTAGCTGTTCTGTGATTTGGTAATTGGCTTTCGCAAAAATATTCCCGTCCGTTTTATTGGCATAATCATCGTAATAGCGATCTCCTAACTCACTCTGTGAAGCATTTCGTGCCCAGATCACTTTTCCAAAATGGTCGCCTTCATACTTATTCCATCCACCACCAAAAATTACATCCAGTTTTTCCTCTTTATAATTAGCAGAAAAAGTAGTACCGTAAAAATCATTATCCAACCATTTTTGACGCACTAAATCCGTTCTATTTATTGTTGTTCCTCCAATAGTAATTGGCGTCAAGTTATAGCTGGAAAATTTAGCATCTTCTTTATAATTTTCATAGAATCCTTTTCCTTTGGTGTAATGCAAAGCAAAATTAGTACTCCAGTTTTCAGATATTTTTTCGTTCCAATGCAATTGAGAGTGATCTTGCTGGTAATTATCCGTTTCATTATCATAAAAACGAGCATTTCCTTGCTCGTCCGTAAAAGCACCTGATGAATTAAACGCTCGGTCATTCTGCAGCGTTTCTGCATCTATTCCGTTCCAAGACTGGTACGTTTTTTCAGTACCTCCAAAAACCAATGCTTTTATCAAAGTCGTTTTGCCGACATACGTTCCCTGTAGAAAATAGGATTTCAAATCAGAAGCGCCACGATCTACAAACCCGTCAGACTTGATGGCTGATAACCTTCCTGCGATTTCAAAATGGTCGTTCATCAAACCCGTACTGAATTTTACGGTGTGTTTTCTGGTATTGAAACTACCCACAGAGTTCGATATTTCACCAGAGCTTTCTTTGGCAAAATTGTCCGTCAACATGTTTAAGCTCGCCCCAAAAGCACCCGCTCCATTCGTAGACGTTCCTACGCCACGTTGCAATTGCAAACTTTCTAATGATGAAGCAAAATCTGGCATATTTACCCAAAAGGTTCCCTGACTTTCAGAATCATTGTAAGGAATTCCGTTGATGGTCACGTTCACGCGGGTGGCATCGCTACCACGAACCCGAATTCCGGTATACCCTACTCCATTTCCCGCATCAGAAGTCGTCACAACTGACGGCAAATAATTCATCAGAATAGGAATATCCTGTCCTAAGTTTCGGAATTTGATTTCCTTTTTGTCCAAATTACTGAAACTTACTGGCGTTTTAGTAGTGACCCGCACCGCCGAAACCAAGACTTCATCAAGTTGGTTTACTTTCGTAGTGTCTTTAACTTGTGAAAAAGAGATAAATGATGTAAAGAGAAAGACAGAAGACATAAAATATGTCAGATTCTTGGACTTTGAAACTTTAAGACTTTGAGACTTTGAGACTAAAATAGTATTCATCCGTAAATAAGATTACGAATAAAAGGGGGAATTATTCCTTTTGTTAAATTAATAAATGATTGTTTCCTATGACAAATAGATAGTGTGCACGCTATTTTCTTCGTCATTTTTTCCCTTAGCGACATTACTCGCCCAGGTTCGTTGGGTATGATCTCAGCTCGTTATTTAGAGCACCCCTTTGAGACAGCGCAAAAGTAGTTTTTTTGTTCGAATTTTAGAATTTTAGAAAATAAAAAATAAAATCTTATTCGAAATTTGGTTTTCTCCTGTTTTTCTTGACTTCAGAAATAGTCTTTTTATCCTTTATTCTTTTTCTAATGACTGATTTAGGGATTCTGGTGGGTTTTCTTTCTTTTGGAACAAGCAATGCATTTTTTATTAATTTCAAAAATCGTTTGATTACGAGTTCTTTGTTTCTAAATTGACTTCGGTCTTCCTCACAATTTAAAATTAAAACAGCATCAGTGGTAAGTCTGGACGATAATTTAGTTGCAATCAAAATTTTTTCTTCATCCGTTAAAGCCACAGAATGGTGCAGATCAAAAGTCAACACCACTTTAGAGGATACTTTATTTACGTTCTGACCGCCGGCTCCACTGCTCCGGACTGCTTTAAAACTTAATTCGGATACGATTTTTTCTATTTCCATTGATGCGTAAATTTTAGAACTGATGTGCCGGTTTCAACAAATCATTCACCGTTTTGACCGGATTAAAAGTAATCAAAGGCACCTCAACAAACACAGTCAGCCATTTAGCCATTGCGCCGTTCCATAAACCAGGCAATTCATACCCTTTGATGTTTTTGCCCGCTACATTTTTTTCCACAATAAAACCACTACTATAATCCACAAAGTGAGTGAGATCAAATTTCTCTTTTTTATAATTTTTTAGGCTACAGACTAAATCAACCGGATTAAAATGGGTAGCAGCATCCAGAATTGTCTTTTGATTGTCGTTTGCCAAATCGACTTGGAAACCTTCTACGATTTGCAATGAAATTCCTCCTTGATGATCCCGGACCCAAAACGGCCCTCCTCCAGGTTCACCCTCGTTTTTTACCATTCCGCATACGCGAATCGGTCTGTTTAAAGCCGCTCTTATTTCCTTGATTTTATTGTCCAGAGTATATGTATGAAAACCGTCCTTCATTGTAGTATTCAATTTTTCCTTCAAAAAAAGAATAATTTCATCTACAAACGCGGACTCAATTGCCACAGTATCCAAGGCGTTTAAATACCTGAAAACCTGCTGCTGTATTGCCAGCAAAATGCCCGCCAACCCTTTTTTGTACAAAGAAATTTTCTCTAAATTGTTTTGAATTACATTGTCAATGTTTTTGATAAATACTATATCAGCCTCTAAATCATTCAAATTGGCAATCAAAGCACCGTGTCCTCCGGGCCTGAAAACTAATTGTCCCTTTTCATCTCGGAACGGCTTGTTTTTCATAGTAACCGCAAGTGTATCAGTTCGCTTGCTTTGATAGGAAAAACTAACCTGTATTGTTACACCCGATTGCTTTTCAATTTTAGATTTAATTGCATCAATGCGGCTTTCAAACTTTTTTTGATGGGATTCTGACACTGTAAAATGCAAATAAGAACAGTTATTAGTGCTCGTATAATGCGTACATTCCTTCAAATGCTCTTCCACAGGAGTTGCAATATGGGTTTTGTATTTATGAAAAGGAAGAGTCCCTTTTGGTTGATTTGCAAAGTCAAAATAATCAGATGACAATATAAATTTTATAAAATAATAATTTTTCAAACTTGGATCTAAAGTATCAAAAGCGGCATACTCGGCTCCGAGTCGTTTATCGATTGCTTCAAAAAAGGGAAGTTTTTCCATTCCCACGATAAAAACAGCAAGTTTATTTGCTTTTTTTCGGTTGATATAGGAATTAATTGATTCATTTTCAACATCAAATTCATTGATGAATTCCGTCAAAAACTTAAACATTCTGCTGGCTGCTCCGGAAGCAGGCACAAATTTCTGTAATTTCAGATTTGATTTATGGGCATCAAAAAAAAGGGATTTTTCTTGAAAATCTTTTTCAGATAGCTTTAAAATACCATTAGACACTGTTGCCGGACGAACCAAATCTGCTTTGGGGATACCGTTTTTAAAAAAAATCAATTGCTTTTGAATGTTTTTCATTGAGATTCCATACTCCTGAATATACAGAAAATCATCCGAGGAAAACCCGAGTTCCCTTGCTAAAGTTAAGTCATCAACACTTGCAATTGCCTTTTTGAGACGCAAATCCTGGTCTCCGGAAAGGGTTATAAATGGTTTATTATTATCGATTAAAGATTGTTTAAACACGGCAAAAACAGATTCTCTTCCTTCTGCTTTGTCTCGCAAATCATCTTTTTCCCAGGGTACATCAATATCTGTCAGAAAAAACAAATCGTATTCATGTGCGCGAGCTGCTTCATGCAACAAAGGATCGCAATAGTTGTAATACACCTCCGAAAAAACTTTGGTCACCATTAAATTCGTATCACAAAAAAGATATTTATTGGCAATCAGCGTTCGTTCATTTTCTAATTTGGCTTGACCGTAAGCAATGGGCAGCATATCATCAACGGTACATATTTGCTGACTTGAATCCCACTTTTCTTGCAGGTAATCACGTGCAAACTCCGGAACCCATTCCGTTTTATAATAGTCCGCAAGCTGTCTGGCCAAGGTAGTTTTGCCAGTGCTTTCAGGACCAAATAAAGCTATTTTAATTATTTTTGTAACTCCGTTTGAGCGCTGTCTGAGATTTTCTTCCATTCTAAATAGCCAAAAATGGCAACTATTGTAAATACTATGTATTGAAAACTGGTAAAGGTATAGCCTTTGGCAAAATACAACGGAATGGAAATTACATCTCCAATAATCCAAAACACCCAATTCTCGACTTTCCTTTTGGCCATGAGCCACATTCCCACAAAGAAAATCCCTGTAATAAATGTATCTACATAGGCATACCAAGTGGTAAATTTACCAAAATAGTGGTATACTGAAACCACAAAAGCGACCGTAAATATAAAAAGAATTATCGCAATTCGTTTTTCAGAACTTGAAATTTTTGAAATTGGGAATTCTTCCGTATCGTCTTTTTTGCGGGTCCAATGGTACCAGCCATAAATACTCATTACAAAATAATAGCCATTAATCATCATGTCACCCCACAAGGTCCATTTCCAGAGCAAATACACAAATATGGACGTACTCACTAATCCGGTTGGAAAAACCAGAATATTGTCTTTTTTGGCGTACCAAACACTCCATAATCCAAAAATGACAGCTATAATTTCCAAGATAATATCTAATGTTGAATACTCGCTGTACTGCGAAAAAAAATAGTCTATCATTAATTAAGGTTAAAAAAATTAATATCCTTTTCAAAAGCGGTTCCTATAATTACTAGATCGGCTCCGGCAGCATACGCGTTTTGAATTCCCTGCAAATCTACAATACCACCACCAACAAGTAACGGAATTTCAATATTTTGCGTAACTAATGCAATCATTTCTAACGGAACAGCTTGTTTAGCGCCACTTCCCGCTTCGAGATAAATCAGTTTATTACCTAACATTTCTCCCGCTAGTGCCGTAGCCAATGCTAAATCCAGATTATTTCTATCTAAAGGTTTTGTTTTACTAATGCGTTCTACTGCGGTTTCATTGCCACTTTCAATCAAAATATAACCGGTAGAAATGATCTCGAGTTGGGTTTGTTTTAAAATGGGTGCCACTTTTACTTGGTGTTCGATTAAAAAATCAGGATTGCGACCAGAAATTAAAGACAAAAATAAAATCGCATCGGCTTTATCTGAAATCTGAGATGGGTTTCCAGGAAATAAAACGATAGGCAATGTGCTACTTTTTTTTATTTCTATAATTAATTCGTCTAAAATGTTGTTTTCAACCTGGCTTCCGCCAATGAAAATATGTGTTGCGGGTGATTGATTGATTTTTGAAATTAAACTAGGTAAATTTTCCAAAACTATTTTATCAGGATCCAGAAGAATCGCCAGGAGCTTTTGACATTCGACTTTAGATTGGATGATTTCGTTATAAATGTTTGTCATTTTTGGTACGCAGATAACGCGGATTTTGTGGATTTAAACGGATTTCTGATACTTTATATTGTTGCTTATTAATTGTCTTTTCATTGCTTAACCAGTACGGGCAAAGCAATGACAAACTGCGCGATGAAATACTGTGTACTATTTTTCGAAAGCATAAACTAACGTAAAATCTTGTATTTCTTCAAAATGGACCTTGAAATCTTTTATTAAACTATTAAAATGAAATTCGGCGATAGTCTGTTTACTTTCTAATTCAAAATCATCTAGGTTTATATGATCTTTGAAACTGATTCCTCTTTCGTTTCTAATTTTGAAAATGGCTTCTTTGGCACCCCAAATAACCGTTAATTTTCGGATATATTCTTCACTGTCCATATCCAAGAATTGAAACTCGCTGTCACAAAATTTACGTGCTATTTTGATGATTTTATTTCGTTGCAATTCAATGTCGATTCCCACGGTTTCAGTACTGATAATAATGGCCGAAAACTCATGAGAATGTGTGATGGAAATGTGCTTTCCATCGTGTAAATGGGGCTTTCCGAAGTTGTCATAATACAAATCAAAATCAGTATATCCGGCTTGTTGCAATGCCTTACGAACGCTCAGGAAGGCGCGTTGGTGCATTTCGGATTTCATTCCGTCCAGTCGATTTTGATTGTTTTCATTAAGAACAATCTGCTGGTTTAATTCGGAGAAAGGTTCCGTTATTTTCCAAATTAAAATTTGGGTGGCGGCATTAGGATGTATGATTTTATAAAGTGGCATCGTGTTGTGATCTTGATTTTTAGCCCCGGTAGCAGCGACATCCTTTTTTCACGCTTTTTTGCGTGTAAAAAGATATAGCGAATAACGGGAAATAGCTCCAGAAACTGAAACACGTTCAGCTTAAAGAAATTATTTAGTTAATGTTCAAAAGATTAGCGAATTAAACAATTCATAAATCTTCTGGAAAACCGTAAAATTCTAAAGTTATTGCGTAAATTTGCAAAAAATTTTCACCCGAGCCTGAAAGGCGAACGGGCAAAGTAATTACAAATATACTATAAATGAGTACTACAACTATGCCTTTTGTGGCTTTCAAAGTAAAAGACATTTCCCTGGCGGCTTGGGGAAGAAAAGAAATTGAATTAGCAGAAGCTGAAATGCCAGGTTTAATGGCGCTTCGTGCGGAATACAAAAACGAACAACCACTTGCTGGTGCTCGCATTGCGGGATGTTTGCACATGACAATCCAGACTGCGGTTTTGATTGAAACGTTGATCGCTCTTGGTGCTGAGGTGACTTGGAGTTCTTGTAACATTTTCTCTACACAAGATCAGGCTGCTGCAGCGATTGCTGCTGCTGGAATTCAGGTATATGCTTGGAAAGGGTTGAACGAACCTGATTTTGACTGGTGTATTGAGCAAACATTATTTTTTGGTGAAGACAGAAAACCATTAAACATGATTCTTGATGACGGTGGGGATTTGACCAATATGGTTATAGACCGTTACCCGGAATTAGTTGCAGGAATCAAAGGATTATCTGAAGAAACTACTACTGGAGTACACAGATTATACGAAAGAGTAAAAGCAGGAACATTGCCAATGCCGGCAATCAACGTGAATGACTCCGTTACTAAATCGAAATTTGACAACAAATACGGTTGTAAAGAATCAGCAGTTGATGCAGTTCGTCGTGCAACTGACTTGATGCTTGCTGCAAAAAGAGTAATCGTTTGTGGATACGGTGACGTAGGTAAAGGGACAGCAGCTTCTTTTAGAGGTGCTGGTTCTATTGTTACGGTTACTGAAATTGACCCAATTTGTGCGCTTCAAGCAGCAATGGACGGTTTTGAAGTAAAAAAATTAGACACAGTTATTGGTACTGCTGATATTATTATCACCACTACTGGAAATAAAGACATCGTTTTGGGTTCTCATTTTGAGAAAATGAAAGACAAAACTATCGTTTGTAATATTGGACATTTTGACAACGAAATTGATATGGCTTGGTTGAACACTAACCACGGTGCATCAAAAATCGAAATCAAACCTCAAGTTGATAAATACACTATTGCTGGAAATGATATTATTGTTTTGGCTGAAGGCCGTCTGGTAAACCTTGGTTGTGCTACAGGTCACCCAAGTTTTGTAATGAGTAACTCCTTTACTAACCAAACACTGGCTCAAATCGAATTATGGAAAAACAGTGCGGCATACAACAATGATGTGTACATGTTACCAAAACATCTTGATGAGAAAGTAGCCATGTTACACTTAGCTAAATTGGGTGTTGAATTAGAGACGTTACGTACTGATCAGGCTGATTACATTGGCGTTCCAGTTGAAGGCCCGTTCAAACCAGAATATTACAGATACTAGTCGAGTCATTGCGAGGAAACGAAGCAATTCTCACTATTATAATACAAACCCTTGCAGTCTCTAATTTTCAGGAGCAAGGGTTTTTTGTTTTTGGGCGTGACCCTTCGCAAAAACTGCGGGTCGGGCTATTCGTTACAATCTTTTATGTTCTCGTTAAAAAACGAGATTCATAAAAGGATTTCCACTACTATCCCTCACGCAATTCCATCATAATACTGCTACTAAACGCAACCAAAAAGGTTGATCCTTATTTCGTAGAATTGATTCTGGATTGAAAAAAGTAATCCGATTTTCATACGAATAGAATTTGTTTTTTTGAGTTTTAAAAAAAATTCGATACAATAAGAAAAAATACTCTTACTACTTTACTGAAAAATGGCAAGAAAATAATTAATCTTAACCCTTTGGATGCAACTATTCTAACCTCCATTTCCCATGTTTTTGTGGCGTAAAACGGGACAAAAAATATATTGAGAACTGTTTTTAATACTAATTTTCTAGTTGTCGATATAATTTTTCCCTGAGGCTTCAGAAGAAAATCACTAGAACTGACGAAAATTATTATCAAAAACTAAATACGCCCAACAGGTTAATATTCCTTTTGATAAACAACATTAGAGCTGATAACCATGAAAATTCCTGATGCATTTTTGACCCAAAAAAACCAACCTGTTTTAGTTCTAAACTAAGAGCTAATCCGGCAGAATAAAAAAAACCATCACTGTATACTAATAAATCAATATGGCAATCCTTATAATAATATAAGTTTATGGTATCTTTGAATAACATAAATTCTAAGAGACATACAGCTGCTAATTAATTTGTATATCACAACAAAAGATAAAACCCTTTAATTATAAAACCATGAATACTTATTCTATTATCGCTCAGCTTGTAATCGCAGTGTCCGTAGGTTACGTATGGATTTTCAGATTTGACAACATTGTAAAAGAATTCAAACAATATGGCCTGTCTGATTTAACCAGAAATATGGTAGGCGCTTCAAAAATAGCATTGGCAACATTGCTAATAGCTGGAATATGGTTCCCATCATTAGTGTACATACCAGCACTTTTAATGGCCTTTTTAATGATTAGTGCGCAGTATTTTCATTTCAAAGTAAAAAATCCATGGTCTAAACACCTTCCTTCTTTATTCCTTTTGGCATTATCTCTTTTTGTTGCATTATGCGCTTCCAAATAATCAAAACATGAATTTATTGCATTTACTTATTTTATTTTCGGCAACTTCCTTTCTTACCTACGGAATAGCTTATTTTGCCTCGTCGAATATGAAAAATGAATTTAAACGCTTTGGACTTGAAAAATTTGGACCATTAATTGCTGTTTTAGAATTGGCAGGGGCTATCGGTTTATTTATAGGCCTTCAAAATCATACTGTTTTAGTTCTTGCTTCCGGAGGCCTAGCTTTACTTATGCTTCTTGGTACAGGGGTAAGAATAAAGATGAAAGATTCTTTATTGGTTTCTACTCCTGCTTTTTTTTACTTTGTGTTGAATCTCTATATTTTATACAGAACCTTAGAATAAATCAACACTAAGTTGTTTTTAATATTTACCACCAAACAGTTCACTATTTGTTCTAATTTTAAATTAAAACAAAATACCCATTCCAATAATAATTGAAATGGGTACTAAGTAATAACCATGGTATAATGTCGTATTTTAAAATCAAGATAAAATTACATAACAATCTGATTTAAAGCTGTTTTACTTAAAGTTAATTCTTTTGACTTTACGACTTTTAAACTTTCGACTTATTTATAATAATTTGAGAAAATCAATAATGCTTCAGCATAACGCTTTTATCACATTTTGAAATTATTCAATAATAATTTTTTTACTGGTTTTATTATTCTCATCATCAATTAGCTGCATGATATACGTTCCAGACGAAAGAGAAGAAACATCTATTGTATTACTAGAAGACTTTAGTACTGTACTTAAAATCTGTCTTCCTAACAAATCAAATACTGCAACATCTAAGTGCTGTGTTTTTTCAAATTGAACCGTAATGCTGTTTTTTGCAGGATTTGGATAGACCTGAATTAGGGAAGTATCGAATTTTTTAGCGCTAAGGCTTAAGCTTTCTACTCCACAATATGCTATTGCCCATGATGTAAGTATACCATCATCCCCTAATCCTGTATCCGTTATATTAAGTCTCCATTCGCCTTTAGCACTTTCTCCATTAAAAGCAGAAAGCGGTTGCGCCGGCTTTAAAACACCAGAGATTGCTGGACTTGTTAAAGAACAGTTTATTACAGCCAACCCTTGATCATCAAAAGTAGCATTCAAATCTGGATTAGAATCACACTTACTAGCTATGAGTGAAACATTGGTCCCTGATGGACTTGTCAGTACCGCAACTATATCTCCTATATAACTATGGGTAATTTTCATCGAAACATTAATATCTGAAATTGGGATATCAGTTGCTATATTTATTGTGCTTGTTGTTGTTAAGGTTGATACTATTACAGAAGGATTAGTGTTAGTACTACTAAAACACTTGTTTGAACCAGTTGTAAAGCTACTTGGCCTACTAAAAACACCGTTTGCACATTCGTTTTTAGGCCTAACTCTCCAATAATACAACGTATTTTCGCTTAACCCTTTATTTTGATTATATCCATTTTTTGAGACAGTTGCGGTTTCTACTATAGATTGAAAATTTGAATCAGAAGCAACTTCCACATCAAAAAATTCAGCACTGTTATTCCCATCTTTAGACCAGATATAGGATGGATAAGTTGATTGTTTCACACTTGTATTAGCTGGACTACTCAGCACAGGCTCCGAAAAAACACCTCCCTTTAGCGTTAATACAACAACTTGAGTTTTGGTTTCTGACGGAGAAGTACCCGCGAAAGTGATAGAATAATCCTTAGGGTTTGAATTAGAAAATCCGCTAACGGTCATTAGTATTGTTTCTTTTGAGGTACTTGCTGTTGTTGGTGTAAAGCTAGCTGTGGAACCAGATGGTAAACCTGTCGCAGCAAATCTCACTACCCCCGTAAAACCCGCAGAAGGTATATAATCAAAACTAAAAGTTGATTTATTATCATTTGCACATTGGATTTTTGAGACTTCAAGCGCTGTCAAAAAGAATGTTGGAGTTGTAACTTGCTTAATTATTATAGTTGCGTCATTTACATCTAAGAAAACATTGTCAGCCGCTTTTATCATTAAACGCCCTGATTCCGTCAAAGAAGAGGGTACAATGATGCTTTTAGAACCACTATTTAAAGCCTTATCCGCTAATATAATAGTATCGGTAAAATCTCCTAAAGCCGAAAATAAAATATTTACAAACAAACAGTTTACCGGAAGTAAATTGGTCTTTGCAACATCCCAAGTTATCAGTTGAGTTTCACCTTGTATCCAAGTCGTGTTTGAGTTTTGACTTGAAACTTTAAAGGGTCCTGCCGTTTGGATTGTATTTAACGTCATCAAATCAGCTGCCGTCTGCCCTCCGTAAACAACATTGTCCCTAACCGTAAAAGCAAACTCAAAACTCCGTTGAACTTGGGGGATTACCTCCCAAGTAGGCATCAGATTATTACTTAAAATATCTGTTAATTGCGGGAAATACCTATTAGGTTTTGTAGTTCCTCTTCGGGTTCTAAACATAGGACCTTGAATAGCCGTTGGGAGAGGCTGAATAGGACTTTGCATCTCTTCATTGTCGTTTTGTTCCCACGTGTAAGTAAGAAGATCTCCTGAGTCAGGATCAGAACCTGTTCCTGACAACTGAAATGCGGTACCTACAGGAATGCTGTAATTTGCTCCTGCATTGGCTTTTGGCGGTAAATTGCTAACCTTGATCTCATCAAAACAGGCAGAACTCACACCCCCTTGAATATTAGCACTTATGTCTCGTATGTTCACATAATTAAAATAATCATCCGAATTTGCCTGTACATTTTGCCCCGTACAAATTCCGGCATACCCCATTATTGACGATCCGCTTCCGGGTTCCACTTCGGTATTATTTCCACTTTTCAAACAGGTAGTTGTTCCATTATGGGTATGATACCCTCCCATTTGATGCCCAATCTCATGAGCGACATAATCAACATCAAAAGAGTCTCCAGTAGGATTTGATCTACCAGTCATACCGCTTCCTTTATTTCCGGAATTACAAACACAACCAATACAACCTGCATTACCGCCGCCAGCTGTATTAAAATTATGGCCTATATCGTAGTTTGCATCTCCAATATTAGCATCTATGGTCAATTGAGTTTGGTCATTATATTCTGTACCCCAAGGATCAGTAGTTCCATCATAATACATAATGTCAAAATTCTTAGGTACAAACTGATAGGTGATACCTAATTCTTTCTCATAAATACCATTTACTCGTGTCATTGTGACAACCATTTGTGCCATGATATTTGATTTTTTTTCAAAATCAGTCGTGGCATTACCAATAAACAAGGCACCATACTCTCCTGTACACGACATTGCTAATTCATACAACCGAATTTTACTGTCATCAGTAGCACCTATCGTTTTATTTATTTGCGTATTTCCAGTTTTTTTAGAAAGTGAATTATCTGTCTCGCAAGTAAAAACATCAGATGAATTATTGACTAGATCATCTCTTTTGTAAGCAATATATACTGACTTATCACTTGTATAGGGATCTATAAAATAAGTTGATTTTCCAGCTTCAAAAACCTGAGCATGAAATCCGGCTTGCGATAAACTAAACCGAATATATTTACCAGGATGTACTAATGAACTACCAACATAACTTTTAATATTTGGTAATTTTGCAGCCAAATCCGGATGCAAAATTTGGGCGTCTAAAACTTGATAATTTTCAATAGAACCGTCTTCATTAGGCACATTGATTATATTTTGAGAAGTCCCAAAAAACACGCCTCTTTTAGGGGCATTTTGTAATTTATTTTTAACAGTGGCTATACCAACGGTGTAAAGTTTAAATTTTGTGGGCATTTTTTCTTTATCAAAACTAATATTATTAATTTTGAGACGACTGTTTTCGGATAAAGCGGTCCAGTCACTTTTATTTTGCCCCCAAGTGATGCTGAAGGAAAAACAAAACAGTACGAATAAAATAAAATTATTTTTAGTATTCATTATCTTTATATTTAGTTAAAAAAAATCCCCCATTGCATTTCTACGATGGGGGATTTTGAATCAATTATTTATTGCATCAGAAACTTAAATGTATCTGATTTATTACCATTTATAACAAGAAAATACATTCCGCTGGCTAATTTACCAACAGGTATTTTAGCTTCATTACTACTTTCTAATTTCAAAGCGCTTATTAAACCTCCATTTAGGGTATAAATGTCAACCCGATCAATTGGCGTTCTTGCACTGGAAATTGTAATTACTTTATCAGCCGATAATACAGTTGGGTATATTTTAAATTCTTCCCCATTAATTTTTTGCGTAGATAAAGTCGCTTGTGTTACCAAAGCAAAAGTTCCAGATCCGGTATGATTTCCTTTATAAGTACGATATTGCTCCGCAGCATATGCAGCGCCTAACCCCCCATTTATTTGAAAATTTTTAGGAGAATTTTTAGCATCATTGATGGAGCTGCTGTTTACTTTTATAACTCTTAAACCGCTAGGGTCTGAAAATTCACTTGTTTCAGCATCTGAAAAGAACAGTGTTAAGTCATAGGAAGCTGTTGCCGCATTTAATCCATCAGCTTCTAATTTGATAACTTTCCCTGAATGAGATCCTGCTATATTAGGAAAGTTAGATTTACTACCTGACTCACTAATCGTTAGCGTAACACAACCAAGATCCTTAGTCGCATTTTCTATCATACCAATTACATCCCCATCTTGATCGCTCAAAAAGTATACTTGGTTTCCAATTTTTACGGTTTCACTATCAAATTGCATCAAATCAGATTCTACTGAAGCCGGTGTTCCGCTTACTACAACGTTGTCTAAAGTAAAACTAAAAGAAGTGCCTAGTAAAGCATCATTATACCATCTCCAAGCTAAATAAAATTGTGTATTATTTAATGCCGATGTCGCTTTATTATACTTCCCTGAAGACGGAGAAGCTCCTGAAGCTGTCCCTGCAAAAAAGGCTAAAGAATTATAATTAGCTCCATCTAAGGAGTATACAAATTCACCATAATCAAATAACGCAGAATTATCTACTTGGTCTGTTTCTCCACCTGCTTGCCAGTCAAAAGCTACAGTAACATCGCTCATCCCTTTTGTATCGATCAATTTGCTTATGAGAAGCAAATTTCCGTTTTGGGTTGAATCATAAGTGGCGCCTTGAGATGCAGTGCCATTTGAAACGTATGCTTTTCCTGAAGTAGTTGGCCCATTAAAAAGCCAAACATTGGGATCCAATCCTAATACACTTTTAGTTTCCCAACCAGATGGAATTTTTGAAGTAGTAAAAGTTTCTTTAAAAATCTCTACCGTACCTATACCAATAGCTGGCACATAATCATTATCAACAATTGTGATGTTTTGAATTCTAGATTGCGCTACAGGAGTATTTACATTAAACTTGATTATAATATTTTCTACACCTTCAACTATACCATCATTAAAAATGTTGAGTAAAATTGTTTTAGTCCCATCTTTATCAAAAGACAAACTAGTTGCTGATGTAGTAAAGTCTTTATTAATCGTTGCTGTAGAACCTGAGAAGTCTAAATTAATGGTTTGGGGAGAAGTGATGTTTACCCCAGTAACCTTAACTTCTATTGTGTTAAAAACACCACACCCTTGTGTTGCTGTCTGTTCGTTGACTACAGAAACATTTGTCGATTCAAAGAAAAGTTGGTTTGGATCAGGCGCAATAAATTCATTCCCTACATTAACCGCATACCAAGCATTTGTCACTTGTTTCACTTCATTAGAAAACGTTCCATATTCTTGCCCTGCAACAAGTATACTTGCATCTCTCATCTCTTGAAAAGTAGCGTTTGGAGTAAGTAGCACTTCGGCCTTAAAGGTAATCTGTTCAGCAATAAGAAAACCTAAACCTTTGACACTGTAGACCTTCAAAGCATCATTTATTTGATCATCTGCAGCCGCTTTAGCTTTCCCACGAGTAAAACTCTTTCCAGAACCTTCTACTAATAAATAATACCATTTATTAAGAACTCCACTATTATTATGCACTCCACATTGGTCATTTGCTAAGCTAGGTTGCGCACATTGTGGATCAGACCAATTTTTACCTCCATAACTATCCGGATTCCCCTCAGCTTTTGGATCATCCATCCAACGTAAAGCGGTAGATCCAGCTGCGCCCGGAGCTAACCCACCATCACGTTGATCAATTTGTTCTCCAATTCCCCACGGGTCATAAGGCAACGAACTATCAATTGTAGTCAACACATAGTTTTCCACAGATGCTGCCCAGATATCCGAAAAACCTTCATTCATAGCACCAGATTCTCTAGCATAAACTAAATCAGATGTATTAGAACACACCCCATGCCCTATTTCATGTCCACAAACATCCATGGATGTTAAAGGCCCGAAAGAACCATTAGGATTTTTACCCCCTTGGTAACTTCCGTCTCCGTAAGTCATTGCAGTACCATTCCAGAAAGCATTGTCATACGCATCACCATAATGTACATAATTAATAATTTTGGTACCACGATTATCATAACTACTTCGATTATGAATAGCTCCCCAATATTTAATTACTATTTCAGCTCCCCAATGCGCATCTAAAGCAACATCATCATTTTTTGTTTCATTGTCAATAGGGTAATTTAGAGTAGTGAAACGACTTCTCCAGTGTTCGGCTGCTGTCCAGTTATTGTCTCCAGTTTCAACTTGTAATTGTCCTGATGGTGCATCACCATCATAAATAGAATACGATGGAATATTAGGCAAACTAATGGGTGCGCCACCTACTCCATTGTAAGAGCGCGTTTCATTTTGTATAACAACCGGCAATCCATTCACAAGAACCGGTATTGTCCCATCTAATGAATAACGATTATTGACTACATCTAGTGTAGTCTGAAATTTTCTGTTTCCAGCGTATCTTGTATCCCCGCGCCCTTCAACTGAGGCTAAAATAGCTGTTGAATTAGTCGTGTTTATTTTATTCTTTTCGATGTTTTTATTAATTTCATCTGCATGTTTAATAATTGCATCCGTTAATAAAATCTGGCCATTGGCAGCATCAACAAAAACATTGTTTCTTGATAATGGTTTTGATGCATATATATTGAATTTATATGCAAGAGTTAAGTCAACCTCTTTTGTCTTATAATTATCAACATATACCAATTCGCCTTTAGGCAAATATTCATTATATGATTTTTGTAATTGTTGTATCTCTTTCTGATTCACCGTAACTTTTAAACTTTTTGAAATATCTTCCCAAACATAATTCTCAGCACCAACATGTTGCTTTGCCTTTTCTAATGCTTGGTCTTGAGACAATGACTTTGTCTTAGAAACATTAGCATCCATAACATAATGCTCGAGCGTAATTGCAGTTACTTTGTCTTTTTTAAGAACAATATTATATCGCGCATGTTCCACTTTCACCCCATTATAGAAGGCAGAAAAAGTAACGATATTAAAATTTCCTTTGGTGGTATTGGTGTGAATTTCTTTAAATTCAAATGAATTTTTATCTAATTGCAGTACTTCCACTAAAAAAGCAGGAACGCCTGCTAAATTTAAATTATAGTCCGGTTTAATTTTTATTAAAGAAGGACTCTGGCGACTTTTATTAAATTTAAATTCCTGGATATTTGTATTTGATTGCAAATATTTTTCATTGTTTTGAATTTTATTTTTTTGAGCGAAGACTAAAAAAGTAAAAAACAAAAAACTAGTTGTGAGTAATAGTTTATTCATAGTTGTGCTGTAAAATTTGGTGTACTAAATTGAGTTTGTTCTTGTTGTTTAATGGTGTGTAATTTGATACTTTATTTCATTAGCGCTAATATTTATTAATTAATAGAATTTGTAGTCTTTAAAATCATTAATTTAAATGAACAATCAATAAACCACTTAGACAAGATCATTTTTAATGTCTCCTGCGATTAAACAGAATCATATTAACTGTGTCCCGGTACGCTATTTTGACTAGTAAAACCAATATTATCGTACCTATTGTTCTAAAAAAAGATTTGATTAAAATCAATTTTAATCAAAATTTTACCTTTAAAAAACACAATTATTATTATTTAATCAAAAAAAAAAGAATTAATTAAATTTTTATCAAAAAAAAAGGTTAAAAAAAATTCAACTTAATTTCTAATCAATATTAAAACAATAAATTATCTTAAAATTAATTTAGTTTATTAATTAAAAAAAAATCCTATAGATTTAAATTATTAAAGAGTAATGAATCTAATCTTTATGTTGCCATATCAAGTCAGACACTGTTTAAAACTAGAAATAACCTTCTGAATTAGTCAAATTATATCAAAACAAGAAATGCGTTTATAAAGAATATAACGGAGAGGGAAAATTTGAAAGAAAAAAATACTATAATGACGTTGATTGTCAAAAAACCAACAGACAAATAGCAATCTCGTATTTAAGTGAAAATTTATATTTTAATTAGAAGATGATTTTCTAAAAACAGTTCTGATTTGTAAAACCTATAAAAGAATCACAACAGTTTCTAATTACAAAATATCCCTTCCAAAACAGTATACGGCATTTTATTTGAACCGAAATTTAGTTTATTAAACTCCCTAGACCAGCAGTAAAAAACTACGAATATAATCAATACTTATACCCTGATAAAATCAAATATAATTTACAAATCAGGCAAACCATCAATTTTGCCGGAGCCTCCTTTTCCTTTGAAGATTCCGGAGTCGCTTGGCTGAGGTCAAAAAAAAACCCGTTTCTTTCGAAACGGGTTTTTAAATAATTGATAAAATCAATTATGCTTCAACTTCAAACGGAAGGATAGAAACATACGATTTGTTATCTCTTTTCTTTTGGAAAAAAACAACTCCATCTATTCTTGCGTGTAGGGTGTGATCTTTACTGATGTAAACATTTGCACCTGGATTGTGTTTTGAACCTCTTTGTCTTACGATGATGTTCCCAGCAATAGCAGCTTGACCACCAAAAATCTTAACACCTAAACGTTTTGATTCTGATTCTCTACCATTCTTAGAACTACCGACACCTTTCTTGTGAGCCATGACGTATTAGTTTTATTTTGTTATTATTCTTGAGTATCTTCTTTTTTAGCTTTAGCTACCTTTTTCTTAGGAGCTTCAACTTCTTCTGTAGTTGCTTCAACTGCTGCTTTTTTGGGAGCCGCTTTTTTAGCACCTGCTGCAGTAATACCTTCGATTACAATTTGAGTAAGATACTGACGGTGTCCGTTTCTCTTTTTGTATCCTTTTCTTCTTTTCTTTTTGAAAATGATAACTTTATCTCCTTTTAAGTGTTGTAACACTTTGGCTTCTACTGAAGCACCTTCTATAGCTGGGGCGCCTATTGTGATTGTACCGTTATCATCTAACAAATAAACTTTGTCGAAAGAAACTTGAGTTCCTTCTTCATTTGCTAAACGGTGAACGTAAACCTTTAGGTCTTTGCTAACTTTAAACTGTTGCCCTGCTATCTCTACGATTGCATACATAACAAATTGTTTTATAAATTTTTAAGGTTGCAAATATACAATTAAATAATTACCTCGCAATTTGTTGAAGAAAAAAAAATACCCAATACATCATAATTACTTATTAAATAGACTTTTGAAATAATTTTACAAAATAAAACGCTTAACTAGTGTTAAATTTCTCACAGCGAAACGCTTTTTATGTAACAAAAATTAAAAACCACTACTAATTATGCATATTAACAAAATTATTAACCTTATGAAAAATTCATTAATGGCTTTAGGTGCTTTGTTTATGCTAGGAGGAGTAGCTTCTGCTCAGAAAGTAGCTTTTGAAGAATACAAATTAGACAATGGATTGCATGTGATTTTACACAACGATCCTTCTGCCCCTACTGTTATTACCTCAGTAATGTACCATGTAGGCGCTAAAGATGAAAATCCAGAAAGAACTGGTTTTGCTCACTTTTTTGAACATTTATTGTTTGAAGGAACCGAAAATATCAAACGCGGTGAGTGGTTTAAGATTGTAACTGGAAACGGTGGTGTAAATAATGCCAACACAACGGATGACCGAACCTATTATTATGAGGTTTTCCCATCTAACAACTTAGAATTAGGTTTATGGATGGAAGCAGAAAGAATGCTACACCCAGTGATCAATCAAATTGGTGTTGATACTCAAAACGAAGTGGTGAAAGAAGAAAAGAGATTGCGCGTTGACAATCAGCCTTACGGAAACTTTTTGGCGGAAGTAAAAAAGAATATTTTCACAAAACACCCATACCGTTGGGCAACTATAGGTTCTATGAGCCATTTAGACGCTGCAACATTAGAAGAATTCCAAGCTTTCAACAAGAAATTTTACATTCCGAACAATGCTGTTTTAATTGTCGCTGGTGATTTCAAAAAAGAGCAAGCAAAAGAATGGATTCAAAAATATTTTGGACCGATCAAAAAAGGAGCTCCCATACAAAGAGAAACATTTGTTGAAGAACCGATTACTCAAACTATAAAAGCAGAATTTCAAGATGCTAATATCCAAATCCCTGCAATTGTAGCAGCCTACAGAACGCCATCTATGAAAACCAGAGACGCAAGAGTACTGGATATGATTTCATCCATCTTAAGCGATGGAAAAAGTTCTAGACTATACAAAAAAATAGTTGATGACAAAAAGATGGCCTTGCAAATTGGCGCTTTTAGTAACAGCCAAGAAGACTACGGTAGCTATATCATTTACGGTTTGCCTCAAGCGCCAAACACAACCGAAAATATTCTTGCCGAAATTGACTCTGAAATTGTAAAATTACAAACGGAATTGATTTCTGAAAGAGATTTACAAAAACTACAAAACAAATTCGAAAACCAATATGTCAACAGCAATTCTACCATTGACGGTATTGCAGACAATCTGGCTTCCTATCATTTGTTATACGGTGATGTAAACTTAATCAATACCGAAATTGAAATCTATCATTCTATTACTCGGGAAGAAATCAGAGATATTGCTAAGAAATATTTAAATCCAAACCAACGATTAGTTTTGGATTATGTTCCATCTAAAGACAAAGCTCAAAACTAAGATACATCATTATGAAAAAATCAATATTAATTTTATCAAGCTTGTTCGTAACCCTAATTATGCAAGGACAAATCATACCTCAGCCAAAACCAGAGGCAGCTCCATCAATAAAAATCGGAAAACCGTTAACTTTTGAATTAAAAAATGGATTAAAAGTTATGGTTGTCGAAAACCATAAACTACCTAGAGTAGCATTCAGTCTTACCTTAGACAATGATCCGTATGCTGAAGGCGACAAAAAAGGGGTTGCCGACATGACCAGTACATTAATCGGAAGCGGCACCACTAAAATTTCGAAAACAGCTTTCAATGAAGAAGTAGATTTCTTAGGCGCTAACATCAATTTTAGTTCTAATGGCGCTTCAGCAAGTTCCTTATCTAAATATTCGGGGAGAGTTTTAGAGCTAATGGCAGATGGTGCATTAAACCCAAACTTCACCCAAGAGGAATTTGACAAAGAAAAAGCGAAACTTATTGAAGGCTTGAAAGCCAATGAAAAAAGCGTTTCAGCAGTAGCAGCAAGAGTTGTAGATGTTTTGACTTATGGAAAAAACCATCCTGCAGGCGAATATGTTAGCGAAGCTACCTTGAAAAACGTAACTCTTTCAGATGTAAAAGCAAACTACACAACATATTTTGTGCCAAGCAACGCTTACCTAATTATTGTGGGTGATGTAAAATTCAGCGAAACAAAAAAAATGGTAGAGAAATTCTTTGGCTCATGGAAAAAAGCAGCTGCTCCATCGATCTCTTATAACGATCCAATAGATGTTTCCGCCACACAGATTAACTTTATTGACATGCCAAATGCGGTTCAATCAGAGGTTGCTGTGGTAAATATGTCAAATCTTAAAATGACTGATCCGGATTATTTTGCTGTCTTAGTTGCGAACCAAATTTTAGGTGGTGACTTTAATAGTTACATTAATATGAACTTAAGAGAAGCTCATGGATGGACGTATGGTGCTAGAACTAGCATTTACGGGGACAAACGCGTTTCTACGTTTAATGCTTCTACGCAAGTTCGTAACGCAGTAACGGACAGCACTGTTGTTGAGATTTTCAAAGAATTCAAAAAAATCAGAACTGAGAAAGTGACTGATGAAATGTTAGCTAGCGTAAAAGCAGGATACATTGGACGATTTGTAATGCAAATTGAAAAACCACAAACGGTAGCAGGTTACGCTTTAAGAATCCAAACGCAAAGCTTGCCAGCTGATTTTTATGAAAATTACATTAAAAATATCAGTGCTGTAACTGCTGACGATATTTTGAGAGTGGCTAATAAATACTTCTTGGCTGATAATAGCAGAATTGTTATTGTAGGAAAAGCAGCGGATGTAGCTTCTGGATTAGAAAAATTAAAGTTTCCCGTATCATACTTCGATAAATACGGAAATGCAACAGCTAAACCAGAATTAAAAAAACCAGTTCCAGCAGGAGTTACTGCAAAAAGCGTTATTGATAATTACATCAAAGCTATCGGCGGAGAAAAAGCAGCATTGGCTGTAAAAACAATTGTAATGAACGGGACAACAACTATTCCGCAAGCGCCTTCTCCATTAAGCTTCACCTCAAAAATTGATACCAAAGGAAAATTGATGGTTGAACTAGCAATGGGCACAATGAGTATCATGAAACAAGTGGTAAATGAAAAAGGAGCTTACGTAATGCAACAAGGGCAACGTCAGAATATTGAAGGAACAATGCTAGCGGACATGAAAGCAACTGCAACACCATTTGAAGAATTGTCTCTTGCTAAAAACCAAGGTTTAACGCTGGAAACTATCGAGTCCATCAATGGAAAAGATGCTTACGCTGTTAAAAACGGGAAAACTACACTATTCTATGATGTAACTACTGGTTTAAAATTAGCCGAATCTAAAATTGTTGAACAAGGTGGGCAAAGCATCACTCAAACTACAAATTATGGAGATTACAAAGAAGTAAAAGGAGTTAAAGTTCCTTTTAACATCATCCAGAATGTAGGTTTTGAATTAGACATAAAAATGTCTGATGTAAAAATCAATGAAGGTGTTACCGATGCTGATTTTTTATAATCAAATCTTGAATAAATAAATAAAGGCTGTCTATTTTTAGACAGCCTTTATTATTTTTAATAAGATCCTAAACACAAACTGATCAAGAACAGCTACTACTTCTTAGCCGACAAATACACGCCTATTAAAATAATAAACGCACCAAAAAACTGAACTGGCGTAAGCATTTCATTATCCAATAATCCCCAGCAAAAAGCAACTACGGGAATCAAATACGTTACCGAAGTAGCAAAAACCGGCGATGACATTTGGATCAATTTAAAGAACAGAATATTCGCAATTCCAGTTCCTACCACACCTAAAACCATTATAAACAAAATTGATTCCTGCACTTTCACATCATGTACCACTTCAAAAAAACCGGAGAAAAACAAGATTATGAATGCCGGAACAAACAGCACCATAAAATTCCCGGTAGTAATACTCAGCGGACTCAAATCATGCAAATATTTTTTGATTAAATTGACATTGACCGCATAACATATAGATGCTATTAAAACCAAAATAGCATAATAATAATTTTGTTCCGGATGATGCATGGCGCCGTTCAAAATCAACAAGGCGCTTCCTAATAAACCAATTAGAATTCCAAAAATCTGATTTCTTTTGAATTGCAATCCAAAAACCAACGCGCCTAAAATCAATGTATTTAAAGGCGTCAGGGAATTCAAAATAGAACTCACGGAACTATCAATTTCAGTCTGTGCAATTGCAAACAAGTAAGCGGGTATAAATGTCCCGAATAAAGATGTTAAAGCAATGTATTTCCACTTAAATACTGGGATTTTAGACAAACTTTTGAACCCTATTAATATTAAAAAAACAGCTGCAAAAATAATTCGCAACGATCCCAATTGTAACGCTGTCAAACCTATTAATCCTTTTTTTATCAATATAAAGGAACTTCCCCAAACCAAGGCAAGAACCAACAAATACACCCATTTTAACTGCTTCGATTCCATAAAAATAATTTTGCCCAAAATTGTAATTATTTTATGAATTAGTCCTTCTTTTTTTAATTAATTTTGTAGTTAATAATAAAGTAGTTAATCTTCAAAATATACATTATAATGAATTTCAAAAAATCAATCGCAACACTGGTACTTACAAGTCTTTTATTTGTAGGTTGCAAAGAAAAAGAAACAGACATAGCTTCAAAAGAAACGGCTGAAACAACTGCTCCAAAAGTTAAAAAGGAAATTGCAGCTGCAAATCTTCAAACAGCGAGTTTCTCTGTAGAAGGAATGACGTGCGCTGTAGGCTGCGCCAAAACGATTCAAGAAGATCTAACCGCACAGGATGGTGTTCAAAAAGCAACAGTAGATTTTGATACTAAAATGGCCACTGTAACTTTTGACAAAACAGTTCAAACACCAGAAAAATTGACAACAGTAGTTGAAGCCGCTGCTGATGGCAAAACATACAAGGTTTCTAAAATGAAGTCCTAAATAGAACTTTCCCTTTATCGCAACAAAACATTCTCTTTACGGGGATGTTTTTTTTTGAACCACACAAGGATGTTGAAGGTCATTAAAAAAAGCGTACAGTTGGTATTAACAGGCTAATTTAAACTTAAAAGCCTTATTTATTCTAAAAAGAGTATTGCTTATTTTGTACTATTCCGGTAAATGGCTATTGTTGTTATTTCCATTTCAAGGTTTCCATTAGCCGCTGCATATCATTTTTGATATAACTTGCCGCTGGCATAATCGAGTCATAATTGGGTTTCGCATAAAAATAAACGGATCCCGTCAAAAAATGACTAGTACTGTCCGTAGCATAAAACTGGGAATTCGTTGCTGCATTTCCTTCTACCTGATAAAACATACCGTACACTTTTTTATCGGGATTCAAATACGGTTGTTCCAGGATATCATCTGCTTTTATCACGTGTTCATAAGTCAATTTTTGTGCATCCCGCAACAGTTCATTAATGTTTTTAGTGACTGGTTTATAGGTGAGATAAATAGTCGCTTTCATTTTTGGATAGGTAATCGTGAAACCACAATTGGGCTCTTTCTGGATAACGGCCTCTGAATTCATTTCAAAAGCAAAAGGACATTCGTTTTCAAAATTCATATAACTGGCTTGCGGATAATCCAACCGCAAATAAGCGGATGGTTTTGGGATCACGGCGTCTTTGCAACTAAAACTCAACAATGACGTTAGTGCTATTACCAGAAAAGGGATTGTTTTTTTAAACATTTCTATTTTTTTTAATCTTACAAATTTTAAGAAAACGTATTCCAATGGCTCTCTTTCCTTCGCAGAGGACCATGGAAGGATTATTCAATCGTTACTTTTATCTGTTTAACTCGTTTTTTATCCACTGCTTCTATAGTAAACAGACAGTTTTCGAATACAATTTTTTGATCTTTTTTAGGGAAATTGCCTAAAATTTCCAGAATAAATCCGGCTAATGTTTCGGCTTCTCCTTTTTTAATTTCGAATAATTCTTCGTCAACATCAATAATCCGATAAAAATCTCTCAGGTTTATTTTTCCTTCAAAAAGGTAATTTTTTTCATCAATTTGAGAAAAACTAATCTGCTCATCATCAAATTCATCGCTGATATCCCCAACAATTTCTTCAATAACATCCTCAAGAGAAACTAACCCTGAGGTTCCTCCATATTCATCTACCACGATCGCTAAATGACTTTTCTTGTTCTGAAAATCTTTCAGCAAATTATCCAGCTTTTTGTTTTCAGGGACAAAAAAAGGTTCTCGCAGCAATGTTTTCCAGTCAAATTCATTTGTATTAATATGCGGAAGCAAGTCTTTGACAAACAAAACGCCTTCTATCTGGTCTATATTGTCTCGATATACCGGAATTCTGGAATATCCTTTTTCTATAATTTTGGGACAAATAGCAGCAAAAGATTCTTCTATTTCTAAAGCAAAAATATCGATTCGCGGACTCATTACTTGTCTGGTATCCGTATTTCCAAAACTCACAATTCCTTCTAATATTTTTTGCTCTTCGGAAGAGGTTTCATCCGAAGCCGTAAGCTCTAAAGCCTGTGATAATTGATCAACAGAAAAATTTGTTTTTTGTTTTCCTAATTTGTTATGCAAATAAATCGTTGCTGCACGCATTGGTAAACTAATAGGCGTCAAAAGCTTATCTAAAAAGAAAATAGGGTAAGCAATAAGTTTGGCAAACTTGGTATTATTTCGACTGGCATATACTTTAGGCAAGACTTCTCCAAAGAGCAAAATCAAAAAAGTAACTACCAATACTTCCAAGATGAATTTCAATACCGGTTGGGTTATCGCTGCAAACATGCTTTTGCCAGCGTATGAAAATAATATTACTATCGCTATGTTGACAAAATTATTAGCAACCAGAAGCGTGGCCAGCAGTTTTTTGGGTTTTTCTAAAAGCGCGGCAATAATTTTTCCTTTAGAATCATTCTCCTGAATGGTTTCATCAATCTCTTTTTGTGACAACGAAAACAAGGCAACTTCGGCACCTGAAATTAATGCGGAACAAAACAGCAATATGATTATTACTGTAAAACCAAATGCTAAATTAGTATCTATTGCGTAAGCAAAAAGCAAACTGGGCTCTGAGTCCAAATTGGTAAGGATTAGTTAAACACTCAAAATGGCAAGTCGTTTATAGGCAAGACATTCTTATCGGTGTCAAAATTAGTGTTTTTCGGGACATCAGGTACAGGAATTTGTTTATTACTTTCAGTGTCTTTCTTAGTTGACAGAAAAGTAAATTCGGTTACCTGAATTTCAGTGGTGTGTTTTGTACTTCCATCCTCTGACTGCCATTGACGGGATTTAATGCGTCCTTCCACGTAAATTTTATCGCCTTTAGAAAGGTATTTTTCACAAAGTTCCGCCGCTTTGTTGCGAACAACTAAATTATGCCACTCCGTAGAAGTGATTTTTTCATTAGTGGTTTTGTTGATATACACTTCGTTTGTGGCCAACTGAAATCTTCCAATACAATTGCCTCCATCAAAATAATGCATTTTGATGTCGTCGCCAAGAAAACCAATTAGCATAACCTTGTTTAATGTTCCGTTCATTTTAGAATCTAGTGTTTAATCAAAGATACAGTTTTTTAGAAACTCTATAAATCCTTTTCAATAAAATTATGAATCACAATTGGAAAAGGAAAAGTTCTCAAAGTTTCAACGTCAATTCCGTTTTCAATTGTTCCTTCAATTTTCACTTTCCAAAACTTAATATGTAAATGCTGGTGTGACAATTTATGAAGGATACTTTTTTCGTTGTATTCTAACATACTTACGACAGTATTTTCTTTAAAATAATCCGCTTGAATAGCTTCGCTAACACAATCAAAATCTTCCTCTTTTTCGGTTTCTATCAAAGGGAATTCATAGAGATTGTGCCAAATTCCTTTGTCTGTTCGTTTTTGAATTATGGTGTTGTCATTTTCATCTGCAACAACCAGATAATTAAAGTAACGGCTTCTCACTTTTAGTTTTTTAGTCTTAACAGGCAACTGATTAACTTTGTTTTTTTGCAAAGCAGCGCAACTTTCGTTAAAAACACAAATACCGCAATTTGGACTTTTAGGAACACATTGCAAAGCCCCAAATTCCATAATGGCTTGATTGAAGGTTGCCGGGTTATCTTTTGGCATCAGTTCAAATGCCAAAGCGGCGAATTCTTTTTTGGCAGAAGCCTGAGCAATATCTGTCTCTATATCGAAATAACGCGATAAAACTCGGAATACATTTCCATCAACAACCGGAACGGCTTCGTTATAAGAAAAAGAAGCGATGGCCGCAGCGGTATATTCCCCAATGCCTTTTAATTTTAGTAAATCCGCATAGTTATCCGGAAAACTTCCCCCTAAATCTGAGGCCACATATTGAGCCGTTTTATGCAAATTTCGCGCTCTGGAATAATATCCTAATCCCTGCCAAAGTTTCAAAACATGCTCTTCATTGGCTTTTGCTAAATCAAAAACAGTAGGAAAAGCGGTAGTAAAAGACATAAAATAAGGCATTCCTTGGGCAACGCGTGTCTGCTGCAACATGATTTCGGAGAGCCAAATAGGATACGGATCCGTAGTGTTTCGCCATGGCAAATCCCGTTTATTTTGTAAATACCATTTTATCAGCAGGTTAGAAAAATTCATTTTTAAATATTAGACTGCAAAAGTAAAAGTTTATGTGATTAAAATTTAATGAATTAGCTTGAATAATTGTTTTTTAAATTCCTATATTTGCAAACTCAAAAAAATAGTACAACATTATAAATAGGAAAGAAAATGACGAAAGCAGATATCGTAGCAAAAATTTCAGAAAAATTAGGTCTTGAAAAGGGAGATGTACAGGCAACTGTAGAGACTTTTATGAATGAAGTAAAAAATTCATTAGAAACTGGAGACAATGTTTATTTAAGAGGTTTTGGAAGCTTTATAGTGAAAACCAGAGCAGAGAAAACTGGAAGAAACATTTCTAAAAATACTACAATAAAAATTCCTGCACACAACATTCCTGCATTCAAACCTGCAAAAGTTTTTGTTGAAGGGGTGAAAATAAATAACGAAGCAAAATAATAATATTAATTAATCATAAAATCATAAGATATGCCAAGTGGTAAAAAAAGAAAGAGACATAAGGTAGCAACTCACAAACGTAAAAAAAGAGCGAGAGCTAATCGTCACAAAAAGAAAAAGTAGTTTTAAACTACTTTTTTCTTTTTAAATGTTCATTGAAATTGAAAGTTAGTAATCAGTATTCAGTTTTTAGTAGTCAGTCAACTGCGAACTTAACACTGCAAACTGCCAGCTAATTTTCCCCGGGTTCAATACCTGTTAAAAATATTGTTTAATCCATTTGTTCGCCACAGCGAATAGATAAAAATGTACAGCGTGAATAAAGAATTAATCATCCGATCTAGTTCCGAAGCCGTAGATTTTGCCTTATTAAAAGATGGAAAACTAATTGAATTACACAAAGAAGAAGAAAAAAGCAACTTCCAAGTTGGCGATATTTTTATTGCCAAAATCAGGAAACCCGTTGCCGGACTAAATGCTGCTTTTGTAAATGTTGGCTTTGAAAAAGATGCCTTTTTACATTATCATGATTTAGGACCCAATTTAGCTTCCCAACTGAAATTCATAAAACTTGTAAGCGCAGGTAAATTAAAAGATTTCTCCCTAAAAAACTTTCAGTTTGAAAAAGAAATAGACAAAGATGGTACCATTACTGATGTTTTGAGTGCCAATCAATCTGTTTTAGTACAAGTTGTCAAAGAACCTATATCTACAAAAGGACCAAGGATTAGCGCTGAGCTTTCTCTTGCCGGAAGATTTATAGTTTTGGTTCCGTTTTCTGATCGTGTTTCTATTTCTCAAAAAATAGAAGACAAAAAAGAAAAAGAACGCTTGAAACGATTAGTACAATCCATCAAACCAAAAGGATTTGGTGTTATTGTTCGCACAGTAGCCGAAGGCAAAAATACAGCCGAATTAGAAAAAGATTTGCAGAACCTGCTCAGCAGATGGACTGCAATGTGTAAAAAATTACCAACTGCTCATCATCCTTCCAAAGTATTAGGAGAACTCAATAGAGCCTCTTCGATATTAAGAGATGTATTTAATGATACCTTTAGTGGTATTCAAATTGATGATGAAGAGTTGTACAACCAAACGAAGGATTATTTGCAAGAAATTGCCCCTTCGAAACAATCAATAGTGAAGTTTTATCAATCAAATGACACACCTATTTTTGAGAAATACAACATAGAGAGACAAATCAAAACTTCTTTTGGAAAAACAGTATCCATGAGTAAAGGGGCGTATCTTATTATCGAACATACTGAAGCCTTGCACGTTATAGACGTAAACAGCGGAAACCGTTCTAATAAAGCTACCAACCAGGAAGATACAGCCATGGAAGTCAACATGATAGCAGCAGCCGAAATTGCAAGACAACTGCGTCTTCGTGATATGGGCGGAATCATTGTGGTTGATTTTATCGACATGTCGAATCCTGAAAATCGCAAAGTGTTGTTCGACTTCCTCAGGGAAGAAATGAGCGATGATAAAGCAAAACATAAGATCTTACCCCCTAGCAAATTTGGACTAGTTCAAATTACAAGACAAAGAGTACGACCAGAAGTAAATATTAAGACCAGAGAAGAAGATCCAAACAATGAAAGTGCCGAAATTGAAGCACCAATTCAAATCATTGATAAAATCGCTTTTGATCTGGAAAGAGTATTAAAAAACCACAAAGATGTTGTGCTTAATGTACATCCGTTTGTGGCTGCATACCTTACCAAAGGTTTTCCATCATTACGTTCAAAATGGTTTCTTGAACATAAAAAGTGGGTGAAAATCATACCTCGTGATGCTTACACGTATTTAGAATATCATTTCTACGACAAAAAAGAAAATGCTGTCATAGAATAAATTATAAACTCCTCAAGAAATTGGGGAGTTTTTTTTTGCGTCATTGCGAGATTTTTCGAAGCAAGCGGTCATTGCGAGGCACGAAGCAATCTGGAGCTAATCCAGCTATACGTTACAATCTTTTCTTTTTTAAAGAAAAAAAGAAAAGGATTTCCACTGCGATCTGGGCTAGGGATTTGTGTAAATAGAATTATTTTCTTCTCTCCACAAAAAACCGCTTCATCAACTCCGAAGCTTCATTTGCCAAAACTCCTTTTACAACAGTTGTTTTAGGATGCAATTGTGTTCCCATTTTCACAAAACCCCTATTTTCATCAGTGGCTCCATACACAATTCTCGAAATCTGACTCCAGTACAAAGCGCCGGCGCACATCTGGCAAGGTTCCAGTGTGACGTACAGCGTACAACCCATTAAATATTTTCCGCCAAGATAATTAGCTGCGGCAGTTATGGATTGCATTTCCGCATGAGCTGTAACATCATGAAGTAATTCGGTTAAATTATGACTTCTGGCAATGACTTTATTATCAATGACAATAATGGCACCAACCGGAATTTCGCCTTTTTCAAAAGCCATTTCGGCTTCCTGCAAAGCCTTTTTCATAAAATATTCGTCGGTGAAAGGATTTATCATAGTATAAGTCCGCGAATTCGCATATTTAAGTTCTTTGCAAATCTTCGCTTTATTTTGTGATTCTTTATAAAACAAGTTTTTTATCAAATGTAAAAATACAATTTCAAATCGTACCTTTGCTTTATGTCAGATAATTTACTTTCAAACATAAACAATCCAACCGATTTACGCCAGCTCGACGAAGCTCAACTTCCTCAGGTCGCTCAAGAATTACGCAATTTCATAATTGATATTGTAGCCGCAAAAGAAGGCCATCTTGGGGCCAGTTTGGGTGTTGTTGAACTCACCATCGCTTTGCATTATGTGTTTGACACACCAAATGATTTGTTGGTCTGGGATGTAGGCCATCAGGCCTATGGACATAAAATACTCACCGGCCGAAGAGAAAATTTTCACACCAACAGGCAACTCGGCGGTATTTCCGGTTTCCCAAAAAGAAGTGAAAGTATCTATGATGCTTTTGGCGTAGGACATTCTTCGACTTCCATTTCAGCAGCATTAGGAATGGCGATTGCTTCTAATTTGAAAGGCGAATACGATAAACAACATATTGCAGTGATTGGAGATGCCTCCATCGCATCAGGAATGGCTTTTGAAGGATTAAATCACGCCGGAGTTACTGATGCTAATTTACTGGTGATCCTTAATGATAACGCCATCGGCATTGACCCGAGCGTTGGTGCGTTAAAAAAGTATCTTACTGCCGTAAAAGAAGGGAAAAATCCGAGGCAGAACAACATGATTAAATCATTGAATTTTGATTGTTCGGGTCCTATTGACGGGCATAATCTTTTTGCGGTTATCAAGGAACTCAAACGCTTGCAAAAAGTAAAAGGACCAAAATTTCTCCATATCATCACCACCAAAGGTAAAGGACTGCAACAAGCCGAAGAAAATCAGGTTAAATACCATGCGCCGGGGAAATTTGACGCTACAACTGGAGAAATTCACATCAAATCAGAAGAGAATTTACCGCCGAAATACCAGGATGTTTTTGGCTTGACCGTATTGGATTTGGCCCGAAAAAATGAAAAAATAATAGGGATTACACCTGCAATGCCTTCGGGAAGTTCCCTCAAATTCATGATGGAAGCTTTCCCAAAACGCGCCTTTGATGTAGGAATCGCCGAGCAACATGCCGTTACCTTAGCGGCCGGAATGGTGGCACAAGGAATGATCGTATTTTGCAATATTTATTCTACTTTTTTGCAAAGAGCATACGACCAAGTCATTCATGACGTTGCACTGCAAAACTTACCGGTAATTTTCTGTTTGGACAGAGCGGGATTAGTGGGAGAAGACGGCGCAACGCATCACGGTGTTTTTGATCTTGCTTATTTGCGCTGTATTCCTAATATAATTATTTATTCCCCAATGAACGAAATAGCGCTTCAAAACATTCTCTATACTGCACAACTGGGATTGAATCAGCCCATCGCTATCCGTTATCCAAGAGGTCGCGGTGTGATTCAGAATTGGCAAGATCAACATCTGGGAAAGTATAAAAAAATAGCAATTGGAGAAAGCATTTGTATTAAAAAAGGAACACATATCGCAGTATTATCAAATGGAACTATTGGTCACAATGTCACTTTGGCTATAGCCAAGACAGACCATCTGGAAACCATTGCCCATTATGATTTTTCATTTGTCAAACCATTAGACGAAAAAGCACTACATACCATTTTTACTAAATTTTCAACTATAATCACGCTAGAAGACGGCGTTGTAAATGGCGGTTTTGGGAGTGCTATACTTGAATTTGCTTCCCAAAATAATTACACTTCAAAAATAAAAATATTAGGCATTCCTGACGAATTTATTGAACAGGGAACAGTGGCTGAATTACAACAATATTGCAAAATTGACGTTAAAAGTCTTGAAATCCTTTTTTCAAGCTATTAAAATAATTATTTTGCACGTTTAAATTTAATCTCCCCCGTAATGAAATTACTCCCTACTGCATTTTTACTTTTTTTATTTTTGATTTCTATAAATAGTTTTTCCCAAGAAGCAACAGTCAGTAGTATGAAAACTGCACTTGAACCTGTAACAACACTCACAAAAGTAAAGAGACCGCTGACCGTAGTAGTCAATATACGAACTAAGAAACCATATGTTCCTTTATCCTATTGGACAAAAAAAAATAGTTTAGGATTTGACATATCCGAAGTCGCTTTTATCAACTGGAGTCCCGGAGGAACAAGCTCCGTTTCCGGGTTGTTCAACGGAAAATTTCTGAGAACGTACAACCGAAGCAATTACAATTGGACTAATGAACTTTTAATCCGATATGGTTTAAACAAACAAGACCGCATCGAAGTAAGAAAAACGGATGATGCCTTTTTATTAAACTCAACATTTGGTTATCGAAAAGACACCCTTTCGAATTGGTACCATTCCGCAAAATTAAATTTCAATACGCAGTTCACTAATGGTTATTCTTATCCAAATACTCAAACTGCAATATCAAAGCCCTTTGCACCCGCTTATGCCTTCATGGGAATAGGAGCTGAGAATATAAATAAAGAGAAAAAAAGAACGTTTTATATTTCCCCATTTACATTTAAAACAACCTTGGTTTTAGATCAAAGATTAGCGAATCAAGGTGCTTTTGGTGTCACTAAAGCCATTTACGATCTGAACGGAAATTTGATCGAAAAAGGAGAAAAATCCAGAACAGAGCTCGGATTTTTATTTACGGGGCATCTGAAAAAAGAAATTTTTAAAAATATTCATTTAGAAAATCGCCTCAGTTTATATTCTGATTATGTGAATCATTTTGGCAACATAGATATCGATTACGACCTCCAATTTGAATTAGTGGTAAACCAGTACGTAAAAGCGAATATTGGCGCACATATTATTTATGATGATGACATTAAATCAAAAAGAGAAATAGCGGGAATTCAAGTCACTGAAGGCCCAAAAGTACAAGTACGGCAAGCTATAGGTGTTGGAATACAATATTTGTTCTAAAAAAATTCTGAAAAATTTTTTCAGGGCTTTAAAATTTGTACGATCAATTTTTAATTATTTTTTCAACGTAATGTAAATTTTCCCCTTTTATATCCAATATATAAACCCCGGTTGCCAATGCACTTAAATCAATTGATTTTGCTCTACTAAATTCTTGGTTTTTAACATCATAAAGCACTCGTCCGTTAAGATCTATTACTTGGATATTTACCCTCCCTGAGTATTGATCAATTTTAATTGTTATTGGCCCTTTGGATGGGTTAGGAAATACGCGCATCACATCACTCTCAAAGTTGTCTATCGCTAAGGCGCAATTTGGTCCTGATGCAGGTCTTGTAAAATCCTCCGATTGATCATTACCTATATTTCTATCTCCGGCAGATGCATTAACCCCAAGGCCTCTGGCAGCAAAAACTTCCCAAATTAAGCAGTAATCCTTACCGCCTGTTATTGCCTGATCTGCGGCTATAATAGCATTTCTTGCATCCACAAAAGTAGGACTGCAAGCTTGTAATTTGATTCCATCTAATACAATTCGCATAATTCTATTATTCCCGCCTGATCCTGTATATTTATTATTATCAAAACCATATTTACTGACATAAGCCCACGTTAAATCCCACAGCATTGTAGCCCAAACGGAACCTACCCCGTGTACGGAGGTTTTTGATACATTATCTGCGTCAAGAAACTGATAATTATTGGTACTGGCGTATGTCATTGGATTAATCGTTCTGTCCGTAGAATACTGAAAATCTCGTATTCCCCTGCCGTCTGTGGCTTGTGAAGAAACAAAAGTCCCTATTCCTCTTTTGGCACCACTAAAATCTCCTGGCTTAATCTGCATCATTAATGCAAACCAATCAGACCATCCTTCTCCCATTTGATCCGTATTATTCAAACAACTGGAGTTATTGCTCCCACCGGCCAGACGAGTAGAAATTCCATGACCATATTCGTGTGCAATAATCCCATTATCGAAATCACCATCTGAATTTATGAAAGAAGAAGCCTCTAATTGAATTTTTATATTCACGGTTTGAGTCTGCATCTGGGTTATAATATTCTCCCCAATGGACTGAGTAACACTTATAGCAGGTATGGTAATTGATTCATCAGCTCCTGACATAATTAAATCTCCAGTATTATTATTAACAACAATTACAGCGACAGCCCCTGCATTTTGGGCCGCTTTTACTTTTACTGCAAACGTACAATTTCCTCTTCTTAAAATGACAATTTTCCCACTCATTGCCGCAGCATTAGAAGGTGCTACACACCCTTGGGAGGTGCCGCCCGTACTATCTAAGTAGAGCACTACATCAGATTGCAGGAAATTGGGAGCCACAGGCAAATCAACACGTCCTGGGTTAAAGGAGTTTTGTCTTGCTACATAACTTCCAGCAATACTTGATGGTGAATTTACAATAATTGGCTTAATTTCTGGACCTCGGTCCCATAGAAACATCTGCATTCTTCCGCTATTCCCATCCACCGGAGTTGAAAAATTAGCATTATTTAAACTCATGGGTACCACTAATGAGCCATCTTGTGCATCAGCATTAACTTGATCCGTCTCTTTTCCGCCACGACTGTAATTATTCGCTTGAAAATTTCCATTTGCTTCATCAAAACCATATTGATACCAAACATCATGCATGACATTATTCATATAAAAAAGGTTCGTAATTGCCGCATCTATATAGGTTGATGCCTGTACATTTGTACCGCCATAGGGAAAATCAAAAAGTAGCGATGCTCCACCTGAAGGGCTATAACCTGAAGTTGAATTAGTGCTGCCAAAATCCTCTTTAGCCCATACATTATTTCCTCTGGTTATCGTAAATTCATGTCCCGCCACACCATCAACATCATGCCAGCCAAATGGAGATGCATTGCTGTTCGCTGGATTCGAAACAAGTTGAAAAGCAGAATGGCTGGGACTTTCAAAATTGAATGGTATCACTCGGTAGGAACCACTTGCTGCCTGCATTGGAGAGGCCGAAAAAATTTGTTTGTAACTGGAGTCAAATGAATTTGCCCAAGACTCATGGGAATGAGTGATTGCTTTATTATGATCAAAGCTGCAAGAAATAACAAAATCATTTTTTTCTAACAGTCCCCCATCGGTGGCGTCAATTCTCACGCTCCAAATATGGTCATGAGTGCGTGTATAAATGGTAAAATCCCACGCCAAAATTAACTTACCATTACTGGATTGATGAAAAACTAAATTAGCAGTGACTGGCTCATGAATGCCTAACCCATTGCTTATTTTAAATTTATGAGCTTCTTTATTTTCTATAACAGTGAAAATTTCATCGGCTTTCATGCCTAAGAGCGAATACGCTTTAGTCAGAGCATTTACTGCCGATAATGAAGGTTTGGTTGTATTTACTTTTTTAGAAACACCATCAACTATTCGTTTTTGAACATCAATAACTTCACTATTCTGTATTGAAAAATTAGAAACTGCCCTAAAGATTTCAATACCTTTATAACGTTGCACTACATAACAATTTTGTATTCCGGAGCTGGTCGCTCCACCATCGCTTTGTATTACCCAATCCTGAAAATCGCTTTTCGAAACATTAATTTTAGCATTCGGAGTATTTAAATAACGTTGAATAATTAAAGGATTCGATTGCGCTAAAGCAAAAAAATTAGTTAAAAAAACTAAAAAAAATATAATTTTTTTCATAAAAATCTATTAATTCATCAATCATAAAATCTGAAAACAAATCTAATTTTTTTAATCTACAATAACAAATTAATGATTAGTAGACAATTGTTAATTTTTAACCGCAGTAATTGTTTTATAAAACAATAACGCATTTCCATCTGTCAGTAAAGAAATAAAATGACAAATATGTAATAATCTTCCGTATAAATTTTCTTTTTCCAAATGATGCTTTTCAGGCAACATTTTCAGAATTAAAGAGTCGTAATTAGATGCATTTCCATCAAATTTATTATTGAAAGCCGTTATAAATTTATCCAACAAGGTTTGAATAATCTGGTAGCCTACGATTTCTTTCTCAATGACTTCCCGACTTTGGTAAATATTATCCACACTTATTTTGATAATATCGCCCATCTGCGCTTTGTATTTGCTTTTATCCATTATGGCATACGGGAATTTGCCATTCAGGATCAGCACTTCATTTTCGACAAATACTTTTACGGCATCATTGATTAAACTTCCAATTGCCAGAGCGCGCAAATAACTTATTCTATCTTCTTTGGTTTCTAAAGTCTTGTATTTTGAAGTATCAATGCTGTCTTTCACCAATTTTATTAAATATTCCAAGGCAAAATCTTCGGAAACTAATCCTAAATTGATTCCGTCTTCAAAATCAATAATGGTATAACAAATGTCATCTGCCGCTTCGACTAAATACGCCAAGGGATGTCTTTCAAAACCAATATCGCTTCCTGTTTTATTTGGAATCAATCCCATATCTAAAGCCACATCTTGAAAAAAAGCTTTATCCGTTTGAAAGAAACCATATTTTTTGTCGGCAATGTCTTTGGTTGGTTTTTTGGGTAAACTTTCTTTAGGATACTTCATAAAAGCCCCAAGAGTTGCGTAGGATATTCGAAGTCCTCCTTCGATACCAGGACGACTGGCCGTCAGCACCGAAAAACCATTCGCATTCCCTTCAAAATCAATCAAATCCTGCCATTCTTTTGCCGTAAGCTGGTCTTTGTATTGTTGTCCTTTCCCAATGGAAAAATATTCGCCAATTGCTTTCTCACCGGAATGCCCAAAAGGCGGATTCCCAATATCATGAGCCAATGATGCAGCGGCAACTATAGCCCCAAAATCATTCATGTGATAGCCATGCACTTCTTGTAAATGCGGATATTTCTCGATGATTTTCTTACCCACCAATCGCCCTAATGAACGTCCCACTACAGAAACTTCTAAACTGTGCGTCAATCTGGTATGAACAAAATCAGTTTTTGACAACGGAATAACTTGTGTTTTGTCCTGTAAACTTCTGAAAGCAGCCGAGAAGATAATACGGTCGTAATCCACCTCAAAACCCAATCGGGTGTCATCTTGTTCTATCCGTAATCTTTTGCCTTTGTCTCCTTGTCGTTTTAGTGATAAAAGTTGTTCCCAGTGCATCATTCCTTTTTAAAATTTATTTCCAAAGATAGCAGAAATAGAATTATTAACAAGTGAAATAAAGTCAGGTATGATTTAGTTTATATAAAAAATCTAAAGTGTCGGATCCTATTAGTACAATATCCTAAATACAACAAATTAATAAACCTATCGAAAAAATATTTAAAGGATTAGTGTTACTTTTGCATCTAATTTAAGTTCTTAATTTATTTCTTCATCAACCGATAAGGGTTTTACTTAACTGTAGATTAATAGGGAATCGTGTGTAAATCACGAACTGTCGCGCAACTGTAAGTAACACAAAAAGTTTTTATCTGAAATACGATCCACTGTATGCCAATGGCAAATGGGAAGGATGATAAAAATGTTACAAGTCAGGAGACCTGCCTTTTATCGAATTGACAATGCTTTCGCGATTTGAAGCAACAGTCAGGTATGGTGCGTTCTGAACACAATAAGCATGACTCTTTATGCTTTATTGTGCATTTCTCTTTTGCAACGTATTTTCCTTTCTACTTTTCATCTCTAACAAGCATTCTGAAATGCATCAAGAGCTTTTAATTGATTTATTCATCATTTAAAAAGCAACAAAATGCTAACAAATAATCTTGGCTACCCGCGAATTGGTAGCAACAGAGAATTAAAAAAAGCCTGTGAATCGTATTGGGCAGGAAAAATTTCAGTAGACGAACTTTTGGCTGTAGGTACTACTATCCGAAAAGAAAACTGGCAATTACAAGTGGAGTTCGAAATCGATTTAATCCCTTCAAATGACTTTTCGTTTTACGATCAAGTACTGGACTTATCACTTACCTTGGGTGTTATTCCTAAGCGCTATCAAGAATTAGCCAAAACAAACTCCAATATCGATTTGTATTTTGCCATGGCTAGAGGTTCGCAGAAAGAAGGACAAGATGTGGTCGCCATGGAAATGACAAAATGGTTTGACACCAACTACCATTACATCGTACCAGAATTCACAAAAGATCAAGAATTCAAATTATTCTCCGAAAAAATAATAGATGAATTCAAAGAAGCTAATGCTTTAGGAATTACAACAAAACCGGTACTTATAGGGCCTGTTACTTATTTACTTCTTGGAAAAGAAAAAGAAGAAGGTTTTCATAGAATAGAACTTATCGATAAATTGCTACCGGTATATTTTGAAATCCTTCAAAAACTGGAAAATGAAAATGTGGAATGGATCCAATTTGACGAACCATTTTTGGCTTTGAATCTAACTGACAAAGAAAGAAATGCTATAACTTATGTTTACTCCGAAATAAACAAACGTTTCCCTAAAATCAAATTAATTCTGGCAAACTATTTCGATTGCTTTGGCGAAAATCTTGAAACCGTTCTTGCGCTACCTGTTCATACTTTACATTTGGATTTAGTCCGTTGTCACTCGCAATTGGATGACATCTTGGAATCGGGACAATTGTCTAATACTGTCAGTCTTTCACTTGGTGTTATAGATGGTAGAAATATTTGGAAAAATGATTTCAAAAAATCGTTAGCCCTTATTCAGAAAGCAAGTGACGCACTTGGCGAAAACAGAATCTTAATTGCACCATCGTGCTCCCTGATTCACTCGCCATGTGATTTAGAATTAGAAACGAACAATGCAACACTAACTCCTGAGGTCAAGCAATGGCTGGCTTTTGCCAAACAAAAAACAGAAGAGATCGTTTTACTAAAATATTTTGCTTTGAATGCAATAGACATCAATAATTCTATCCGTTTTGAAGAAAATACTATTGCCAACGAAAACAGAAAAACATCAAAATTAATCCATAATAAGGCGGTGAAAAATCGGGTTGCCAGCATTGCAATTGGTGATGATCAAAGAGAAAATCCGTTTCAAATTAGAAGAAAAAAACAAATAGACGTGTTGAATCTTCCGTTATTCCCAACTACTACTATTGGTTCTTTTCCACAAACTACCGAAGTCCGCAGCTGGAGAGCAAAGTTCAAAAAAGGCGAATTAAGCCCACAACAATATGATGATTTACTCCAAAAAGAAACCGAAGAAACGATTCGCTTTCAAGAAGAAACTGGCATTGACGTATTGGTTCACGGAGAATTTGAACGCAATGACATGGTGGAATATTTTGGAGAGCAATTAGACGGATTTACGTTTACCAAAAACGGCTGGGTACAAAGTTACGGCAGCCGTTGTGTGAAACCTCCAGTTATTTATGGCGATGTCTCACGTCCAAACCCAATGACTGTGAAATGGTCAGCCTTTGCACAATCGCTTACGCCAAAATGGGTAAAAGGAATGCTAACCGGTCCCGTGACTATTTTGCAGTGGTCCTTTGTCCGTAACGATCAGTCGCGCGCGGAAACCTGTACCCAAATTGCATTGGCGATTAGAGATGAAGTAGTCGATTTAGAAAAGGCAGGAATAAAGATTATTCAAATTGACGAACCGGCCATTCGAGAAGGATTGCCCTTACGTAAAGAAGAATGGGCAACCTATTTGGATTGGGCTGTAAAAGCGTTTAGAATTGCCGCAAGTGGCGTACAAGATGATACCCAAATTCATACCCACATGTGTTACAGCGAATTCAATGACATCATACAGAATATTGCCGATATGGATGCCGATGTTATCACTATAGAATGCTCGCGTTCGCAAATGGAATTACTGGATGCTTTCGCCGATTTCAATTATCCAAACGAAATAGGACCTGGCGTGTATGACATTCACTCGCCTCGTGTTCCTGCCAGTTCCGAAATGGTGAAGCTATTAGAAAAAGCTTCAGCAGTGATTCCTGTTGACCAACTTTGGGTCAATCCAGATTGTGGTTTAAAAACCCGTCATTGGGACGAAACTAAAAAGGCTTTAATCGAAATGGTAGCCGCAGCTCAAAAGATGAGAATTGCTGTAGCAAACATTACAATTGTTTAACAACCTGAATTCAGGTTAGCACTAAAATAAAAACCTAGTAGATCCGCAATTTACTAGGTTTTGTTTTAAAAAAGAATCTGCTTCTATTTAAACAAATTATCTAAAAGCGAAAACATAAGTTGATTATTTTCTTTTATAAATGTAGTATTACTTACGATCTCATCATAGGTTTGAACATAAGTGTCTTTTACTAATTCTGATCTTTCATGAAAAGCCATTTTTTTCATAGCGGCATCCGTAACTTCCAAATGGAATTGAAGTCCCACTACTCGATCATTATATAAAAAAGCTTGATTCGCGCAGGCTTCTGATTCCATTAAGCGAATAGCATTTTCAGGAATTGAGAATGTCTCTCCGTGCCAATGAAAAACAGAAAATGATTTTGGATAACCATTAAGTATTGCAACATTTGAATCTAAAATTGAAACCGGAAACCAGCCAATTTCTTTTTGCTCATTGTCCGTAATATTTCCTCCCAACACATTTGAAATTAATTGCGCTCCCAAACAGATTCCAATTATTTTTTTTCGCCGGTCAATTGCGGATTTGATGAATACTTTTTCGTCTTTTAGCCAAAGGAATTTGGCTTCGTCATGAATACTCATGGGTCCGCCCAAGATAATCAAGGCGTCTATCGTATCAAGATTTGGAAATTTCGGATTATGGTATAATGTGGAATATGAAAGGGAATGCCCGTGCTCTTGAATCCAATTCTCTATACAACCCAGACCTTCAAAAGGAACGTGCTGTAAGCAATGGATATTTAATTTTTTACTCATACTGTCTCGTCCAGATTCTACAAAATTAATGAATCATTACTTTCAGAACTAGAATTATACTCCAATTTGATCCGATGGAACAAACATTTTAATTTTCGCGGCAAACTCGTGTTTTTTTACCACATAAGTTGCTGATAAAGTATCGTGCAAACCCCTTTCTGTCTTACCAAGAAATGAAAAAGGGTCCATAGGATTTAGACGGGATACTGCTCGTATCATAAAGTTTTTGGTATTGGGTTTAGATCCATCAACTCGTACTACAATCGTTTTGGTAAAATACTTAGCAAAGGTTCTGGAGAAGTACATCTCCGTAAATACATAGTAAAAAAACAAAATAATAAGTCCAAAGAACAAATTTTCAATCAAACTTAATGATGAAACCCAATTCGATGCCCCATGACTGTTTGTTGTATCTCCAATTATATTAATGGTAGCGACAATACTTATTGCTATAATATAAATAATCAATATATCGATAAGTAGATTCAGGAGACGCTGGCTTTTGGAAGCTAATAAATCATCTGTAACAGTAAATTTTTTATTTTCCATTTTTTATCGTTTTGATTATTATAAAAAAGTCTTCAAGGCTAATAACTATCTCAAATATAGTGAATTGTTTACAAATATTACTGTTAAATCTTGGTGTTTTAGCCCCGATTAGAGTGAAAATCCTTTTTATTCGCCTTTTTTTGGTGAATAAAAAGATTGCAACGGAAAGCGGGACACGAGCGAAGCGAACTGACGAAGTAGATAGCTCCAAAAAAAAGCAGTTATCATTACAATAACTGCCTTTTTGTTTTAAAACTTCTTTGTTGACATCAACAATATGGTCTGATTAGGAGATTGCTTCGTTCCTCGCAATGACTTAAGAACCACACATTTCACACTCATCCGGACCTGCATTTTTAGACAATTCAAGCATAGCTCTGTATTCATCCGAAGTCATTTCTACTGCTTCAGCGACTGCAGGAACAGCGATTGATTGCTCTTTGATTTCGATTGGCTCTGCTTTTTTATCATTGTTTAATGTAAATTTAATCGCATCCACCGCAGCTTTTGTTCTTAAATAGTACATTCCCGTTTTCAATCCAGATTGCCAAGCGTAAAAATGCATTGATGTCAATTTAGAATAATTGGCATTTTGCATAAACAAGTTCAATGATTGGGATTGATCCACAAAATACCCACGCTGACGGGACATATCGATAATGTCTTTCATGGACATTTCCCATACTGTTTTGTACAATTCTTTCAAGTCTTGCGGAATATTCAGATCTTGAACCGAACCGTTATTTCGCATTAATTCTTGTTTCAATGTTTCGTTCCACAAACCACGTTCCACTAAATCGTGCAACAAGTGTTTGTTTACCACAATAAATTCTCCCGAAAGGACTCTTCTGGTGTAAATATTAGAAGTATAGGGTTCAAATGCTTCGTTGTTACCCAAAATTTGTGATGTAGAAGCCGTTGGCATTGGCGCGACTAACAACGAGTTTCTCACTCCGTGTTCCATCACTTCTTTTCGCAAGGAAGCCCAGTCCCAACGACCAGATAATTCCTCATCTTTCATTCCCCACAAATTGTATTGGAATTCCCCTTGAGAAATTGGAGAGCCTTTAAATGTCGAATAAGGCCCTTCTTCTTTGGCCATTTCCATCGATGCGGTTACCGCAGCAAAGTATAGTGTTTCAAAAATTTCCTGATTCAGTTTTTTAGCCTCATCGCTCGTAAACGGCATACGCAACATAATGAAAGCATCGGCTAATCCTTGCACTCCAAGACCAATTGGTCGGTGGCGTTTATTCGAATTTTCTCCTTCAATTACCGGATAATAATTTCTGTCGATTACTTTATTCAAGTTTCTGGTTACGCGTTTTGTAACGGTATACATCAATTCATGGTCAAACTTTCCATTAGAAACAAACATCGGCAAGGAAAGAGAAGCTAGATTACAAACTGCAATTTCATCTTTGGATGTAAATTCCATAATCTCGGTACACAAATTCGAAGAACGAATCGTCCCCAAATTTTTCTGGTTTGATTTTCTATTGACGGCATCTTTATACAACATGTAAGGCGTTCCGGTTTCGATTTGCGATTCTAGAATTTTCTCCCAAAGCTCATGTGCTTTAATTGTTTTTCTACCTTTACCCGCTTTTTCATAATCCGTATACATTTTTTCGAAATCATCACCATAGACATCATACAATCCCGGACATTCATTAGGACACATCAACGTCCAGTAACTGTCTTCTTGAACTCGTTTCATAAATAAATCAGACGTCCACATGGCAAAGAACAAATCTCTGGCGCGCATTTCTTCTTTTCCAGTATTCTTTTTTAAGTCTAGGAAATCGAAAATATCTGCATGCCACGTTTCGATGTATATTGCAAAACTTCCTTTACGTTTTCCACCACCTTGATCTACATAACGTGCCGTATCATTAAAAACACGCAACATCGGAACAATTCCGTTTGACGTACCGTTTGTGCCTCGAATGTAAGAACCTGTTGCTCTTACATTGTGAATAGAAAGTCCAACACCACCAGCTGATTGCGAGATTTTTGCCGTTTGTTTCAACGTATCGTAGATCCCGTCAATACTATCGTCTTGCATCGCCAGAAGGAAACAAGAAGACATTTGAGGTTTTGGAGTTCCTGCATTGAATAATGTAGGCGTTGCATGCGTAAAGAATTTTTTCGACATTAAGTCGTACGTTTCAATCACTGAATCTAAATCATCTAAGTGGATCCCAACCGAAACACGCATTAACATGTGTTGCGGACGCTCCACTATTTTGCCATTTATTTTAAGCAAATATGATCTTTCCAAGGTTTTAAAACCAAAATAATCGTAGTTAAAATCTCTATTGTATATAATATGGGAATCTAAAAACTCCGCATTTTTCATAATCACTTGATGCACTTCCTCTGATAACAAAGGTGCATTTTGTCCATTTCTAGGGTTTACATAATGAAACATATCGTTCATTGTTTCCGAAAATGATTTTTTTGTATTGGAATGCAAATTCGAAATTGCAATTCTCGCTGCCAACTGTGCATAATCAGGATGCGCAATAGTCATTGAAGCCGCAGTTTCAGCTGCTAAATTATCTAACTCTGACGTAGAAACTCCATCATAAAGCCCTTCAATTACTCGCATTGCAACTTTTACGGCATCAACCAAATCATTCAAACCATAACATAGTTTTTTAATTCTATCTGTGATTTTGTCGAACATTACAGGCTCTTTGTGCCCGTCTCTTTTTACTACGTACATACTTTTGTTGGTTTTTAAAACAGAAAATCCCTTTGCTGTTTTTCGTTATTTGTTAGTCATTGCGAGGAACGAAACAATCTCAATTATTGTTTCATTTGCTCAATTTTTTTTGGAGCCATATCCAGCTATCCATTGCAATCTTTTTATTTTTTATGCTTGTCCGTTTAGTTACCTATAATTCATTCCATTGATGATTAACTCCAGCAATGATTAGTCTTTCCATTG
>NZ_RYDN01000022.1:0-52136 GCF_003968735.1 Flavobacterium sp. RSP49 | reverse complement strand
CAAACCCCATACATAAATACATATAAATTTGCCTGCTAATTTTTAAAATATCGCTTGTTTTTTATCATAGAATGCGCTATCTGGTTTAAATCGTAATTGACTTATTGAAATTTTCTATAAATTGTTTTGATGACATATTTTTGTTGTTATCTTTTTTCGAAAATTGTTTTATCTTTTCCATCCAAGTCTGAAAGAATTAATTTTTGCTCTTCAAATGAGTATGAATATTTTTTAGAATTATTCTTTTCCGATTTTAAGGTTAAAGTTTTTTGTTCATTATTTATTTCCCACTTTCCATAATCGTTAATGTTTTCATTATAACCTACGTCATAAGTTCCGTCTTTTTTAAATTCAGTCCAATTATCACGATTATTATTTTTCCATATTCCAATTATATTTTCAGAATTTAGTTCTTCTACATCATCGTCGTAATAAAAGATTTTTCTTTTTACAATATAAGTCACCTTGCTATTTTTATCTGTAATTTTTTGTTGAATCCAATTTTTTTTTGAATCATATTCATAAGTATATTTTGTTTTCTCTATTAATTTATTTCTTGAATCATAAACTTTTAATACCGACACATCATTTTTTTCATTTCTTTCAAATGTTGTTTTAGTTTCTACTTTTCCAATCGAGTCAAAACCAATTTGAGTTTTTAAATAATCATCTTCAAATTCATTTGTCCAAGAATAACTAACTTTACCTTTATTATTTAAAAATCTACCATTAACTTTTTGGCCTGAATCCAAAAACTCAAAAATATAAGTGTTTTCAATATTTCCTTCTGGATTATATGCAACTGACTTTATTACTCTGTCTTTTGAATCTTTATATTGTTTAAATTTTAATTTTAAATTACCTTCAGAATCATAATTTGCTGTACTGGAAATAATTTTATTTTTATCGTAATTTATAACTTGTCTTGCATTAATATTATCATCCCTATCATAATCTACATATTCAATTATATTTCCAAATTCATTAAATTGACTTGAGTAATTTCCACTGAAATTTTTATCTCCAATTTCGTATTTGCCAAATTCAATTTTTGTTTCAAATGTGTTTACATTGATTTTTCTTACTTTACCTTGAAGGTTATAATCATTAAGAGAATTTTTATTATTAGAACAACTTGAAATTATTAAAGAAGTTAAAAATAATAATGTTAAAATATTTTGTTTCATATTGTTTGTTTTTAAGTGTTCGGCGGTAAAATATCAGCTAACTAGTCTATATGTTTGATAAACATTAGATTTTATTTATTTTCAAATATATAAATAAATCACTGAAAATACTTATAAAAACGAAACAGCTATTCATTTATTTTCAAAGATATATTCTTTGCTTTTAGGATTGTTACGGGAAACCGTAAACGGAGTTATTTATCGCATAATCCGTAGCCCAGACAGCAGCGGAAAGCCTATGCCGGTTGAAAACTACTTTTTCTGGTGGTGGCAGAGCGGCCAGAGGAAGCTACTGACAGCGGCTAGAAAAAGGGTTTGAAACCAAATAGCTTGCAGCGTAGGGCGGGAATGGCTCCAGAAATTAGATCCTGAAATAAATTCAGGATAAAAAAAATTCCCCAACTACTTTCGTAATTGAGGAATTTAATTTAAGGTATCGAAACGGTTATTAGTTCACGATAACCCATTGTCCTGAAGCGATTAGACTCTCTGCTTTTTTGTATTTCATTTCTTGTGTTTGTCCGTTAGCCACGTTTTGAATAGTTACGTTGTCATTACGATTAATTTTTGGCATATCGCGCACAATCGTTTCGGTTACTTGACGTTGTTGGGTTTGTCCGGCCTCACGGTTGGCTGCTTCGCTACTCACAATCTCGTCTTTGCTCAATTGATAATCGTCTTGTTGACGTACTTCTTTCGCTTCTTGAATTTGTTGGTTTTCTTGAGCCGGTAAATCCCCTTTGAACAAGAACGAAATCACTTCTTTATTTACATTGTCTATCATGGCTCTAAACAAATTGAACGCCTCGAGTTTGTAAATAAGTAATGGATCTTTTTGTTCGTGAACCGCAAGTTGTACCGATTGTTTCAACTCATCCATTTTGCGCAAGTGTTTTTTCCAAGCTTCATCTACAATAGATAAGGTAATATTTTTTTCAAAATCAGCAACAAGTTGAGCTCCTTCAGTTTCGTAGGCTTTTTTCAGATCAGTAACTACATTCAACGATTTGATTCCATCTGTAAATGGAACTACAATGCGTTCAAATTGGTTGTTTTTGTCTTCGTAAACATTTTTTATAATAGGAAATGCTTCTCTCGCGCTTCGTACTGTTTTTTCGGTGTAATATTCTAATGTAGCTTTGTACACTTTACCTGTTAATTCCATTTCGCTGAGTTTTATGAACTCACTTTCAGTAACCGGTGATGTAATAGAGAAATAACGAATTAACTCAAACTCAAAGTTTTTGAAATTATTAGTCGCTTTGTTTTGATCAATAATAAGTTCGCAGGTGTCATACAGCATGTTGGCAATATCCAATTTCAATCGCTCTCCAAACAAGGCATGACGACGGCGTTTGTACACTACTTCACGTTGCGCATTCATGACATCATCATATTCCAGTAAACGCTTACGAACACCAAAGTTATTTTCTTCTACTTTTTTCTGGGCACGTTCGATCGATTTAGTCATCATGGAATGCTGAATCACTTCGCCTTCCTGCAATCCCATTCGGTCCATAACTTTTGCCACTCTTTCAGAACCAAACAAACGCATGAGGTTGTCTTCAAGAGAAACATAAAACTGAGAACTTCCAGGATCACCCTGACGTCCTGCACGACCACGTAACTGACGGTCTACACGACGCGAATCATGACGTTCCGTACCTACAATTGCTAATCCACCTGCGGCTTTCACTTCGGCAGATAATTTAATATCGGTACCACGACCCGCCATGTTTGTTGCAATTGTTACCACACCAGGTTTCCCTGCTTCTTCAACAATTTGCGCTTCTTGTTTGTGCATTTTTGCATTCAAGACATTGTGTGCAACACCTCTCATTTTCAACATTCGGCTTAACAATTCTGAAATCTCTACTGAAGTTGTGCCAATAAGAACCGGTCTCCCTGCTTTAGATAATTCTGAAACGTCTTCGATTACGGCATTGAATTTTTCACGAGTAGTTTTATAAATAAAATCTTCTTTATCTTTTCTGGCCATTGGTCTGTTCGTAGGAATCTCTACCACGTCCAGTTTGTATATTTGCCACAACTCACCTGCTTCAGTAGAGGCTGTTCCTGTCATTCCTCCCAGTTTGTTGTACATTCTGAAGTAATTCTGTAATGTAACTGTTGCAAATGTTTGTGTTGCTGCTTCAATTTTTACATTTTCTTTGGCTTCAATGGCTTGGTGTAAACCGTCAGAATACCGACGACCGTCCATGATACGTCCCGTTTGCTCATCAACAATCATGATTTTGTTGTCCATGATTACATATTCTACATCTTTTTCGAATAAAGCGTATGCTTTCAAAAGTTGTGTCAGGGTGTGGATGCGCTCACTTTTGATTCCGAAATCTTGAAATAATTTTTCCTTCTCTTCCGCTTCTGCATCTTTATCAAGTTTTCTTTTTTCGATAGCGGCAATTTCGGTTCCAATGTCCGGAAGTACAAAAAAGTCAGAATCAGTATCTCCGGAAAGGAATTGGATACCATTGTCAGACAGTTCTACCTGATTGTTTTTTTCTTCAATAACAAAATACAAAGCCTCATCAATCTTGTGCATTTCTCTTTTGTTATCCTGCATGTATTGATTTTCGGTTTTTTGAAGCAATTGTCTAATTCCTTCTTCACTCAAAAATTTAATCAATGCTTTATTTTTTGGTAATGCTCGGTAGGCTCTTAACAATTGGAATCCACCATCTTTGGTATTTCCTTCTTTTATTAATTTTTTAGCTTCAGATAGGAAGCCGTTTGCCAATTGACGTTGTAAACTAACCAAATTTTCAATTTTCGGTTTCAATTCGTTAAACTCATGGCGATCTCCCTGAGGAACTGGACCTGAGATAATTAATGGTGTTCTTGCATCATCAATCAAAACAGAATCGACTTCATCGACAATCGCATAATTGTGTTTTCTTTGCACTAAATCTTCTGGAGAATGTGCCATATTATCTCTCAAGTAGTCAAAACCAAACTCATTATTGGTTCCGTACGTGATATCAGCATCGTATGCTTTTTTTCGTCCTTCTGAGCTTGGCTGATAATTGTCAATACATTCTACTGACATACCATGAAATTCAAATAAAGGTGCTTTCCATGTACTATCTCTTTTTGCCAAATAATCGTTGACAGTCACTAGATGTACTCCGTTTCCTGTCAATGCATTTAAGTAAAGCGGCAAAGTTGCCACTAATGTTTTTCCTTCACCTGTTTGCATTTCAGCTACTTTTCCTTCATGTAAAACCATTCCGCCAATTAATTGTACGTCATAGTGAATCATGTCCCAAGTAATTTCTTTACCCGCAGCACTCCAAGAATTTGCCCAGATCGCAGTGTCTCCATCTAGAGTTATATAGCTTTTTGTTGCCGAAATTTCACGGTCTTTTGCAGTGGCAGTTACAATTACTTGTGTACTGTCTTTGAAACGTCTAGCCGTTTCTTTGACTACAGCAAAAGCTTCCGGAAGAATTTCTAACAACGTTTTTTCCGAAATATCATAAGCCTCTTTTTCCAGCGCATCAATAGCGACGTAAATATCTTCTCGTTTGTCGATATCTTCAATACTTTCAACTTCTACTTTCAGAGCACTAATTTTAGCATCTTTTTCAGAACGGTCTTGTTTTATTTTTTCTTTGAAAAATGCAGTACGCGCTCTAAGCTCATCATTAGACAATGCCATTAGAGGAGTTTCAAAAGTTTTAATTTTGTTAAGATACGGCTGTAAAGCTTTCACATCTTTTTGAGATTTATCCCCAACAAAGACTTTGATAATACTATTTATAAAACTCATAATATGTTTTTATTTCTGTTTGTGTAATTCTGTAAATTTAAACAAAAAAAAAGCCTCTTTAGAGACTTTTTCTTGGTTTACTTTTTAATATTCATCCTCATTCCAAAGATAATCTTCGTCTGTAGGATAATCTGGCCAAATTTCTTCCATTGATTCATATATCTCGCCTTCATCTTCTATAGACTGAAGGTTTTCTACTACTTCTAATGGAGCTCCTGCTCTAATAGCGTAGTCAATAAGTTCGTCTTTGTTAGCAGGCCACGGTGCATCACTTAGATAGGATGCTAATTCTAATGTCCAATACATCTTGTTGTCTGTTTAGTTTTGTGCAAAAATAAATTTTTTACTGAAAAAGACAAGTAAAAAATCATTTATTTTAATAAAAAGTTAAGAACGTTTTTTTTGATTTAAATTTTGCGGTTAAAAAGTTTGCATTTTTTCACTATAAATACAACTGAAAAAACCTTAAATGCTGCAAATTATTTTCTAGGAATCCATTGAACTTCCGTAGCTTTCAGATCATGAGACAACTTTCGTGCCAACACAAAAAGGTAGTCAGAAAGTCGGTTCAGGTACTTTATTGCGATTTCTGCAACCGGTTCGTTGTGGCTTAAATGAACTGCTAAACGCTCCGCTCTACGGCATACGCAACGTGCTATATGACAATATGACACGGTTGTATGTCCGCCAGGAAGTACGAAATGAGTCATGGGTGGTAAGGCTTCTTCCATGCTGTCAATTTCATTTTCCAACAGTTCAATATCTGATTCAATTATTCCGAGTTTTTTCAAACGAAGTTCGCCGTTTTTCAGTACTTCTTTTTCCGGTGGCGTTGCTAATATAGCGCCTACTGTAAACAAACGATCCTGAATCTCGATTAGAATTTCTTTGTAATGGGAATTCATCTCCTGATCTCGGATTAGTCCAATGTGAGAATTCAATTCGTCTACCGTACCATAACTTTCTATTCGTGCGTGATCTTTTGGGACTCTGGTTCCGCCAAAAAGTGCCGTGGTTCCTTTATCACCAGTCTTTGTATATACTTTCATCCAAGGTTTGTGTTAATTTGTAATTTGTTTGATGGAAACAAATTTACTGTATTAATTCCACTATTGCCGTAACAAATCGTTCCAGTGAACCTTCACTTAAATTGAAATATAAATCAGGTTCAATGCATTCAATTTCCATTAAATAAAGTTCATTATCAATCAGTATCCCATCTACCCTGGCGTACAGTAAGTTCTCTTGAAAAGTATCAACAACTTTTTGTGCTTTTTCAATCAATTCTGAACTGGGATGTACCAAATTATAGATACCACCAAATAGGGACTGTACTCTAAAATCTCCATCAACGGGTTTTTTGTTTACCGCATGAGAGAATTTTTTATTGAAAAAGATAAATGAAGTTTCACCTAGAGTTTGAATCTCCGGCATAAATTCCTGTAACAGCAATTCTTTCTCTGCAGCTATGGTCGCATATTTCTGGTTTATTTCTTCACTATCTGATGTTTCAAAAACTTCAGTGAGATACGATCCTGCCGAAAATGCAGGTTTTATGACTGCTTTTTCCCAATGGGAAGGTAGGTGTTCAGCTAGATTCAGAGTGCCTGTTTTGTCAATAAATACGGTTGGTAATATTGTGATTCCTTGCTTTTGCATTTCACGCAAATAAAACTTGTGTATGTTTTGTTTGATTATTTCAATCGGGTTAAGTGTTTTGATACCCAGTTTTTCTATTTGGTGGAGCCAAATATTAAATTCGGTTTCTTTTTCGAAATAATCCCAAGTATTGCGAAAAATTAGGTAATCAAAATCAGTCCAGTTAATGGTTTTGTCACTCCAAATCACCGCTTTGGCGTTAATATTATGTTTGGCTAGTGCAGGAATTATTTTTTGATCTTCAGGATTTAAATCGGGAAGTTTTTGGCAGGTTAGTATGGCGATATTCATTTTAGGTACTAGTTTTTATTTGGGGTTTAAAAGATATTTGTGAGTGGGATTTTTTAGCCAGGATAGAAGCGGTATCCTGTTTCTTTTTTCTTTTTAAAAAAGAAAGAGATACAAGCGTATAGCCGGAAAAAGCTCCTAAAAAAAATTATTTGGTCGTATCGCTTTCAATAATTCCGTCACGCAATCGTATAATTCGATGCGCATACGCGGCAATTTCTTCTTCGTGCGTTACTAAAATAACGGTGTTCCCATTGGTATGGATGTCTCCAAAAAGTTTCATGATTTCAAGAGAGGTTTTGCTGTCTAAATTTCCTGTAGGTTCATCCGCTAAAATGATGGACGGCTTATTGACCAAGGCACGTGCAATTGCCACCCGCTGGCGTTGACCTCCTGAAAGTTGGTTGGGTTGGTGATCCATTCTGTCAGCAAGATTTACTTGTTCTAAAACTTCCGTGGCGCGTTTATTTCTATCAGATTTAGAGAAACCGGCATAAATCATGGGTAAAGCTACATTGTCTAGTGCGGTTGTTCTGGGCAAAAGATTGAAAGTTTGGAAAACAAATCCTATTTCTTTATTGCGAATTTCGGCTAATTCATCATCTTTCATCTGGCTGACATCCTTCCCATTCAGGATGTAACTACCAGAAGTTGGCGTGTCTAAGCAACCTAATAAATTCATTAAGGTAGATTTTCCGGATCCTGAAGGTCCCATTAATGCTACGTACTCGCCTTTATTTATTTCTAAATCAATGCCTTTGAGAACATATACAATTTCATTTCCAAGCACAAAATCTCGTTTGATATTGGTTATTTTGATTAGCGGGTTTGCCATTAGAATGTATGATTTTTTGACCTTCGACGGTGCGTAGGGTGCTATTAAATTAGATTTTAAAAGTACAAAAGACTTTTGAATTATTAATAAGTAGATGTTTTTTTAATTTGTTACATTTTGAGCTTAGATTTATGCGGTCAGATAATTTTTTATTAATGAAGCACTTGCGTTTTTTTCTATTTTCTTGGTAAATGTATTTTTTAATACGTTAAATCATTCTCTTAAATTTTATGTTATTATAGTATAAATTTGTATAATTTACACTTTATTGGTATTTATTTCATAATTATTTTAATTATTTATAACATTTTTTGGTTATAATTGATAATATAATAATATTACTTATTTTTGTTAAAAGTATTAATCAAATCAAGAAGTTATGAAAAGTACAAAAATGGTGTTAGGAATAGCGGTAGTCGCTTTAGGATTTGCCTCCTGTAAAGATGAAAAAACAGAGCAAGCGGAGAAAATAGTGGATTCTTATGTGATGTATGTGGATTCATTAGGGAATGTTTCTTCCGAGGATGCTAAAGCAAACTGGCGAGGAATTGAAGCTACGTATCAATTAAAAAGTGGTGATGCAAAGGCAGCATTGGGAAATATGAAAGACAATGCGGAGGCGCAGAAATACCTTGATGAAGCAAATGCTAAATACGAGGCTTTGAAAGCAAAATACGAAGCCGAAATAGAGGCTCAAGATAAAGCCGCCGCTGCTGCAAACTCAAAACAACAAATGAGGAACGCTTTATTTGGTGAAGGGAAAGTGGGTGAGGATATGAGTTTTGCTTGGGTGGATAAAGACAATATTCTTAGCGTGTACCAGCAATTTGTAGATGCTGTTGAAACGAATAAAGATAAGTATTCTCGTGAAGACTGGGACGAAATCAAATTGATGTATGAAGCATTGGACAGTAGAAAAAATACAGTTGAAAAAGAAGGACTTTCAGTGGATGCTAACAGAAAAATTTCGGGTTTAAAATTAAAATTTGCACCAATTTATACGCTAAACAGAATGGGAGCAAAATCTGGAGAAATGAAAAAAGCTAAAGAATAAAAAGTAGTTATTCGATATTGAAAATGGCAGTCAGCAATGGCTGTCACTTTTTTTAGGTTCGAATCACAAAATGTTCTTTTGGTTGTTCTCTCCTAAATAATACCAATCCCCACTGAAATGTGTCAATTGTTACCGTTACTTTGGGATGGTTTTTTATAATTTCCCAAGCTTGTTCCATTTCTGGCGACCAGTGAATGTCATCGAATATCCAAAGGGTTTCGTTCGTAATGGTAGGAAGTAATACTTCAAAATAGTCTAATGTTGCTTTCTTGGAGTGATTGCCGTCGAAGTAAATTAAAGAAAAGTGTTCAGTGTTCAGTGTACAGTTTTGCAGATAAGCATTGAACTCTGTTATTTCGGAACATATAGTATTGAAATTGAATTTTTTAAATTGCAATTGAGCTTGTCTAGCGGTTTCAGGACAACCTTCTAAAGTGATTATTTGGACTTTTGAATTGCCTAAAGCTAGGGCAGAAGTCGCCAATCCCAATGAAGTTCCAATTTCTAAAATAGAGTCCGGTTGAAAATAATTGGTGATTCTAAAAAGTAATTCAGCTCGCTTGGGAGAAATTCCTGCTGTTTTGGCAATCTTGGCAATTACTCTGGAATTCGATTTAAACACTTTGGAACCCGCACCAAAATCAGTGACTTCAATGGTATTATTATTTGCTAAAAGCGAGTTTCTATATTTTCTTAAAATCGTATATTCCGGTTTTGATTTTTTATCATAAAAGCATCTCGTCAATAAAGTAAACACAAATGGCGAATGCACCGCATGCTCATTTTTTGAGTGCCAAAGGAATTGTAAATACGATTTGATTTGAAACAGCATGAAACTTTTTTGTTACACAGAGATTCTCAGAGAGAAAACACGAAGATACACTGAGTTTTTCAATTTTGTGAATCTTTGCGGTTGCTTCGTGCATCTTGGTGAAAGAACATTGTGGGTGCGAAGATAGTAAGATAATAGTCGAAAGTCAAAATACAATTCTATCATCTTTGCGCTTCGACTTCCGACTGTATTGCTTCGAAACATTACGACTTTAAAAAGGCTATCTTTGCGCCCTTGGAATTTACACAAGAATAATATCCATTTTTTTTACGATGATGATTGAACAAATAGAACATAAAACTACGATAAGCTCTGAAGAAATTGACCGCTGCATCGCTATTTTAGCACAATTGAATACGGATACGGATCAAATATTTGATATTCCAAAAGAGCAACGCACCGCTTTAATCAAAGCGGCAGGTATGTTTTCCAGACCCGATCGTGACGAGCTTTCTCGGAGAAAAAAAGACGGTAAAGTGGCTGCTAAACGCAAAATGGAAAAGCGTGACAGAACCGCCCGTAAGGTAACCGGAATCCGCCATGCGCGTGAAGCAAGTGTTTTTATGGCGCCAAAACTTTTGGCTTACAATGATCTTGTGAACAAAGAACAATTGGAACTGGAAACTCCACGAAACTGTTACGTGTGTAAAACGGAGTTTACTAAAATGCACCACTTTTACGATACAATGTGTACCGATTGTGGCGATTTTAATTATGCCAAACGTTTTCAAACCGCAGATGTAAATGGGCAAGTTGCCGTTATCACAGGTTCTCGTCTAAAAATTGGATATCACATTACATTGATGTTGTTGCGTGGTGGAGCAACCGTTATTGCAACGACTCGCTTTCCGGTGGATTCCGCATTGCGTTTTTCTAAGGAAGACGATTTCATGGATTGGGGACATCGTTTGAAAATTCACGGATTGGATTTGCGACACATTCCAAGTGTAGAGATTTTCTGCAATTTTATAGAGCAAAAGTATGAGCGTTTGGATATTCTGATTAATAATGCAGCGCAAACGGTGAGGCGTCCTGCGGGATTTTATACGCATCTAATGGAAAATGAGGAGCGTTCTATCGGTTCTTTGCCGCAACAGGCACAAGAATTATTACTGGATCATACGAATTGTCTGGATGAATTAAAAGTTTTGACAGCAGGGGCTTCCTCCAATCAGAATATGCCGGTGACTTGGCACGGACCAGAACCTGGAATTGGGTTGCGGGCTTCCGCTAAATTGTCTCAAATTCCGTATTCGTTTGATAATGCTTTGGTGGCAAATGAAGTTTTCCCGGAAGGGGAACTTGATGCCGATTTACAGCAAGTCGATTTGAGAAAAACCAACAGCTGGCGTTTACGTTTGGGACAAATAGAAACCACAGAAATGATCGAAGTGCAACTGGTAAATTCCGTGGCGCCTTTTGTATTATGTAACCGCCTTTCGGAAGTGATGAAGAAAGAGAACACTGGAAAAAAACACATCATTAATGTGTCGGCGATGGAAGGGAAGTTTCATCGCTTTTTCAAAGAAGACCGTCATCCACATACCAATATGGCCAAAGCTGCTTTGAATATGCTGACACATACTTCCTCAGGAACTTTAGCAAAAGACGGCATTTTTATGAATGCGGTTGATACCGGCTGGGTAACCGACGAAGATCCTGCAGAATTAGCCAAAAGAAAACAGGAAGAAGAGGATTTTCAACCGCCATTGGATATTGTAGATGGCGCAGCACGGGTTATGGATCCGTTGTTTGACGGTATTAATACAGGAAAACATTGGTGCGGGAAGTTTTTGAAAGATTACAATCCGATTCCTTGGTAGAAATCCCCCTAACCCCCGAAGGAGGAATTAAAAATGGTTAAAAATAAAAGAACCACAACAGAATTAAATTTGTTGTGGTTTTTTTGTGATTACTATTGTGAGCGCAAAGTCAGAGACATTTGCGCAGCATAATCAAGAACTATTGTATGCTTTGAAGAGCGGGCGCAAAGTCAGAGACATTTGCGCAGCATAATCAAGAACTATTGTATGCTTTGAAGAGCGGGGCTGCAAAAAAATAAGGAAAAAATCTGAAATTATATTTAAACCAGACTTTTTTCAGGGTAATAAAATACTTAGAGCCTGTTTAGATGAGCTAGGAAGGGAATTTTTGATTTTTATTAAAACTTTCGGATAGCTGTGAAAATAAAACTACAGAGCATCAAATGGACTTTTTATTAATTCTAATATTTCTTACTAATTTGTAATCACTGTTTTTTCTAAAAAAAACACAACCCCAACATTTCTAGCGTTACCACTAAAAATATTAGGGTTGTGTATTGATAATTAGTCAGTTTTGTCATTGCGAGGCACGAAGCAATCACATAACGAGAGCAACAAATGGGATTGCTTCGTGCCTCGCAATCACTCTAGCCTTCTATCTTCGCGCTCAGTTCAAACCATCTCTCCTCTTTCTCTTCAATTTTATTGATGATGTTTTTCAATTCGTTCGCTTTTTTTTCAATATCAGTGTCAGCAATTTTCCCATCTGAGAATAATTGCTCAATAGCTATTTTCTGAAACTCTAAATCTTTGATTTCTTTCTCGGTTTTCTGGAATTCTTTTTGCTCGTTGAACGTCAGGTTTCCGGTTGGATTATTTTGTTTCCAGTCTTTCTTATCCGCTTTGTTTTCCTCTTTTTGAGCAACATCAGCACTGTCTTCATAAGCTCTAAAATCAGAATAGTTTCCAGGAAAATCTTCCACTACACCTTGTCCTCTAAAAATGAATAAGTGATCCACAATTTTATCCATGAAATACCTATCATGAGAAACCACTAAAAGGCAACCCGGATAGTCCAAAAGGAAACTTTCCAAAACATTCAGTGTCACAATATCCAAATCATTCGTAGGCTCATCCAGAATCAAGAAATTTGGATTCTGAATCAAAACCGTACACAAGTACAAACGTTTCAATTCTCCACCACTCAATCTATCCACGAAATCGTATTGTTTTTTAGCATCAAACAAGAAACGCTCTAACAATTGTGAAGCCGAAATCAATTTTCCTTTCATCAATGGAATGAATTCTCCATATTCCTTAATTACATCAATCACACGTTGACCCGGTTTTGGGTTTATTCCGCTTTGTGTGTAGTAACCCACTTTTATCGTTTCACCAATCACCACTTTACCGCTATCAAGGGAAACGTTTCCGGTCAATAAATTCAAGAAAGTAGATTTACCAGTTCCGTTTTTCCCAATGATTCCAATGCGTTCGCCACGTTGAAAATCAAAACTGAAATTATCCATAATGACATGATCCTTGAATTTCTTGGAAATTTTGTGAAGCTCGATAATCTTGCTTCCCATGCGTTCCATGTTAATTTCAAGCTCCACTTTATTTTCACGACGGCGACTTTGTGCTTTTTCCTTTATGTCATAAAAATCATCTTGACGGGATTTAGATTTGGTCGTTCTCGCTTTTGGCTGACGGCGCATCCATTCCAGTTCTTTTACAAAAAGATTCTGTGCTTTATCCACACTCGAATTTTCTGATGCAATGCGTTCCTCTTTTTTCTCTAAATAATACGAGTAATTTCCTTTGTATTGGTATAATTTTCCGTTATCCAGTTCAATGATTTCGTTACAAACACGCTCCAAGAAGAAACGGTCGTGCGTTACCATAAACAACGTAATATTTTCTTTAGTAAAATAGCTTTCCAGCCATTCAATCATCTCTAAATCCAAGTGGTTAGTAGGCTCATCCAGAATTAATAAATCGGGACGATTGATCAAAATAATAGCTAATGAAAGTCTTTTTTTCTGTCCACCAGAAAGATTTTTTACTTTCAGTTTGAAATCTTCCAACTTCAGTTTGAACAGAATTTGCTTGTATTGTGTTTCAAAGTCCCACGCATTGTGCTGATCCATTCCGTCAAAAGCTTTTTGGTAGGCTTCTTCGTCTTCCGGATTTTCTAATGCTTTTTCATACGCTTCAATCACTTTCAAAGTCTCATTATCCGATGCGAAAATGCTTTCTTCAATCGTCAATTCTTCCTGCAAATTGTTATTTTGCGAAAGGAAGGCCATTTTGATACCTTTTCTGAGTACAACTTGTCCGGTATCTGATTCTTCCAAACCGTTAATGATGCTCATGATAGTCGTTTTTCCAGAGCCATTTTTGGCAATGAAGGCGATTTTTTGGTCTTTACTAATTCCAAAAGAAATGTTTTCAAAAAGTGTTCTTTCTCCAAAAGATTTAGAGATATTTTCGACAGATAAGTAATTCACTTTGTAGGGTATGAGTTATAAATTATAAGAGATGCCTGCATTACTAAACATAACTTTTTTGCAAAAGTAATTCATTTATATTAGGTTTCAAGTTTTATCGTTTAAGTAATGTTAAAACTAAACATGATAACCTGTTTTTTAGGAGCGAATGACTTGGTTTTAGTTGGAACTAAAGGTCCAGCTTTCATTCTAAATGAAATTCACTGAACACCGATGAAAATATTAACTTAGTGAAGTACTCTTTTAGTTTTTAAAGAATAAAAAGGATTTTCCCTTCCATCGGGGCTAGTGGAGAAACATGTTTTTTTTAATTTTCAATAAAATGACGTAAATTTGAGTGGTTAAAAATTTGTATCATGAAAACGGAGACTTTAAAAATCAGCATCACGCAAAGAATCTTAAGTATTAACGACAATAAGATTCTTAGTAAAATAGCAAAACTTCTTGATGAAGAAAATATAGTTGGTTATGACGCAGATGGAAACCCAATTTCTGAAAAAGAATATACTAAAGACATTCATGAGGCTTTACATCAATTGAATGAAGGAAAGTTAGAAACCTATTCTAGTGAAGATGTCAGAAAAAAAATTCTAGGTTAATGAGGGTGCTTTGGAGTAAAAAAGCATCAAATGAACTAGAAGCTATTTATAAGTACATAAAAAAAGAAAGTCCTCAAAATGCTATTTTAGTATTTAATGAAATTTATGATTTGGCAAATTCTCTGCCGAATTTTCCTTATAAATTTCCGGTTGAGCCAATAATTAATATCCAAAAAGTTAGATTTGTGGCCATTTGGAGTTTTAAAATTATTTATTCCGTAGAGAAAGAAAGTGTTGTAGTTTTGAGAATTTTCAACACGAAACAAAATCCCAAAAAACTAAAACAATAAGCTTTGCAACTATCCGTCATCATTCTCAATTACAACGTTCGCTATTTTCTGGAGCTCTGTGTTTTAAGCGTTCAAAACGCATTAGAAACCATTGACGGCGAAATTATTGTAATTGATAACAATTCTTCGGATGACAGTTGTGCAATGATGCAAAAGCTTTTTCCTAACGTAAAACTCATTCAAAACAAAGAAAATATTGGCTTTCCCAAAGGCAATAACATTGGGGTAGCCCAAGCGCAAGGCGAATACATTTGCGTTCTGAATCCCGATACTGTTGTTGCCGAAGATACGTTTATGAAAGTATTGGCTTTCGCCCAAAAACAATCGGATTTAGGAATTGTGGGTTGTAAACTCATCGATGGAACCGGAAGATTTCTGCCCGAAAGCAAACGTGGCGTTCCGACACCTTGGGTCGCTTTTACCAAAATCACAGGTTTATACAAATTATTTTCTGGAACATTCGGGAAGTATTATGCGCAACATTTAAGTGAAAACCAAACCGGAAAAGTAGCCATTCTTGTGGGTGCTTTTATGGTTATGAAAAGAGATTTGTATCTTGAAGTAGCCGGATTTGATGAAGATTGTTTTATGTATTCTGACGATATTGATTTGTCGTATCGAGTCCTGAAAGAAGGAAGATTCAATTATTATTTCCATGAAACGACCGCAATTCACTACAAAGGAGAAAGTACGGTTAAGGATGAAACGTATATGAAACGGTTTCAGGAAGCGATGAATTTCTTCTACAAAAAGCATTTTAAAAGTGCTTTATTTTTCTCCCTTTTTATGAAAATTGGGATTGTCTTTTTTTCTTTGGCGAAAATGTTTCAAGGGAAACCAGGAATAAAAATCATTCCAAAATCATATCTTTTGTATTCAGCTAACCAAAAATTAGCAGATAAGCTCCATTTGGTTTTGCAAAAAAAAGTCCTGTTTCACGATTTGAAAACAGAAAAAATAGTAATTTCGTCTGCTGTTAAAAGTAAAATAGGTGCAGAAATTATTTTAGATAACGAATTCATTTCTTTCAAAAAATGTATCGCAATTCTCGAATCTTCAAGGAATAAAGGATTTACCTTTAAAATTATACCAAAAAACGCTAATTTTTTGATAGGAAGTAATAATAGTAATGAGAGAGGTGAGATTATAGAAATAGAGTAAAAAATTACATTTAATGTAATTTATGTTTGAAATATTTAGTAATTTCGCAAACTGAAAATCAATATCACCTTTTAGGTTAACAATATGGCAAGATTTGAATTAAAACTTCCAAAAATGGGAGAAAGCGTTGCAGAAGCAACCATTACAAACTGGTTAAAAGAAGTTGGCGACAATATTGAAGCGGATGAAGCAGTACTTGAAATTGCTACTGATAAAGTAGACAGTGAAGTGCCAAGCGAAGTTTCGGGAATTTTAGTAGAACAACTGTTTGGTAAAGATGATTTAGTTCAGGTAGGGCAAACTATTGCTATTATTGAGACTGAAGATGGAGTGCTTGTGCCAATTGTTAAAGAAACTGTAGCTCCTGAGGGTATTGCTGAAGTAACAAAAATGGTTAATCCCGAAGCTTCAGGATCCAACGAAAGTGTTGCGACTCCGGCAGATTTGTCTTCCGATTACTCGGAATCTGAAAAATTCTTATCGCCTTTGGTAAAAAATATTGCTAAAGAAGAAGGAGTTTCTGTGGCTGAATTAGCAGCAATTTCGGGAACAGGAAAAGAGGGAAGAGTGACTAAAAATGATATTTTAGAGTATGTAAAAAACAGAACGAGTCAGCCTGCTTTTGTAGTTCCGGTGGCAGCAGTTCAAAAATCGGTTGCAGTTCCAGCAGCTCAAAAAGCAGCTCCGGTATCCGTAAGCGGTGGTGATGAAATTATAGAAATGGACAGAATGCGCAAGCTAATTGCGGGATACATGGTCGCTTCTGTACAAACTTCGGCTCATGTACAATCGTTTATCGAAGTTGATGTGACAAATATTGTAAAATGGAGAGAGAAAAATAAAGTTGCTTTCGAAAAAAGAGAAGGGGAGAAGTTGACGTATACGCCAATTTTCATGGAAGCGGTTGCTAAAGCGATAAAAGATTTTCCGGGAATGAATATTTCTGTGGATGGCGATTATATTATCAAGAAGAAAAACATCAACTTAGGAATGGCTGCTTCGTTACCAAACGGAAATTTAATTGTTCCCGTTATTAAAAATGCGGATCAGTTAAATTTAGTTGGAATGGCTAAAGCGGTCAATGATTTAGGAGGTCGTGCAAAAGCTGGAAAACTAAAACCGGACGATACTCAAGGCGGAACCTATACGGTTACTAATGTGGGAACTTTTGGAAGTGTTTTTGGTACGCCAATTTTAAATCAGCCTCAAGTGGGTATTTTAGCCCTTGGAGCAATCCGTAAAATGCCGGCAGTAATCGAAACTCCAGAAGGTGATTTTATTGGAATTCGTCAGAAAATGTTTTTGTCACACAGCTATGATCATCGAGTGGTAGATGGAGCTTTAGGAGGCAGTTTTGTAAAAAGAGTCGCTGAATACTTAGAAGCCTTTGATGTAAACAGAGATCTTTAAAAGTTTTACAGATCATAAAAACCCGATTGATTTTTGAAAATCAATCGGGTTTTCTTTTTTTTGAGTTTTTCTTCAACTTTAAGCCTTGAACTTTGAACGAAATTAAACCTAAATTTCTATATTTGTATCCACACAAAATTTAAAAATGGAACTCAAACTCAATAAACCAATTTGCTTTTTCGATCTTGAAACCACAGGAATTGACATCGGAAAAGACAGAATTGTTGAAATCTCAATATTCAAAGTTTTTCCAAACGGAAACAAGGAAAGTAAAACGTGGTTAGTTAATCCAACGATTCCAATTCCAGCACAAACTACCGCTGTTCATGGTATTACTGATGAAAAAGTGGCCAATGAACCTACTTTTAACGAACTGGCGACTCAAGTGTATAATATGATTAAAGACAGTGATTTAGCTGGATTTAATTCGGATCGTTTTGATATTCCGTTATTGGCTGAAGAAATGCTACGTGCCGGAGTAGATTTTGATATGAAAGGAAGGGTTTCTGTTGATGTGCAAACCGTTTTTCATAAAATGGAAGAGCGCACATTGAGCGCAGCTCACAAATTTTATTGTGGAAAAACGCTTGAAAATGCACACTCTGCAGAAGCAGATACCATGGCAACTTACGAGATTCTGAAAGCGCAACTGGATCGCTATCCGGAACTTGAAAACGATATGAAATTATTGTCCGAGTTTACAACAAGAAAGAAAATTGCTGATTTCGCAGGAATGATTGCTTTTGATAAGGATGAGGAGGAGATTTTTACTTTTGGAAAACACAAAGGAGTCAAAGTGGGTAAAATTCTGGAAACAGAGCCCGGTTATTTCAGTTGGATTCAAAACGCCGATTTTCCGTTGTACACCAAGAAAGTTTTAACGGCAATTAAACTACGAAAACTGAATACAAAATAGGTTTTAGTGTATTGGGTATTAGGTGTTGGGGATAAGAAAACCCAAAACCCAAAACCCAAAACCCAAAACCCAAAACCCAAGTTATGAAAATAATCTGTATCGGTAGGAATTATACCAATCACATAGAGGAATTACAAAACGAGCGGCCCACGGAACCTGTGGTTTTCATGAAACCGGATTCAGCCGTTTTATTAAAACAACATCCGTTTGTAATCCCGGAATTTTCGGAAGAGGTGCACCACGAAATCGAAATTATAGTCAAGATAAGTAAAGTAGGGAAATACATCGAGCCTAAGTTTGCTCATAAATATTATGACGAAATTAGTGTGGGAATCGATTTCACCGCTCGGGATTTACAAGACAAATTAAAAGCAAAAGGGCTGCCTTGGGAAAAAGCCAAAGCATTTGATGGCTCGGCAGTTATAGGTGAATTTGTATTAAAAAATCAATTTAGTTCCGTAGAAAATATTACTTTTGAATTAAAGAAAAATAATGAAACGGTTCAAATGAGTAATTCGAGTTTGATGCTCTGGAAAATTGATGAGCTGATTTCATACGTTTCTCGGTTTTTCACATTAAAAATTGGCGATATCATTTTTACAGGAACCCCGGAGGGAGTGGCAGCGGTAAAGCCGGAGGACGTTTTAGAAGGATTTTTAGAAGGACAACAACTATTTAGAATACAAGTAAAATAATGGCAATAAACTACAACCTGTCAAAAGTGTACGCACTGTCGGACAACGACCCTGAATTTGTAAATGAAATTCTGACTTTGTTTGTGACTGAAGTTCCGGCAGATCTAGAGCAAATTAAAGAAGGAATAAAAAAGAAAGACCACAAGCATGCCTATGCTTATGCACACAAAATAAAGCCAACCCTGGATTTGATGGGACTTAATGTTGCTTTTGAAGAAATTCTTCAAGTTGAAGCCTGGACAAAGACTGAAGGTAAAAAGAAAGAAATCAAGGAAACGTTTAAGAGTGTAAAAAATCAGGTGAAAGAAGCCATTAAAGAAATTAAAAAAGACTTTGATTTGTAAAATTTGGGTGTGACCACGCTTTCACTTACGTTACAGCGTGGTCGGGCTATCCGTTGCAAACGAAGTTCACTGAACTCCTATTGAAATAATTGTTAGGTGAAGTAATCTCCGGGAAAAACGGGAGGATTTTCACTATTATCCCTCACGCAAAAAAAGGAATCTGCCAATTTACACTTTCCTTTTTTAAATACAGTTTTACAAAATAAGCAGCACCAAAAAAAATGAAAGCAACCATAGTTACCATAGGTGACGAAATTTTAATAGGCCAAATTGTCGATACAAATTCTGGTTTTATAGCCAAATCGTTAGATAAAATTGGTGTTGAAATCAACGAAATGATTTCGATTAGTGATGATAAAAAACACATTTTTGATACGTTTACAGCACTTCAAAACAAAGTCGATTTGGTTATTATAACTGGAGGTCTAGGACCAACAAAAGATGATATTACCAAGAAAACATTTTGTGATTACTTTGAAGATGAATTAGTTGTTGATCAAAAAGTGTTAGCTCATGTCACGCAACTTATAGAAGGTTTTTATAAGCGAACCATTACGCAAATCAATAAAGATCAGGCGCTGGTTCCTTCAAAATGTACGGTGCTTCACAATCAGTTGGGTACGGCACCAGGAATGTGGATGAAAAAGGAAAACACTGTTTTTATTTCGCTTCCTGGAGTTCCCTATGAAATGAAATATTTGGTTGAACATGAAATCATTCCAAAAGTAGTCCGAGAATATGAACGTCCTTATATAATTCATAAAACAATTCTGACCTATGGTCAGGGCGAAAGTCTGGTGGCAGAGCGCATCGAAGACTGGGAAAATAACCTTCCTAAATTTATTAAGCTGGCTTATTTGCCTGCTCCGGGACGCGTACGATTGCGTCTTTCGGCACGTGGTACAGATAAAAATAAATTAGAGACTGCGCTACTTGAAAATGTGAACTTGCTGGACGCAATTATTCATGATATCATCGTTGGTTATGATGAAGACGAAACGATTGAAGTTGCAGTAGGGAAACTTTTGACCCAACAAAACAAAACCATAGCCACAGCCGAGAGTTGTACAGGAGGTAAAATAGCAACGCTTTTAAGTGCTGTTGCCGGTGCTTCCAATTATTTTGCAGGAAGTGTAGTTTCGTACTCAACCCAGGCTAAAATAGATGTTTTGGGTATTCCGGAAAGTCTGATAAAGGAATATTCCGCAGTCAGTAAGGAGGTAGCTTCTGCAATGGCTTTGAGCATAAAAAAGAGAATGAATACGGATTATGCAATTGCGACAACAGGAAATGCCGGACCAACAAAAGGCAACTCAGATGCAGAAATTGGCACTGTTTTTATTGCAATAGCAACACCAAAGGAAGTAATTGTTGAAGAATTCAATTTTGGTCAACCCCGTGAAAAAGTGATAGATAGAGCGGTAATAAAAAGTTTAGAACTAGTACAGAAAGAAATTTTAAAAAATGTGCAGTAAATATGTTGCTTAATAGGTTTATTTTTCTTTTCTTTGCACCCTGATTTTGAATAACGATAAAAGATAAGTATAATGTCAAGAGTTTGTGACCTTACAGGTAAAAGAGCGATGGTAGGAAATAACGTTTCTCACGCTATGAACAAAACTAAGAGAAAATTTTCTGTAAACTTAGTTAAAAAGCGTTTTTATCTTCCAGAAGAAGATAGATGGATTACTCTACGAGTAGCTGCATCTACGGTAAAAACAATTAATAAAAATGGAATCGCTGCAGTTTTGAAAAAAGCAAAAGCAGAAGGATTTATTAAATAATCCCTTCCAAAATAAAAAAATAGCAAGATGGCAAAGAAAGGTAATAGAATCCAGGTAATTTTAGAATGTACTGAACACAAAACATCAGGTGTTGCAGGGACTTCAAGATACATAACAACAAAGAACAAAAAAAATACTCCAGACAGATTAGAGATTAAAAAATTTAATCCAATCTTGAAAAGAGTAACTGTTCACAAAGAAATTAAATAATAATTAGAGATTTTAATAGAAATCTAGAAATGGTCACATTTAGAGATTTTATTTAAATTTAAATAACATTTGAATCATGGCAAAGAAAACCGTAGCATCGTTACAGACATCTTCTAAGAGATTATCAAAAGCCATCAAAATGGTGAAATCTCCAAAAACAGGTGCATATACATTCGTAGAATCTATTATGACTCCAGAATCAGTTGATGAATTCTTGAAAAAGAAATAATTTACAACAGCAGTATATAGAAAAGCTACTTTCATTCGGAAGTAGCTTTTTTATTTTCTATATTTACCATTAGAAATTGTATTTGTTCTTTGGACTTAAATACTTCATTCTTAATACTATTTACACAATGAGTTTTTTCAAAAGAATATTTTCAGCAGACAAAAAAGACCCGAGCCTAACCGAACAGGCGAAGCAAACATTAGATAAAGGTCTTGAAAAATCAAAAACAAATTTCTTTTCTAAGTTAACCAAAGCGGTTGCCGGAAAGTCAAAAGTGGATGAGGAAGTCCTGGATAATTTAGAAGAAATTCTGGTTGCTTCCGATGTTGGTGTCAATACGACTTTGAAAATCATTGAAAGAATAGAAAGTCGGGTAGCAGCAGATAAATATCTGGGAATTGAAGAACTCAATCTGATCCTTAGAGAAGAAATTGCGGCTTTATTATCAGAGACTAACTCCGGTGAAGCCACTGAGTTTGTAATTCCAACTCAGACTAAGCCGTATGTTTTGATGGTAGTGGGTGTAAATGGAGTTGGTAAAACTACTACTATTGGTAAATTAGCCTTTCAGTTTAAAAAACAAGGATACAACGTTGTGCTGGGCGCAGCTGATACTTTTCGAGCCGCTGCCATTGACCAGTTGCAAATTTGGGCAGATCGAGTAGGAGTTCCTATTGTTCGTCAGGATATGGGAAGTGATCCGGCTTCGGTGGCTTTTGATACCTTGCAATCCGCGGTGGCGCAAAATGCGGATATCGTTATCATTGATACCGCAGGTCGTTTGCATAATAAAATTAATTTAATGAACGAATTGACCAAAGTAAAACGAGTGATGCAAAAAATTGTTGAAGATGCGCCACATGATGTACTGCTAGTTTTGGATGGTTCAACGGGTCAGAATGCTTTTGAACAAGCCAAACAATTCACTGCCGCTACTGAGGTTACTTGTTTAGCGGTTACAAAACTTGACGGCACTGCCAAAGGCGGTGTGGTGATAGGAATTTCAGATCAGTTTAAAATTCCTGTAAAATATATTGGTGTTGGAGAAGGAATTGAGGATCTTCAGGTTTTTAATAAATATGAATTTGTAGATTCATTCTTTAAATAAAAGACAATTATGGATTTTTCTTCTTTAAAAAATGTACCACCACTATACCTTTATTTTGGGAGTATAGTTTCTTTTATAACGGCTAATCTTATTCGAGATATAAGTATCAGTCTGTATTATTTTTTGATACTTATGGGATTGGTTTTCTTTGTTTTAGGGTTTCTTAAACGTTTGAAAACCAAATAGATTTACTGATATAAAACACTAGTTTTCTGCTGTAATATTTCATCAAAATCAGATAAAGCTAAAGTTGGATTGTCAAGGTTTACCACCTCTCCCATTCTGATAACGAGCATTTTCTTGCTCGGAATGACATAAATTTTTTGATCGTTTTTGCCTAAGGCCATAAACATGTCGGCAGGAGCTGTTGGTATTAAACTACCGTTGAATTCCAATTGGCGTGATGACCATTGAAATGATTTCCCATAACAATTCGGCCGTTGACAAGAATGATACTAGATTTTGTTACCCAAGTGGCGCCGGTTAGTGGAAGGAAATAGGGTGTATCTGTTGGAGTAGACGTTGGTTCTGAAGTTTCAGAATTGTAGCTTATGCAAAATATTGTGAGGACGATACGGTAGATTATTTTTTACATTTTGCTCTGATTTAGTTCTAATTACCTTATGGTTAGTGATATATAAAATAGTTTAATGTGTTCTACTTTTTTTGTTTTCTGTGAATTTAATAAGAGTAACTTTGTTGTATGCAATTTAAGTATGGTTACTTCAAAATACCTAGCCCTGATTGAAGCGTAAATCCTTTTTTAGCCGCTTTTTAGGCGGATAAAAAGATTGAAGTGAAAAGCAGGAAATAGCTCCTTAAAATATTAATTATATGAAAAATACATTTAGCTTTCTTTTTATTGCATTCCTTTTTGTGGGATGCCAGCAAGAAATTATACCTGCTGATATTGCCAACATAAACGGCTATTGGGAAATTAAAAAGGTTGTTTTTGATAAGGGGGAAAACAAGGAGTATAAGATGAATGAAGTGTATGATTATTTTGAAGTTGACAAAAAGAATAAAGGGTTTCGAAAGAAAGTCATGCCACAACTGGACGGTACTTTTATGGTGAATGATGCGTATGAAAAGGTTTCAATTCGATTTGCAGATGACAAGGCGTTTGTGGATTATTCAACACCTTATATGAAATGGAGTGAGGAAATAATTGCAGTGTCAGCGGAAGAATTAGTATTACTGAACAAAGAAAAAACAGCATATCATTACAAGAAAGCAACACCAATAAATTTACTGGGCGATGGCAAAGAGACTAAATAATCAAAGTACGATAGGGGATGTTTTGAAACAAATTATCCAAGTAAATAAGTTGCAGCCCGGAATGGATCAAATGGACGTAAAATACGCTTGGAAAAACTTGATGGGTAACGGTGTGAACAGTTATACCAATAATGTAGTTTTGAAAGGAAGTACGTTGTGTGTAGAGTTGACCTCGTCCGTTTTACGGGAGGAATTAAGTCATGGCAAATCAAAAATTGTGGCTATGATTAATGAGGAACTAAGACGAGATGTGGTGAAGGATGTGGTTTTAAGGTAATGATTTTAGATTGTTGATTAACGAATTTAGATTTCAGATTTTTGATATAAAAAAATCCCGTTTCAATTTTGAAACGGGATTTCTATTTTATTATAATTCGTAACTGTCAATTGCGACTGAAAACCGATACTAGAACTGCTCTCTTCCGGCAAAATGGAACGCACCTTCGATAGCTGCATTTTCATCGCTATCAGAACCGTGAACTGCATTTTCTCCAATCGAGGTTGCGTATGCTTTACGGATAGTTCCTTCAGCAGCGTCAGCTGGGTTTGTAGCTCCAATTAGAGTTCTGAAATCTTCAACAGCGTTGTCTTTTTCTAAAATAGCAGCAACAATTGGTCCTCTTGACATAAACTCAACTAATTCACCATAGAAAGGTCTTGCAGCGTGCACTTCGTAAAAAGCTTGTGCATCAGCAACAGTTAATTGTGTCAATTTTAAAGAAACGATTTTGAAACCTGCCGTAGTAATCATTGCAAGTATGTTTCCGATGTTTCCGTTAGCAACAGCATCCGGCTTGATCATGGTAAAAGTTCTATTAGTAGCCATTTTTATTTTTTTTAATTTTATGCAAAATTAGCATTTTTTTATTGAATATTTTTACAATTAAGTCATTCAAATAATCGTAATCTGATTAAAGTACAATAATTTCAAATTTATTATCCAGCGGTTGGAGTTGTTTGACTAATGTAGGAATCAGATTGTCTCCGTATTCCAAATAAAATTCGGAAAAATTAGTTTGTCGTTCCTGTAAACTTTGGTTGGGAAACAGCTCATTTTGCAAGTAGGTGATGCGTTGTAAAACGTCACTTAGTTTTCTTTTTTGTGCTTTTAGCAATCGTTTTTCCAGATTTTCTAATCCTTTGTTTTGTTTTGTTTCCTGGGCTTTTACCGCTCCAATAAAAGATTTATCGGTTTTGGTCGCAACATCATAAAGCTCCTTAAATTGTTTTTCCAATTGGATTTTGAGATGTGTTAAATCAACTGGGAAATCTGATAATTCTTTGGTTTTAGTAGGTACTAAATTTGCCTGTTTCGAAAATAAATTTTCCCAATTCAATTCTAATTTGTCTGCTTTTTTAGCTTGCTTTTCGGTTGCTAATAGTACGGAATTTCTAAGCAAAAGTATTGGAAAAGTTACTTTTGCAGCGGCAAAAAACGATTGTAGTTCTAGCCAATAGGCAATCTCTCCTCCTCCGCCAATGTAGCATAAATTGGGGAGAATAACTTCTTGATATAACGGACGCATAATCACGTTAGGACTGAATTTCTCTGGATGATTTTCTAAAAGGGATAGAATTTCTGTTTCAGAAAACTCAATTTTAGTATGGTTTACTTTGTATCGATCATTTTCAAAGATGATGCGTTCTCTGATACTATCTTCAATATAAAACAAATTGATTTCACGAGGATTCACTTGAATCGTATACTCTTTTAATTTTTCGGCAGTTTCTAGTACTAATTTATGCGAGGATTGGTGTAGTAATTCTTCTTTTGCAAATGGAATAAAAGCTCTTTTTAAGTCTGAATTATCCGCATCTAAAATGACCAAACCATTTGCACCAAATAATGCATTTGCCAAAAATCGTGTGGCATCGGCTAAATTATCGTGTTTCAGATAAGAGTCTTTGAATAATTTTTTTAGAGTATCTGCATTCGTACCGGAACCTAATTCCAGCGCATATACTTCTAGAAAATCGGATAAACCTTTAGTAGACAATCGTCCAACAGGACCTGTACTTTCTTTGTTCCAACGGAATTTTTTGCCTTTAAAATTAAAATAATTGATTTCTTCAAAATCATGGTCTTCGGTAGCCATCCAGTAAATGGGGACAAAATTATAGGTGGGATATTTCGTTTTTAATTCGGTTGTCAAATTAATTGTCGAAATAATCTTGTATAAAAAATATAAAGGTCCACTGAATAAATTTAGCTGATGGCCAGTGGTTACAGTAAATGTATTTGGAAGGGCTAAAGTTTCAATATTTTGTTTTGTTAAAACAGAAGTTGAAATAGCCGAATATTGTTTTTTTAAGACTGAAACTAAAATATTTCTTTTATTGTCATTGACAATTTTTTTATCCATTTCGACTCCCTCCCCTTCGGGGAGGGCTGGGGAGGGGAAGTTATTTTGCTTTTCAAGGATTTGCTTTTCAAAGTTTTCCAGCGTTGGAAATCTATTGTATAGAGAATGTAAATTATTTTTTTGATCTAAATAATCGTTCATCAAAGAAGAAAAATATCCTGAATTTTGATAGCTGATACAGTCGGTTGGCATATGGAATTTTATTTGAGGCTAAATTACCGAAAAATATTGGAACTATAATATTTGTTACTTTCGAAAAATAGTATCAATTTTATCAAAAAAAATTAACAATTTTATGAAAGATAATTTAAAGCTTACGAATAAAAATTCTTTAAAACATGTTCTTTTTGGCAGTTTAATTGGTACAACTATAGAGTTTTTTGATTTTTATATTTATGCTAATGCAGCAGTTTTAGTTTTTCCTCAATTGTTTTTTCCTTCAACAGATAATACTAATTCTGTTTTATTATCTCTTGCAACTTTTTCGATTGCTTTTCTTTCCCGACCTTTAGGTTCTGCAGTCTTTGGCCATTATGGTGATAAAATTGGACGTAAAACCACCTTAGTAATTGCATTATTAACAATGGGGATTTCAACTGTTTGTATTGGTTTTTTACCAAGTTATGCCAGTATTGGAATTACAGCTCCTTTATTACTTATGTTGTGTCGCTTTGGTCAAGGAGTTGGTTTAGGTGGCGAATGGGGTGGAGCGGTTTTATTGGCAATCGAAAATGCTCCGGCTAATAAGCGTGCTTGGTATGGTATGTTCCCACAATTGGGAGCTCCAATAGGCTTGTTGCTTTCAGGTGGTACTTTCTTGATTTTGACAGACACAATGAGTGCCGAAGCTTTTCTGGACTACGGGTGGAGAATTCCGTTTATAGGGAGTTCGTTATTGGTTGTTGTAGGTTTCTATATCCGATTAAAAATTGATGAAACTCCTGCTTTCAAAAACTCTAAAAAAGAACAACAAGAGGTTAAAATTCCCTTTTTTACTTTATTAAAATTTTATAAAAACCAATTGATTTTTGGCACATTTGCGTCGATTACAACTTTCTTGGTTTTTTATCTCATGACGGTGTTCACGCTTAGTTGGGCAACGTCAGATTTAGGTTATTCCAAAAGGGATTTTCTATTGATGCAATTGTTTTCGGTATTGTTTTTTGCGTTTTTTATTCCTGTTTCTGCTTTAATTGCGGATTGTATTGGGCGTAGAAAAATGCTTATTTATGCAACGATAGCAATAGCTGTTTTTGGTTTTGCATTTTCATTTTTCTTAAATTCTGCCAGTTCGGTTCTTGTGACTTTGTTTTTATGTGTTGGAATGGCGCTGATGGGATTCACATATGGCCCATTGGGGACTTTTTTATCAGAACTGTTTCCTACAACGGTGCGTTATTCAGGGACCTCTTTGGCATTTAACATGGCAGGAATTATCGGAGCCGCTTTTGCCCCTATGATTGCGATTTGGTTAGCTACACAGTTTAGCCTGACCTACGTTGGGTTTTACTTAAGTACGGCAGCCTGTGTCTCTTTATTTTCATTGTTGATGGTCAGCAAAAAAGAGCATAAGTTTTGATAATTTGCTATCGCTTCAAACCAAAATGACCTTTGTATTCATTTTCATCAGTTCTGGTTGCTGTATACCAATAATCACCTGATGGAAGTTGATGACCATTAAGACTTCCGTCACATGAACTATTTTTGAGTTAATTGTTTAATTCTTTGCTAGGTATATACCATCGCTTGCTTTCTTTAAATCGGCGGTAGCATCATCATTGCAACCACGTAGGTTTTTGGCGCAATCAAAACATTGACTTTGCATTGTAAATGAAAAAGGAAATATTCGCTTCAGAAGTAGGATTTACAGCAAGATAAATATAATTAAATACCTATATATTACGTTGAAACTAAAAATAGCTTTGTTTTATATTTGAATCCAAAGAATAAATAATAATATGGACTTTTACTTTGTTGATAAGAACAGAATTATCCCTTATTTTTGCACAAAACTTATTTCTTTTGAAAACCAAATTATTCATCATCACGCCTCCGTTTACCCAACTCAACACTCCGTATCCGGCGACCGCTTATATTAAAGGGTTTCTGAATACCAAAAACATTGAGTCTGTTCAGGCGGATTTGGGTATTGAGGTGATATTGGAATTGTTTTCTAAAGAAGGTTTGCAAAATGTGTTTGCTATTGCCACAGCTAGGACCCAAAAGCGAACACCCAACTCCCAAAGAATTCAAGCTTTGCAAGATGAATATGTAAAGACGATTGATCCCGTGATTGCTTTTCTGCAAGGAAAAAATCCAACATTGGCGCTTCAAATTTGTCAGGAAGATTTCTTGCCGGAAGCGTCCAGTTTTGCACAATTGGAAGAACTTGATTGGGCTTTCGGAACGATGGGAACACAGGACAAAGCCAAGCATTTAGCGACTTTGTATCTCGAAGATATTTCAGATTTTATTGTCGAATGTGTAGATGCTAATTTTGGTTTCAGCCGCTATGCAGAACGTTTGGGACGAAGTGCGAATTCTTTTGACGAATTGTATGAAGCCTTGCAACAGGAACCAACTTATATTGATACCGTTCTTCTTTCTATTTTAAAAGAAAAAATAGAAACTATAAAACCTACATTATTCTTGATTTCAGTTCCGTTTCCAGGAAATTTGTACGCGGCTTTTCGTTCGGCACAATGGGTTAAAAAGCATTATCCCAATATCAAGATTTCGATGGGTGGTGGTTTTCCAAATACAGAATTGCGTTCACTTTCTGACGCTCGTGTGTTTGAGTTTTTCGATTTTATTACTTTGGACGATGGGGAAATGCCAATAGAAGAATTAATCTCTAATATTGAATCCCGAAATTTCGGGACAGATTACAATTCTTATAAACGAACCTTTCTGTTGGAAGACGGAAAAGTAGTTTATAAAAATAATTCCCTGAAACACGATTACAAACAATCACAAGTAGGAACTCCGGATTATTCGGATTTATTTTTGGATAAATACATTTCGGTTATCGAAATTGTGAATCCCATGCACCGCATGTGGAGTGATGGGAGATGGAATAAACTTACCATGGCACATGGTTGTTACTGGGGGAAATGTACGTTTTGCGATATTTCTTTGGATTACATCAAAATTTACGAACCCGTGGCGGCCAATTTATTATGCGACCGAATGGAGGAAATGATTGCCCAAACAGGTGAGAACGGATTTCATTTTGTAGATGAAGCGGCGCCACCGGCTTTGATGCGGGCTCTAGCTCTCGAAATTCTTCGTAGGAAAATAGCCGTGACGTGGTGGACGAACATTCGATTCGAAAAAAGTTTTACCAAAGACTTGTGTTTGCTACTTAAAGCTTCCGGTTGCATTGCGGTTTCTGGTGGTCTCGAAGTAGCTTCTGATCGATTATTAAAATTGATTGACAAAGGCGTTACGGTGGAGCAAGTGGCTAAAGTCACCAGAAATTTTACCGAAGCAGGAGTCATGGTTCATTCCTATTTGATGTACGGCTATCCTACGCAAACCATTCAGGAAACGATAGATAGTCTCGAAATGGTGCGTCAGTTATTTGAAGTTGGGGTATTACAATCAGGATTTTGGCATCAATTTGCTATGACGGCGCACAGTCCAGTAGGCTTGTATCCGGAGAAATTTGGTGTGACAAAAGAAACCGAAATCATTGGAACTTTTGCCAATAACGATATTAATTATGCCGATGCAACAGGAATCGACCATGATAAATTCAGTTTTGGACTTAAGAAATCGTTGTTCAATTTCATGCACGGAATCTGTTTTGATTACGAATTGCAGGATTGGTTTGAATTTAAAATTCCAAAAACTAAAATTTCACCTGATTTTATTTTTGATGCTCTACAAGAAGACAATGATTTTAGCGTCAAACCCACTGCTAAAATCGTTTGGTTAGGCGGCAAACCATTTGTGGAACATTTTACCAAATCTAAAAAAGGAAATTCTTGGGAACTAATGACTTTGATATTTCATGATAAAAAAGAAAGTTTCAGTATTCAAACGAATAAAAGGGAGGGAGAATGGCTGGTAGAAATGCTACAGAAAATCGCTGTTTCGAATTCTAAAACTCACAGCTTTCAAGAAATAAAAATAGATTTCGAATCATATCTGGAGGACTTTGAATTGTTTTGGTACTCCAAACCAATTAAAACGCTGCGAGAATATGGGTTGTTAGTATTATAATTTTATTTTTGATACCTATACTAAATTTGCATAAAACTTTCTTCATTGGTTTACGAAAACGTTTTCTTTTGCCTATTTTTACGACCATAAAATAAAAGCAAATGAGTATTGGTTATAAAGTTAATGTAAATGACACTTTTCATTTTGATTTAGAAAAGAAAAGTATTTCACAACTGGATGCAGTGCGTGTGGAAACGAATAAGTTTCATGTTTTGCACTCAAACACTCCTTATCAAGCGGAAATCATCACTTCTGATTTTCTTCAAAAAAGCTACACCGTAAAGGTAAACAATAACACCTACATAGTTGCCATTTCAAATCCTTTGGATGTTCTGATCAAGGAAATGGGATTCGAAGTAGGGCTTACCAAACAAGTCAATTTTATCAAAGCACCCATGCCAGGTTTAATTCTCGAAATAAGTGTGGTAGTAGGACAAACCGTCAAAGAGAATGACAATCTTATTATTTTAGGGGCCATGAAAATGGAAAATAGCTTTCTTTCTCCGCGTGATGGCGTTATCAAAACCATATCAGTAATGATGGGTGATGCCGTAGATAAAGGACAGTTGTTAATTGAATTTGAATAAAACACCACTAATTTAAAAGAGAATTTTAAATTATACAACGCAATTGATTGTGAGAGAATTAAAATTAACGAGTCTGCGGTTAAAAAATATAAAATGAAAAAATTATTAGTTGCCAATAGAGGTGAAATCGCCATAAGAGTGATGAAAACCGCAAAAAAAATGGGCATTAAAACTGTAGCACTATATTCTACTGCCGACAGAAATGCACCGCACGTAAAATTTGCTGATGAAGCCGTTTGGATTGGCGAAGCTCCTTCTAATCAATCCTATTTATTGGGAAGTAAAATCATAGAGGTTGCGAAATCATTAAACGTAGATGCAATTCATCCCGGGTACGGATTCCTGAGTGAAAATGCTGATTTTGCCGAAGAAGCAGAGAAAAATAATATCATTTTTATTGGTCCAAAGTCGAAAGCGATCAAAATCATGGGAAGTAAATTAGCGGCGAAAGAGGCTGTTAAGCAATACAACATTCCAATGGTTCCGGGCTTTGACGAAGCCATAACGGATGTCGAAAAAGCGAAAGTGGTTGCCAAAAAAATTGGTTTTCCAATTCTGATTAAAGCCTCTGCAGGTGGTGGCGGAAAAGGAATGCGTGTGGTAGAGAGTGAAGCTGATTTCGAATCTCAAATGGATCGCGCCATCAGTGAAGCGATTTCCGCTTTTGGTGATGGTTCTGTTTTTATCGAAAAATATGTGGGTTCGCCAAGGCATATCGAAATTCAAGTTATGGCAGACAGCCACGGGAATGTGTTGTATTTATTCGAAAGAGAGTGCAGTATCCAGCGTCGTCACCAAAAAGTAATAGAAGAGGCGCCTTCTTCGGTTTTAACACCTGAATTGCGTAAAAAAATGGGTGAAGCCGCTGTTTTGGTAGCTAAATCCTGTGATTATTTAGGAGCAGGAACTGTCGAATTTTTATTGGATGAAAATAATAATTTCTACTTTCTTGAAATGAATACTCGTTTGCAGGTCGAACATCCTGTTACGGAATGGATTACAGGAACTGATTTGGTTGAACTTCAAATCAGAGTAGCCAGGGGAGAAGCATTAGCATTAAAACAAGAAGATTTGAAAATAAAAGGGCATGCAATGGAATTACGTGTGTATGCCGAAGATCCGATGAATGATTTCTTGCCAAGTGTGGGAAATTTGGAGGTGTATCAATTGCCAGTTGGCCAGGGTATTCGTGTGGACAATGGTTTTGAACAAGGCATGGACATTCCTATTTATTACGATCCTATGTTAGCCAAATTAATTACGTACGGCGAAACCCGTGAAGAGGCCATTCAAATTATGCTCAAAGCCATTGAAGATTATCATGTGGAAGGCGTACAAACAACGTTGCCTTTTGGGAAATTTGTTTTTGAACACGAGGCATTTCGTTCCGGGAAATTTGACACGCATTTTGTAAAGAACTATTACAATATGGATGTATTGAAAAATCAAATGGAGCAAGAAGCCGAAATCGCTGCTTTGGTGGCGTTGAAACAGTATTTTGAAGATCAAAAAATCGTACGCTTACTAAACTCTTAAAACGTCAGTTCGAGTTGAGCAAAGGTTTTAAACAAAAAACCTTTGGGAAGTATCGAGAACTTTACATTTCACAAGGCTTCTCGATACAATTTTAAACATTAAAGCTATCGCATTACTGTTCAAAACCACTGAAAGTGACGAAATTTTAAAAAACAATAGTATCCAATTAAATAAAGTATGGAATCTAAAATAAAAACATTAAACGATAAAATTGCTGAAGCTCATTTGGGCGGCGGTAAAAAACGTATCGAAAAACAACATTCCAATAAAAAACTATCGGCAAGAGAGCGCGTCAATTATTTGATGGATGAAGGCTCTTTTGAAGAAATCGGGATGTTAGTTACCCATCGAACGTCTGATTTTGGAATGCAAAAAGAACTGTTTTTTGGAGATGGTGTCATTACCGGATACGGAACTATAAACGGTCGATTGGTCTATATTTTTGCGCAGGATTTTACCGTTTTTGGGGGATCATTATCTGAAACTCATGCCGAAAAAATTTGTAAAATTATGGATATGGCAGTCAAAATGGGCGCACCCATGATTGGCCTGAATGATTCTGGTGGGGCACGTATTCAGGAAGGTGTTCGTTCGTTGGGTGGTTATGCTGATATTTTTTATAGAAACGTACAAGCCAGTGGCGTAATTCCGCAAATCTCTGCAATTATGGGTCCCTGCGCTGGTGGAGCGGTATATTCACCAGCCATGACTGATTTTACGATGATGGTTGAAGATACCAGTTATATGTTTGTAACAGGCCCGAATGTCGTGAAAACAGTAACCAATGAAACGGTGACTTCAGAGGAATTGGGAGGGGCAAGCACGCATTCTACGAAATCCGGTGTGGCGCACATTACTTCTGCTAATGATGTGGAATGTCTGGAAGATTTGAAACGCTTGTTGAGTTATTTGCCACAAAGCAATAAAGAAAAAACACACAGTGTACCGTATGAACTTAATGATGAGGTTCGTACCAAATTAGCGACTATTATTCCGGATAATCCCAATAAACCGTACGATATGCACGAGGTAATTAGCGGCATTATTGACGAAGATTCGTTTTATGAAATTCATAAAAACTATGCCGAAAATATCCTGGTGGGTTTTGCTCGATTGGGAGGAAAAAGCATTGGGATTATAGCCAACCAACCGATGATTTTAGCCGGTTGTCTGGATGTGAACAGCTCGAAAAAAGCAGCTCGATTCACTCGTTTTTGCGATTGTTTTAATATTCCGTTATTGGTTGTAGTGGATGTGCCGGGATTTTTGCCAGGAACGGACCAAGAATGGAATGGAATTATCGTTCACGGAGCGAAATTATTGTACGCACTTAGCGAAGCTACTGTGCCACGAGTGACCGTAATAACACGCAAAGCTTATGGTGGTGCGTATGATGTGATGAACTCGAAACACATTGGTGCCGACATGAATTTTGCTTGGCCGTCAGCTGAAATTGCTGTGATGGGAGCAAAGGGAGCCTCTGAAATTATTTTCAAGAAAGAAATCAATGAGGCCGAAGATCCTGCCGCTAAACTTTTGGAAAAAGAAGCTGAATATGCGAATTTGTTCGCAAATCCGTATACCGCAGCGCAACGTGGTTTTGTGGATGAGGTAATCTTACCGGAAGACACCAGACGCAAACTGATAAAAGCCTTTAGCATGCTAGAAAATAAAGTTAGTGTTACTCCAGATAGAAAACACGGGAATATTCCGTTGTAGTATTTTTTTAAGAAATGAAAAAACCACCTGATTATTTTAGGTGGTTTTTTAGTTTTACATTTAATATCAAAAACTAGTTGGTGTTTTGTGGGATCATTTGACGTTTTAGTATCTTTCAATCGGACTATAAAAATTAAATTAGAATTTGGCTAAAAAAACAACTAGATGAAATAGGACAGACGTGGAAAAAGTGATTTGTTACTGCCACAAATTTCTTTTTTATTCGAATCGTTTTGATCCGGAAACGCTATTGGAGGAAACCATGATGGCGCTGGATTACGCCGTACGAAGCGGAAAAGCATTGTATGTGGAAATTTATTATTATACAGCAGCGCAAACTAAGGAAACTACTGAAATACTGAAACAATTGGGGATACCCAGCTTGATTCATCAACTGAAATATTCCATGTTTGTGCGGCAACAATAAGCGGAATTATTAGATGTTCTCGAAGACAAAGGAGTGGGTTGTATTGCTTTTTCTCCTTTGGCACAAATGGCATTGGCTTGTTTGCTTAAAGAGAACCGAATCACTTCTGTTTTGGCAAGGAAAAAAAATAATCTTTTTTTAATTCTGAAAAAAAATGAAAAGTTGCCATTTAAAAGAGATTTAAGAAAGATTAGAATGCTTTTTTAAAAGTACACCGCTGATAAATAAGGTTTTAATATAAAAAAATTACTTAGTTTGAAGTGGCTTGTTTTTTTTATTGATAAAAAAGGTTAACTTGCGGCATAGAAAAAAAACTGATATGTCTTACAAAAGTAGGCTGTATTTTATTTTTAGTCGAGTGAATTCCATGAAAAGATTAATTAGATTAAATACGTACTCTAAACTACTGATGCTGATACTTTCGGCAAGTATTTTCTTTTTCGTAATTTACATCACCTTGTATCTTTATACTATTCAGGAAGAACGTCATTTTTACAAAATCACTTACAATCAATACGATAAAGAAGTGAGATCTTTGTTCAGACTCAATTCTAAAACCACTACCGCCATCATTATTGATGTTACCCACTGGGATAATTTGGTTAGTTATACAATAACAAAAGATAAAAAATGGTATGATAAATATATTCTAAGCGAATTTGAAACCTATTCTGCTGATTACATTGGTGTTTATGGTTTAGATCAAAAAATAATAAATAAAACAGTTTCCTCTAAGATTAAAAGCCTTGACTTTATCCCAAAAGAGATGATGACAGTGCTTTATAAATCGAAACTAAAAAAATTCTATATTAAAATTCCAGAAGGAATTGTGGAAGTTTTTGGTGCAACGATTCATCCTTCAATAGATCCCAAAAAGAATAAAACAGCGCCGTCTGGTTACTTTTTTATAGCTAGACTTTTAGACAAGTCTTTTTTGAATTCTTTAGGAAATATAAGCAGTTCAAAAATTAATTTAGTTCCGGCGCATGGAACGGTTCTTGAAGAAAGTGATTTTGTGATTGTAAGTTTAGATCTGAAAGACTGGAAAGATGACGTAGTGGCGACATTGCTTTTCAAAAGACCATTCAATTTGAATTATAAAAATTCAAAAGAAATTCTTTTTATTGTAGTGCTGGTTTCTTTATTGAACATTTTTATTTTTGTGTATTATACAAAACGATGGGTTTATAATCCACTAAAATTAGTCAAAAGTATTCTAGAAACAGGTAATATAACAGCGATTTCTTCTTTAAGAAAATTCAAAGGAGAGTTTGGGTATATAGGAAATCTTTTTGAAGAGAACAGCAATCAAAGGCGACAATTAGAAATATCCAAACAAAAAGCGGAGGAAAGCGATACCTTAAAATCTTCTTTTTTGGCTAATTTATCGCATGAAATCAGAACTCCTATGAATGCCATAATGGGATTTAGTGATTTGCTAACGGATGCAAATTTGACAGAAGGGGAGAAATTGGAATATTTAAAAATAATAAAAAACAGTGGGAACAACCTGGTTTCAATCATTGAAGATCTTATTGAAATGTCTAAAATTGACGCCAAGCAAATTACGCCAAATTATAAAGGATTAGACATTGAAAAATGCATAACAGAGTTGTATGATTCTATCAAAGTTACGATTTCTAAAGATAAAAATATTCAATTTTATATTCTTGAAAATTCAGCTAGAATTACAGAAAAAATCCTTACTGATGAAACAAAGCTGAAACAAATTATTGTCAATTTAATAACAAATGCAGTAAAATTTACAGATAATGGATTTGTTACTTTTGGGTATACAGTGCACAAAGAAAAAGGAATTTTAGCGTTTACTATTGAAGATTCAGGAATCGGTATGAGTACAAATCATTTAAAAGTGATATTTGATCGTTTCCGAAGAATTGAAGGGGACGGCAGTACTGAATTAACGGGATTAGGACTTGGCCTATCCATCACGAAGGCGTATGTAGAGATGCTTGGAGGAGAAATAACGGTAACATCTAAAATTGGAGTTGGATCTGTTTTTACTTTTTCGATTCCATTAAAATTTGAGCAGACTGAAAAAGACATTGTGTCAAGTAAGACGATATATTTTTCAGAAAACCAGGAGAATGAAATAATTTTAGTCGCTGAAGATGATACTATCAATTTCTTGTTGTTAAAAAAAATTATTGAGTCAAAAAATCATACAGTTTTGCGTGCTTTTAATGGTCAGGAAGCAGTTACTATTTGTACCGAAAATCCGGATATCAGTTTGGTTTTTATGGATATAAAAATGCCCGTTTTGAATGGTTATGAGGCTTTTGAAAAAATAAAGTTAATTAAACCGGGACTTCCGGTGATAGCCCAGACAGCATATTCATCTGCAGAAGAGAGAGAAAAAATACTTCAGTGCGGCTTTCATGACTACATTACGAAACCTTTGGACAAGGAAAAAGTCTTTGCGCTATTGGATGTTATTTTTATGGAAATTAATTCTTAGAATTCTTTGAGGAATTCCTCTTGTATCACTTTTTAATTTTTTATTCTCAACCGCGAATGAAAGGCATTAACCAAATTTTTTTGTCTGCTTTTTTTGGTCATTTACTAAAGTTTTAAGGTGGTTTTTGGTTAAATACAATTTTCAAGAAGAAATAGTGTCGCTTTTTATACAGTAAGACGATACAATTTCCTGTTTCAAAACTACATTTTCAAAAAAATTAAAACATAAAAAATGATATTTAAATCGATAAATCCATTCTCGCAAGAAATTATCGCTGAACACGAAGTGCTTACGAATGGGGAATTAAATCAAAAACTGCAACTGTCTGAACGGGCCTTTAAAAAGTGGAGGAATACCACTTTTCAGGAAAGGGCGGATAAAATGAAAAAATTAGCTCACGTTTTAAGAGCAAATAAAGAAAGATTAGGATTGCTTATTACCAATGAAATGGGTAAAATTGTGTCCGAAAGTATTTCTGAAGTCGAAAAATCAGCAGCAAACTGCGATTTTTATGCGGAGCATGCGGAACAAATGTTGAAAGATGAATATTATGATACGTCTTTCAAGAGCCTTTCCGTTTACGATCCTTTGGGAGCTGTTTTTGCCATTATGCCTTGGAACTATCCTTTTTGGCAGGTATTACGCTATGCTGCGCCGGCAATTATGGCGGGGAATGTGACGCTTTTGAAACATGCTCCTAATGTTATAGGTTGTGCCAAAGCTATTGAAAATGCCTTTTTGGAATCGGGTTTTCCTGAAGGTGTTTTTCTGCAAATTACTATTGATATTCCCCAGGTTGAAAGTGTTATTGCTTCAAATATTGTGCAGGGAGTGACTTTGACCGGAAGCGAAAAGGCTGGCTCCTCAGTGGCTTCCTTGGCTGGAAAGCACATCAAGAAATCAGTGATGGAATTGGGTGGTTCAGATGCATTTATCGTTTTGAATGATGCTAATCTAGAGAGAGCCGCCAGTATTGCAACACAATCCAGAATGCTCAATGCAGGTCAGGCTTGTATTTGTGCAAAACGTTTTATCGTTACTGAGAAAGTAGCGGATGAATTCTCTGCTCTTTTTGCTCAAAAAATACAGTTGTTGCAGCAAGGGAATCCGCTCCAGCAAGGGATTGATATGGGGCCTTTGGCTCGATTGGACTTAGCGAAGCAATTGTCCAGCCAATTGCATAAAGCATTGGAACAGGGTGCCAAGTTAATTGTGGGCGGGGAGCGGGAAAATTGTAATTTTCAACCCACATTGATTGATTTTGTAACTGTAGATAGTATTGCTTTTCAGGAAGAAACTTTTGGTCCGTTAGCAACAATTATACGGGCTAAAGATGAAAATGACGCCATTGCCATTGCCAATAATCATCGTTATGGCTTGGCTTCTGCCCTGTGGACTGAAGACCGTGAAAAGGCATACATCTTGGCGAGGAGAATAGAAGCAGGAAATGTATTTGTAAATTCATTAGTGCGTTCTGATTCCAGAGTTCCCTTTGGAGGAATAAAGAAGTCAGGCTATGGTAGGGAATTAGGAGCTTTAGGTATCAAAGAATTTATGAATATTAAATCATTGGTTATAGAGTAGTTTTTATTCAGGTGCAGGCATTCAGTTAGTGTTGATAAAAAAAGGAAAACGAGAACCGGAATTGTAAGTACAAAACCGGTTCTCGTTTTTTATTTAGTCTTTTTTTTGTAAAAATTATCCATTTTAAAACGATTCCTTAATACGTATAAGTAATTGCTTTTATATCGTTTGGTGTATTGGACATTATAACAATAAACGGACATCCTTTAAGAGCAGCATGCTCTTTTAACCTTTTTTCTCCTCCATCTAAAAAGGAGGTATTAGTTTCTCCTTTTGTTTTTCCATAAAAACTTGTGATGACCCCAGATTTTTTTAGACCAATTGTCTGAGAGTCTTTTAATACGATTACTTTTTTATAATCTGATTTTCCAAGGACATTGATTTTTTTAGAAACTAGTTTTGAATCATTTGCTGATTTTTTATTTAATTGGGCAACGGCATATTGACTAATTTTTTTTTCTTCACTACTTCCAGGTACTGCAAAATAAACCAGATTATTGTCCATTTTGATGAAGTTTACATCCATTTTTTTATTATCATGCGTAATGATTTCGTGAGTTTGTGCAACTAATGCAACATTGAATGAAAATATGAATAATATAAATAGCTTTTTCATGTGTTCAGATATTAAAGGATTATTTTCTCTAGCTGGTTTGCCAGCTTTTTTAATTTAATTACAGTGCGTTCTTATCAGCTAAGAAAATATACTAGAGTACAGTTCATTGCTATCGATAGTAAATCATATCTCAAGTGTGTAATGGCTTTATATGGGTGTAGCTTCTTTTGTTGTATTAGGAAACATATAATAAAATCAAGCGATGCCCTCCGGAGGTGGAGTTGAATTTTTTAAATGCGACTCTTTTGCTTTGAATAAATCCAAAGCGTTTATTCTGTTTGGAACAATATAATCGTATGCTAATGCATTTGGGAGGGCTACGGAACCTATGAAAAGCGTTTTTAGTTTTTTCTCGAAACTGTTTTCTTCCGTATTATTTTCAAACACTTCGTACACTTCGTATTTCCTGTCAATGACAAAAACAGCAACTGCCTCACTAATCCATGTAACGGAAAAAGCAATAAAAAGGACTATAAGATTTAATTTAATTAGGGTACGAAGCATGGTATAAATTTAATACAATTGAATGGGAGTTACCATTAAAATTTTCATAAAATAAAAAATAGAAAAACGGTTTTTGTTACTGTTTAATTCTCATTGGAACTCGTTTCTTAGACTTAAAAAAAAAGAATATTTTTTTTGTGTTACAAAACGTAGAACTATAAAAAACAAAATTATTTAAATTTAGTAAAAAATATTTAATTTTTTTTAACTGTCTTTTTTATGGGGGTTGTTGTTGTTTAATATGTTTATTTATTGATAATATTCTATTTTTTATATTTTAAATTTATTGTAATCAAAAAAATATGGGGTGTAATGTAAAATTCAATTATTGAATTTTTAAAATACTTTCGTAAAAATATGAAATTATGATTTTTTTTTCATTGATTTTTCGTTATTGATAATTCTTTTCTTAACGAGATAAAAAAGTAAAAAATAGTAATTTAAGTGGAGTAAAAGTTAATAAATTCGCTTTAGGATTAGGGAAAAATTAACACCTAAAGCAGCATAAAATAATGTTTTTAGCAATTATTTTAGTTCTGATTTTTTTAAATAGTAACCAAAACCAAATAATTACCAAGCTGTATTATTAATTAAAACACCTTTAAAATGAAAAAAACAGTAGCTATCCTAGCAGTATTGCTAAGTACAACTTTTACGTTTGCACAAGAAACCCCTGCGATGCCAGTAACAACTTTTGCAGGATCTGCAGATGCGTATTACAAATACGATTTTTCCGGAATAGACAACAGTTTGACAAGTTTTACTAATTCTCATAACTCGTTTGAACTTGGAATGGTTTCTATTGAAGCGTCACATAAAAGAGGTAAAGGTTCTGTATTTGTAGATTTAGGTTTTGGAAATAGAGCCGCTCAGTTTACTTATAATGATGCCAATGCAACTTTTATGATTAAGCAATTAAATTTTACATATGAATTTTCAGATAAGTTTAAAGTTACTGCGGGTAGTTTTGGAACTCATCTGGGATATGAATTATTGGATGCTGTTGATAATAAAAACTACAGTATGTCCTATGCCTTTACGTACGGACCCTTCTTTAACACAGGGGTAAAAGCACAATATACTACTGGGAAATTCAGTTTTATGGCGGGAGTTACTAATCCTACTGATTTTAAATCTACTATTGATGCAGGCTCAACTCAAAAAACGTTTGTCGGACAACTTGCGTTCCTCGGCGATACAGGTGGCGCCTTTTTTAATGCAACATCCGGTAGTAGTAATCCAGCTTCTGATGAAAATAAGACGCAGTTTGATTTCGTTGGAACAAAGAAACTTAGTGACGCATTTTCCTTAGGTTTTAATGGTACGTATGCAATGACTGATAACGACTTTGACAGTTCATTGGATGGAGAGTGGTTTGCATTAGTAGGCTATGCAAATGTTGCTATAAAAGAATCCCTAAGTCTTACATACAGATTGGAATATTTAGATGCAAAAGAGGCAACTCCTGCGCTGGGATTGCTTGCTGGAACTAGTGTCATAGGGAATACATTGTCATTAAACTACAAAGTTGGTAACTTGACTATCATTCCGGAATTCAGACTTGACTCCGCCTCCGAAGCTATTTTTTCAAATAATGATGCTGCTCCAAAAGTCTTGACCGCATTTGCATTGCTCGCTACAACCTATTCATTCTAGTATTTAAAACAATATTTTTTTTGCTGCCAGGATACTCTTTTGTATTTTGGCAGTTTTTTGTTTAAAATTCCCTACGATACCCGTTGGGTGTAATTAGTTTTTGATGGAAATTTTCGTCAGTTCGAGTGATCCCGCTTTTGGGCGGGATTATATCGAGAACTAGAAAATTAGTATTAAAAACAGTTCTCGATACACGTCACTTCAAGTGCGAAGCGTATCGAGAAGCTTTGTTCCGTTTTACTCCATAAAAAACACTCGAACTGACGTTTTGGACAATTTCACCCAACGAGTGCCAATGTATGACTAAAAACTAATGCCGATTTTGGTTGTACTTCAGTACTCATTAATAATTTCGGCAGTGGTTTGGAGAAATATTAATTATTCAATTTTGGACACAAAAAACGGCTCTTTGAAAATTCAAAAAACCGTTTAGGATTGTTTTAGGGGCTTTTGCTATTGTTGTTTGTAAATAGAATAAATAGTATTTCTTGTTTTTTCATCTAAAACATCAGTAATTTCATCTTGAATATAATGAAGTTTAAAAGCAATAATAGCAGCAGATATGTTTTTAGTGTCATACCCAATAATTCGTAATCCCTGATCGACATTAAAATCAAAAGGAGCTGTTTGTAGAAATTCATCAGGCCAAATTCCAAAACCTTTTTCGGCTAAAATTTTCCAGGGAAATAAGGCGCTGGGATCTTTTTTTCTGGTTGGGGCAATATCCGCATGACCTAAAATGTTTTGAGCAGGAATGTTGTAATCTTTTTTTAACTTAGTTAGAAGGGCTAATAAGCTATTGATTTGTGATTCTGAAAACACTTCGGATCCGTTATTGTCGAGTTCAATTCCTATAGAAGCTGAATTAATATCCGTATTTTTTCCCCAAGAACCATTTCCGGCATGCCAGGCTCTTAGGTAGTCATTAAGCATTTGCACTACTTTACCATCATCTGAAATCACATAATGCGAACTTACCTGAGTTTCTGTTTTTGTAAATGTATTTATGGTTTGTTGCAATGAATCTTGCGCTGTATGATGAATAATGATGAAATTAGGCTTGCGTAAATTAAAATTGACGGTACCAATCCATTTCGTATTGATGCCATTCTCTAAAAACGTAGATCCCATTTTGAAAATAGTATCCTTATAGGTGCGTAATTGCTGCGTGTATAATGTATCTCTGTTTAATTCAACAGGGGGAACAACAGGAAGGGGTTTAGGATCCTTATTAGAAATCGTTTTTTTTAATGTTTTGAGTTTGGTGTCATATACCTTTTCAGTTTTCTTGTATGGATTTGTAGAGCAAGCAGCAATAGCAAGGGCGAAAAATAGGGCATAAAAAATATTTCTCATTAGGATTTGAGTTTTATAATGGAATAAAAAAACGATTATTTCGATTTCTTTTTAGACTTTGATTTTTTTGGATTTTTCTGCTCTTTTTTTAAAACAATGAATTTTTCCTTCTGATCTTCATTTAATAATGCCATTAATTTTCTATCGGTAACTTCAGATAGTGCCTCGATATTTTTAATTTTATCTTCCTGACTGGTTTCTGCCTTTAGAAGCATTCCTTGAGTTCTGAAGCTTTCAATGAAGATATTAGACATTGCTACCACTTGTAGTTCATCCAGATTAAGTTCCGGTGTTATGGTTTCCATTATTTTAGCAACTGAAACTTCAACAGGAATTTCTTTAGGTTTTTCAGGAGTTCTGGCTTGATCCATTCCGCTATTCATCCTACGATTTCCTCCGTAACCGTTCCCGTTTCCATATCCATTATTATAACCACCGTTTCCGTATTGTGCTGAAATGGTGTGGACTGATAATAATACAAATGTGATCACTAGTACTGATTGAATTGTTTTCATGTGTAGCATTTTAAAATATTAAAAAATCGTTTAAAAAATTATACCGGTTCTCCGTACAAATCAAATTCCGTTGCTTCGATAATTTTGATCATCACAAACTCTCCTGTTTTTACATAATGTTTTGATGCATCTATTAAAACCTCATTGTCTACGTCTGGGCTGTCAAACTCAGTTCGGCCTACAAAATGGCCACCTTCTTTTCTGTCGATGATGCATCGGAACGTTTGACCTACTTTTTCCTGATTTAAATCCCATGAAATTTGTGATTGTAACTCCATAATCTCATTGGCGCGCTCTTGTTTTACAGTATCTGGAACATCATCTTCCAGTAAATAGGCATGTGTGTTTTCTTCATGGGAGTAAGCAAAACAGCCCATTCTATCAAATTTCATTTCCTGAACCCAGTCTTTTAATATATTGAAATCTTCTTGTGTTTCGCCGGGATATCCTACGATCAAAGTGGTGCGTATTGCAATTCCAGGTACTGCTTCGCGGAACTCTTTTAATAATTTTGTTGTTTTTGCTTGCGTTGTTCCGCGACGCATGGATTTCAAAATTGAATCTGAAATGTGTTGCAACGGAATATCAATGTAATTACAAATCTTAGTTTCGCGTTTCATGATTTCCAGCACATCCATAGGAAAACCGGTTGGGAAAGCATAATGCAAGCGAATCCACTCAATTCCTTCTACTTTAACTAAAGCTTCCAGTAGTTCTCCAAGCGCTCTTTTTTTGTAGATATCTAATCCGTAATACGTCAAATCCTGAGCAATCAAGATCAATTCTTTAACGCCATTTTTTGCTAGACCTTCGGATTCTTTTACCAGTTTTTCAATTGTTTGTGAAACGTTTTTTCCTCGCATTAAGGGTATTGCACAAAAACTGCATGGTCTGTCACAACCTTCGGAAATTTTTAGATAGGCATAATTTTTTGGAGTTGTAGTCAGTCGTTCTCCAAGCAACTCGTGCTTGTAGTCCGCTCCCAAGGCTTTTAATAATTGGGGTAGCTCTGTAGTTCCAAAAAATTGATCCACATTTGGAATCTCTTTTTCTAAATCAGGTCGGTAACGCTCGGACAGACATCCGGTAACAAATACTTTATCAACTAATCCTCTTTCTTTTTTGTCCGCATATTCCAGAATCATATTGACAGATTCGGCCTTGGCATTATCAATAAATCCACAGGTATTGATGACAATAATATTTCCCTCTTCGGCTTCCGGAGCTTCATGCGTAACGTCTTTGCCGCTTGCGCGTAGCTGACCCATAAGCACTTCACTATCATATACGTTTTTTGAACACCCAAGAGTGATTACGTTTATTTTATTCTTTTTTAAAGACTTCGTTCTCATAACATTAGAATCCCGATAATTTGGGAATTTTGCAAAATTACACTTTTTAAATTATTAATCAGAAGACTTTATATGAAAAATGATTTTTAAACACAAAAACCATTTCAATTAATGAAACGGTTTTTAAAAATTAATTAGTCAAAAAAAAATTAGTTCTTTATAATTTTCTTGTATATTTTATTTGATTGATTGATAATTACTATAAACTGTCCTGCAGGTAGAATTGAGCAATCTATTTTTATTACATTATCTGATAACTGTATTTTTTTAACATCTAATCTTCTTCCTAACAAATCCATGACAATAACATTCTCAGGACTTACTTGTTTATTACTTTCAACATAAAAGAAGCTATCTATTGGATTAGGATAGACATTTATGTTATCGATCTCTAATGGTTTTTTTTGAAAATCCTTATCAGATTTTGCATTGGTTGATGAATTTAATTGTAAATCTGCAAGAGTATTATTTTGTAAATTTTCATTGTTTTCAGCTATTTGTGGAGCTATTTTTCCTCTCGAACTAATACTTGGAGTTTTGACTTGTGTTGTAGGTGTGGGTAGACCGCCCCTTCTTCCAGTAACATTTATGATATTGCTAATACTAAACACATTACTATTTTGGATTATTAATCTTCGAAATCTAGCTCCTTCATTACCTCTACTACCATCTACTAAGAATCTGAACGCACAAGATGAACCCGTCTCGTTTGTGATGTTACTCCATGGAAGTGATTTTTCAGAAATTTGCCATTGATAGGTGAATGAGTTGTCTAAACTATTTCCAGTAAAAGGTGTTGGTTGACTTGAAATTGAAGTTAAGATTTGATCACAACAAATGATATTAATTGGTTGTGTAGTATTAGAAATAGTTATGAATTGGCTTAAATTAAAGTCACCATAATTGGTTAAGGCTATTCGTCTAAATGATGTGGTTTCGTCAAATAGGTATGTTGGTGTGTAACTGAGAGAGGTTGCATCTGGAATATTTTGCCAATCAGTGCTATTAGTTTTATACTGCCATTGGTATGTTGTGATATCAATAGTATTGCGGATTCCTCCTAAATCTATTTTAGCAACTGTACCAAGGAATGGATTAGCATAACTTGGTGAAGTAATAAATTGACTATCCGTAATTATATTGTTAATAATGGGGTCACTAGTTATAACGGTACCCAGATAGTATTTAGTATTATTGACAGAAAAACTTAAATGATAAAACTTTGTTTGGTCGGTAGGTACTAAATTAGCATCAATCGCAATGTTTAAAATGATATTATTATCATTGATTGTGAATGACTTTAACTCAGTTTCACTAATTGGATCTGCAATATTATTATCGGCCTCTCTTTTTTTGTATGTAATTAATAATATCTTACCGTTAGAATTTATTTCTTTACTTGTTAATGCTAAAGAAACAGATACAGGCCTACTGGAGTTTTTAGGTATAAAAATTTTATTATCTAAAATTGGCAAATTGTCACTATACTTTACATTAGTAGATAAAGTTTCAGCTGGTGTTGGTGTTGGAGTTGGTGTTGTAATTGGTGTTGTATTAGTGATTGTTATTGGAATACTACTTGATTTGAATATTTGGTTATTATTATTTTTGTATTCACAATAAAAAACACCTCCTGATGGTAAGAAATTTGCCTTGTTTAATAAAATATTTTTGTACGATACATCACTAACGTAATTCAGTAATGGGAAATTTTGAACAAAAGTTATAGCTTGAAAACCAACTTGTACTGGTGATTCATTTGCAGAAGGTTTGTAGTAAAAAAATAAGTTTCCAAAAGTGTTATTGGAAGAATTGTCTGGTGTTAGTAATTGTACAACTAATGATAAATTTATAATTGGGTTACTATTAAAACTAATAGTGTTATTGTTTATTGGAACGTTGTCAGTTTTTATATTATTCATTGTTACGGTAACTTGTGCGTTCATAACAAAAGTAATAAAAAAGGCAATAATTGATAAATAAAGTAGTTTCATGTTTTTTTTATAAGTTATTTCTATTAAAAATAACTTATTATTAATTGCAAACCAATTTTTAATAGTTAATTGGTCTTAATTTAACAGTTTTTTTTATATTTAAGCAAAATCAATGATACAATATTATGTCAAAAAAACTTCAAAGTATTTCTAAATGAGTAAAATTTTATTTTGGAATTACATTAAGATTCAATTTCATAGATTTACAAATATTAATTGGAGAGCAAATTTTTAAGTAACTAATTGATAAATGAAAAATTGTAAAGAAAAATTACGGCAGTAAATACCATATGTAAACATCACATAATATTGAAGTAATTACAATTCAAACAATAGTGTCAAAGAAACATTGTTATTGATCGCATTTATGCTTGCTCCATCCGTGAATCCTTGGTTGAAAAATCCTTGTTGGGAATTTCTTTTGGCATAGGAATAGGCTAAATCTACTTTGGTGGATCCAAAATTATATCCTAAACCTGCTGAATACCCATTCAAATCGCCTACAGTAAGAGCATTTTTATATGGACTTTGTTCGTACCGGTATCCTGCTCTCAGACTTAAGGCCTTAATTTTATATTCGGCACCTATTCTTAATTCTCCGGTATTGTCGAGCAATTCATTCATGTCATTGTTTAGAGTGTTGAAAAAGGCATCGCTTTCAGGTTTAAATTTGGTGTTGCTGTAGTCTTTCATGGCATAATCAATACTAATCAAACCGGTCTTTCCAAATACGTAAGCCAAACTACCAGTTAACTTGCTTGGTGTTTGCAATTTATAGGGCTCATAAACATTGACCACTTCCGGGTCTACCACTTCCTGCGGTAATTCGCCGCTAGAGTTACCTCTTACCGTAATTAACCTTTGAGAAAGCTCATCGTTCAAAGTGTACCATGTAGAAGATTCAAAGGCCAAACCTACTCGAATTTCGTTGGTAACTTTTGCGATAGCACCCACTTGAAATGAAAATCCTGACCCGTAAGTATAGAGGTCATTGTTAAATTGTAGCCTAGTGATTTGATCATTAGCTCCCAATGGGTTGCTGTTGTCTTCATAGAAAGTAGATGATTTACGAAAGTCAGTAAAGTGAGAATTTAGATTTAATCCAAAATAGAATTGGTCATTATAGGAAGTTGCTGCATTAAAGGATAATTTGCCGTTGTATCCCGTGCTGTAAAGGGAGTTTTCTTGATAATAATTTCCTCCAGCTGGCACATTAGAAGTGTAGACTGTATTGTTTTCTGTATCTTCTATTGGGTTAATTAGGTATCCTTCATAGCCTAAGAAAGCTTGTTGGTCTGCAAAGTTTAATTCAAAATAGTTACTGTTTTTAATAAATCCGAGTGGAATACCAAGTTGGTTTTTGTTTGGGTTGGCATTAGCATAGCTTAAAAAATAATTAGCTATAGAATTGTTTGGATTGGTTCCTGCTGAAAACAGCCCATTATCAAAATTATTGGCGTTTTCATAATTTATGGCCAAGGAAATTTTTCTCCACTTGCTGTTTGGGTTTCTGGTATTAAAAACAAATACAATTCCTGCTTGATTCAAATCAAAGGAGTTTTCTTTCTCTGTTGCTGTCCCGCCAAAGTAATTTGAATTGTTTTTAGTATCGAAGTTAGTCAATGTAACAGCCATTTGATTATTGGTAAACACCGCTGAACCAGCAGGGTTTACATTGATAGATGACAGGTCGCCCCCAAGTGCTCCAAAAGCACCGCTCATGGCTCTAAAACGGGCTGTTCCATTTAAATTGTTTTGTGAATACCGAAGTGCATCAGAGATTTCTTGTGATTGGGCTACGGTAAATGATAAGCCAGCGAGTAATAAATATAGATGTTTTTTCATTTTTTGTTGGGGTATTTAATTTTTATCAAAAAGGATGGTTCCGCACTATTTTTTTATCCTCTTCCGCCTCTTCCGCCACCGCCAGATGATCTACCACCACCACCACTACTACCACCGGATCTTCCGCCACCTGAATTATTAGATCTGGACATGTTTGAACTAGGGCTGTAAGACGACGGGCTGTTGTTGTCATTTCTTGTTGGTGTGAAAGATCGTGAAGGCGCATTGTTTTGGTTGCGCGCATTGTTTGTGTTGGATCTTCTTCTGGGCGTATTGTACGAACTGTTTTGTTGCTGACCTTGATTCCTAGAGAATGTAGGGCTTGTTCGGTTGATGCTATTCGTTGCGTTTCGTCGCAAATCAGAAGTGTTGTTTCTAAAGTTGGCGTTATTAGTTCGTCTGCCAATAGTGGTATTGGTTTGGTTTCGGGAATATTCTCTGCTTGTTTGATTGGTGTTGTTTATCGCATTTGAATTGGAATACGAAGACCCTCTTCGGCCTGCATTAGAAGAATAATTGACATTGTTTTGATCATAGCCATAGTTTCCCCAGCCGTTACCGTACCAGTTGTTCCATCCCCAATTGTTGCCATACCAGTTGTTCCATCCCCAATTGTTGCCATACCAGTTATTCCACCCAAATCCCATGTTCATTCCCCATCCAAAACCACCGTTAAATCCCCAGTTGTTTCCGTACCAGTTATTCATGCCCCAATTGTTTCCGTACCAGTTATTCATACCCCATCCGTTGTCATAGACATTTACGGATTGCGCATTACCTCCCCATCCAGCATAAGTAGTGTAGTTTTCTTGAAGAGTATCGTTTTCTAAATCATAATTACTATAGGTATCTACATCTGTGAAGATTTCATTGGATCGGTAGTTGTTTTGAAGTGAATTGAAATACGCAGTATATTGGTTATTTGGATCATTTTGTGGTTCTCGTTCCGCAATTTGATAGGAAGTATTGCCATAGATTCCGTCAGAATCGTAGTAGGAGCTATTTTGGTAAGAACCACAGGAAGTTAAAAGAATGCTCAAAAACCCTATTAAAGAAAAAAGGAAGGTATTTCGGTTGGAGATAATATTAGTTTTCATATGAATAGGGTTTTTTATTGTTGGACATTACAAAAATAGTTAGTTTTGCGTAATTATTAGTTAAATAAATATTAAACAAAATTTGTGCCAAAATATAAAACATGGGTAAGAACTTAACTACAAGAGCGGAAGATTATTCAAAATGGTATAACGAGTTGGTTGTCAAAGCTGACTTAGCCGAAAATTCAGGGGTGAGGGGGTGTATGGTTATCAAGCCTTACGGATATGCAATTTGGGAAAAAATGCAAGCAGAGTTGGATCGAATGTTTAAAGAAACCGGACATCAAAATGCATATTTTCCTCTATTTGTTCCTAAAAGCATGTTTGAAGCCGAAGAAAAAAATGCAGAGGGTTTTGCTAAGGAATGTGCTATTGTTACCCATTATCGATTAAAAAATGATCCCGACAGACCTGGTAAACTAATGGTGGATCCCAATGCAAAATTAGAAGAAGAATTAATTGTACGTCCTACAAGTGAAGCTATTATTTGGTCTACTTATAAAGGATGGGTACAATCGTATAGAGATTTGCCATTACTGATTAACCAATGGGCAAATGTGGTGCGCTGGGAAATGAGAACGAGATTGTTTTTGCGTACCGCAGAATTTTTATGGCAAGAAGGGCATACAGCGCACGCTACTAAAGCAGAAGCGGTAGAAGAATCAGAAAAAATGATGCACGTGTATGCTGATTTTGCTGAGAATTTTATGGCAATTCCAGTTATAAAAGGAATAAAAACGGAAACCGAGCGTTTTGCTGGAGCAGAAGAAACCTATTGTATCGAGGCGTTGATGCAGGATGGTAAAGCATTACAAGCGGGGACGTCACACTTTTTAGGGCAAAACTTTGCTAAAGCGTTTGATGTGAAATTTGCAAATGCCGAAGGAAAGCAAGAATATGTTTGGGGAACTTCGTGGGGTGTTTCTACTCGTTTGATGGGGGCATTAGTGATGACGCATTCAGACGACCAAGGCCTGGTATTGCCTCCTAGTTTAGCGCCTATTCAGGTCGTGATTGTTCCTATTTATAAAACAGAGGAACAATTAGCGGCAATAACTGAAGCAGTAACTGTTTTGACTGTGGCTTTGCGAAAATTACAAATCGCTGTCAAATATGATAACAGAACGACTCAAAAGCCAGGTTTTAAATTTGCAGAATGGGAATTAAAAGGCGTGCCGGTTAGGATTGCTGTAGGTCCAAAAGATTTAGAAAATGGAACTTTTGAGGTTGCAAGAAGAGATACATTGACCAAAGAAGTCGTTTCTAAAGATGGAATTGAAACGTATATCAACGATTTACTAGCGCAAATTCAAAAAGAATTATTTGAAAAAGCATTACAGTACAGAAATACACATGTTACTGAAGTAAATAGTTTTGAAGAGTTCAAAGCGGTTTTAGATGCCAAAGGAGGTTTTGTATCAGCACATTGGGACGGAACTGCAGCGACTGAGGAAAAGATTAAGGACTTGACTAAAGCAACTATTAGATGCATACCTCTGGACAGGGTTTTAGCAGCGGGAAACTGCGTCTTTACTGGGAAAAGCTCGATAGGAAGAGTGTTATTTGCGAAGGCATATTAAAAAAAATATTTTTTTTTAGCACCAGCTATTGTGCGTTTCAAAAATAGTTGTATTTTTGCATCCGCATTAGAGAAGCAGGGCCCGTTCGTCTATCGGTTAGGACGCATGGTTTTCATCCATGTAAGAGCGGTTCGATTCCGCTACGGGCTACTATTTTTTTTGCAGGTTAAAGTGATCCCGAACTCAGAGGGAAATGGCCCGTTCGTCTATCGGTTAGGACGCATGGTTTTCATCCATGTAAGAGCGGTTCGATTCCGCTACGGGCTACAAATTCAATTTTTGATTAATTGATAAAACTTAGGGGATAATGGTCCGTTCGTCTAGGGGTTAGGACGCCAAGATTTCGTCTTGGTAACAGGGGTTCGATTCCCTTACGGACTACAAAAATTTAGTAAAAGATAAAAACATAATAAAATGGCAAATCATAAATCAGCTCTAAAAAGAATTAGAAGTAACGAAAAGAGAAGAGTATTAAATAGGTACCAACATAAAACTACCCGTAATGCAATAAAAGCATTAAGGATAGCGACTGATAAAGTAGATGCTACTTCTAAATTGTCAAACGTAATTTCTATGATTGATAAATTAGCGAAAAAGAATATCATTCATGACAACAAAGCGTCTAATTTAAAATCTAAATTAACGAAACTTGTTGCTAAATTGTAATAAAAACAGTTTATTTTGTCTTGTCCTGAATAACCGATACAGATTATTAGATAAAAATATTTAATTAAACACTTGCAAAAACGTTTTTGCA